>DATFWE010000204.1:0-78536 GCA_035259575.1 Haliangiales bacterium
CGCACGGTGTCGATCGACATCCCGGGCACGCCCAGGCGCTCGCGCAAGCGCGCCGCGAGGAGCACGGCGGGCTCCCAGTTCGCCAGCACGCGATCGGCCGTGCGCCCGCGCACCCAACCGTGCACGCGCGCCATCACGTCGTCCTCGTCGAGGATGCGCGGCACGTGGAGGTAATCGGCGAGGTACCCCTTGAGCGACGCGGGCAGCGATGCCGCGGGCGCGTCGCCCACGCCGAAGACGCTCGCGCCCACCTCGGCGAGGCCGCGGGTGTACTGTTGCATCTCGGGCGGGTAGGACGGGGCTAGAAAGACGACGTTCATCGACCTACCATACAAAAAATGCGCAACGTCGTGTTCATCGCGCCGTTTCCCCTCGAGACCACGATGCGCTTCGTGCGCGCGGTGGGCGGGCTCGCCGACGTCAAGCTCCTCGGCGTGCTGCAGGAGACGCCGCGCGGCGAGGACGCCGCGCTCTACTGGGACGTGGTGCGCGTGGAGGACGCGCTCGACGCCGCCGAGCTCGTCCGCGGCGTCGAGCTGCTGCGCCAGCGCCATGGCCAGCCGCACCGGATCCTCGGCATCCTCGAGCCGCTGCAGGTGCCGCTGGCGATGGTCCGCCGGCACTTCGGCGTGCACGGCCCCGACGTGGACACCGCGGAGCGTTTCCGCGACAAGGCGCGCATGAAGGACGTGCTGCGGGCGAACGGGCTGCCGTGCGCCCGCCACAAGCTGCTCACGACATGGGCCGACGCCGAGGCGTTCGTCGCCGAGGTCGGCCTGCCGATCGTGCTCAAGCCGCCCGCCGGCATGGCGTGCAAGGCGACGTGGCGCATCCGCTCGGCCGAGGAGCTGCGCCAGGCGCTGGAAGCGGTGCGCGTGTCGCCGCAGAATCCGACGCTGGCGGAGGAGTTCCTCAAGGGGCGCGAGTTCTCGTTCGAGACGATCACCGTCGGCGGCGAGGTGCGTTTCCATTCCATCTCGCGCTATTTCCCCGGCCCGCTCGAGGTCATGGAGAACCCGTGGATCCAGTGGGCGGTGGTGCTGCCGCGCGTGCTCGGGCCGGAGTTCGACCGCGCGCGCGAGATGGGCGTGCGCGCGGTGCGCGTGCTCGGCCTCGACACCGGCGTGACGCACATGGAATGGTTCGAGCGCGACGACGGGAGCCTCGCGATCGGCGAGATCGCGGCCCGGCCGCCCGGGGCGCACATCGTGCGCCTCACCGGGCTCGCCCACGACACCGACCTCTACCGCGCCTGGGCGCGCGCCGTCGTCGACGAGGCGTTCGACGGCCCGTGGCCGCGGCGCTGGTCGACGGGGTGCGCCTACCTGCGCGGCAGCGGCCGCGGGCGCGTCGTCCGCGTGACGGGGGTGGCGGAGGCCAACGCGCGCGTGGGCAACCTGGTCGCCGAGGCCCGGCTGCCGACGGTCGGCGCGCCCAAGTCCGACAGCTACGAAGGAGACGGCCACGTGATCTTGCGCCATGAGGACACCGAGGTGGTGAAGCAGGCCCTCAGGACGGTCATCGAGACGATCCGCGTGGAATATGCGTAAAGCCCTGGTGTGCCTCGCGCTACTGGCGCAGGCGGCCCGGGCAAATGCAGAAGACGAGCTCCGCACCAACGTCTACGCCGACGGCACCATCATCGCCGTCGGCGGCATCGGCTGGATCCTCTCGTCGGTCTACCAAAGCCAGCTCGCGCCTTCCGTGTGCAAATGGTGCGACCGCAACGTAGACGGCAGCGACGCGCTGAACGGCGTGGACGGGGGCATCCGCGACGCGCTGAAGTGGTCCAACACCGACGCCGCCAACACGCTGAGCGGGGCGATGGGGTTCGTGATCGCGCCGACCGCTGCGCTCGGCCTGGGCGCGCTGGCGGCGGACCACGACGGCCGCATCAAGGACTGGCCGTACGACGCGATGATCATCGTCGAATCGGCGGTTCTCGCCGCCGACCTCAACCAGACGATCAAGTTCCTGGTGGGCAGGGAGCGGCCCTACGTGCACGCGCTCGCGGCCTCGCAGAAGCCGATCGACTCCGAGGACAACCTGTCGTTCTACTCCGGCCACACCACGCTGGCGTTCTCGCTGGCGGTGTCGTCGGGTACGATCGCGTCGATGCGCGGCTACCGCTACGCGCCGTTGGTCTGGGCCACGGGCCTCACCGTCGCCGTCGGCACGGGCTACCTGCGCATCGCCGGCGACCGCCACTACTTCACCGACGTCCTCGGCGGGGCCGCCATGGGCGCCATCGTCGGGTTCCTCGTCCCCTACGTGTTTCACCACAGCGGCACGAAGATGGACGCCTCGCCCGTCCCCGGCGGCGCGGTCATCACCTGGTCCGGCACGTGGTGATCTCCGCCAGCTGTGATTTGCGCAATGCTCACTCCACCCACAGCCAAGCCACCTCGAGATACCGCGCCTCGGGCCACGACGGCGGCGTGGGGTAGTCCGGCGGCAGCCCGCCGAGCTCGAGCAGGCGCACGCGACGGCGGTTCAGGCCCTCCGCCACGTGATCGAGCACGCTCCGCCCCCGTACCTCGTTCGTCGAAACCCACAGGAAGCCGCCCTCCTCGGGGAGAAGGTCGGCGGCGGCCCGGATCAGGTCCGGATAGTCCTCCCGCATCGACCAGGCATGCGCGCGCGCGGCAGAGAACGTGGGCGGGTCGAGGATGATCGTCTCGTAGCGGGCGCCGCGCCCTCGCTCCTTTTTCAGAAAGCGCGCGACGTCCGACACCTCGAAGCGATGGCGCTCCGGGTCGAGCCCGGCGAGGCGGAAGTTCTCCGCCGCCCATTTCAGCACGCCCGACGACAGATCGACGCTGGTCACCTCGCGCGCGCCCGCCCGCGCCGCCGCCACCGACAGCGCGCCGGTGTAGGCGAACGTGTTGAGCACCGTGCGCCCGGCGACGTACGGCCCGAGGCGCCGGCGGTGCTCGCGCATGTCGGTGAACAGGCCGACGTTGAGCCCGGCGAGGAGGTGCACCTCGAACGGCACGCCGCTCTCCTCGACGACGAGCTTCTCGGGCGGCTCCTCGCCGACGATCTCCTGCTTGACCTGCCCCGGCTTCACGCCGCCGCGCGGGCGGACCTTCACCACCACGCCGCGCAGGCCCGCCGCCGAGCGCAACGCCTCGGCCAGGAGGCGCCCGCAGCCGACCAGCGCGCGGCTGTAGGCATAGAGCACGCCGAACTCGCCGTACGCGTCGGCGGCGAGCCCGCCCAGGCCGTCGCCCTCGGCGTGGAACAGGCGGTAGGCGCCGGCGAGGCCGAGCGCGCGGCGCAGCGCGACCGCCCCCTCGGCGCGGCGGCGGAAGAACGCGGCGTCGAACGCCGCGGTCGGCTCGCGCGACCACACCCGCACGACGTCGTTCTCCGGATCGGCGATGCCGGCGCCCACGACCTCGCCCGCCGGCCCGAGCAGCCGGACCGGCCGCCCCGGCTCGATCCCCGCGGGCGCCTCGAACGCGGCCGCGCCGCGGGCGATGCGCTCGGCCGCGTCGGCGTCGAGGGTGAGCCCGTACACTACTGCCCGCGCAGGAACCCGGTGACGCTCGCTTCCTGGACCTTGCGCGCGGCGATGCAGTTGTCCATCCGCTCGAGCGCCTGGGACAGCACGCGCTTGGCGCCGTCGATCTGCGTCACCTTGTCGGCGAAGAATTGCTCGTGCTTGCGCCGGCTGGGCTCGTCGCAGCCGCCGTTCGAGGCGAACAGCGTCGCGCGGAACTGCATGGGCAGCTTCCTCGCCACGGCGTCGAAGTTCTGCCGCACCCACTCGCGCACCACCGCCTGCCCGATGACGTCGTGCTTCGCGGCGGCGCCGAGGGCGGTCACCGCCTCGCCGCTCGACACGTCGTCGCCGAGCAGGTTCTCCAGCCCCCGGCGCAACAGCGTCGGGTCGCCGAAGCTCACCAGCGAGGCGAGGAGCAGCGCGCGGTCGTTCGTGTCCTGCGGGCGCGACGCCTCCGCGCGCATCACCTCGTACAGCTCGCGGTCGCCGGTGCGCGCGGCGATCCACATCGCGGTGCGCGCGGCCTCGGGGTCGACCGCCTTGCGGTCGTCGAGCCACTTCTTCGCGAGCGCGCGCGCCTCCGCGGCGACCCGCTTGTCGCGCCCCTCGACCGCGACGAGGGACACCACCTGATCGCGCAGCCGCTGGATGTCCTCCTCCTCGCCGCGGCCCGGCTTGAAGCCGAGCCGGCGCGCCCGGTCGCCGAACGTCTTCTCGACCAGCTTCGCCCACCGCTCCTCCATCTCCGGCACGACGAACGGCTTGGTCGCCAGCCGCCAGGCCATGTCCGCCGCCTCCGCCGCGACCAGCGGATCGCGGTCGGCGGCCAGCGCCCCGAGGTTGCGCAGCGCGGCGGCGGCCGGCACGGTGCCGTCGTCCACCTGCCCGCCCAGGTCGAGGATCGCGGTGATGCGCTCGCGCAGCGACAGCGTCGGCTCGCGCAGCACGCGCTCGGCGATGCGCTCGTCGGGCGTGCGCACGCGGTAATAGCCGACGCCGCCGTCGTTGCCCACCACCCACTCCGGGCACACCCTGGTCTCGTCCAGGAGGAGCTCGGCGTGTCCGCCGGTGAGCAGCATGCAGGCGCGCGCCGTCCCCGCCGGCGCGCCGTACTTGACGCAGATCGGGATGCGCCACGCCGCCGGCTTGTCGGAGCGCGGGACGCCGGCCGGCGCATAGCGCGACTGCGTCAGCGACACGCGCGGCGTTCCGCGGTCGCAGCGGACCTCCACCGTCACCAGCGGCGAGCCGGGCTGGTCGACGAACGACGACAGCACGGGTCCGATGTCGAGCCCCGCCGCGTCGCTCATCGACGCCACGAAATCGGCGGTGGTCGCGTTCGCGTCGGCGTGCCCCTGGAGGTACGTCTTCACGCCCTTCTGGAACGAATCCGGGCCGATCCACGCCTCGATCATCGCGAGCACCGAGGCGCCCTTGTCGTAGGTGATCGCGTCGAAGGCGTTGGCGATGTCGCCCTTCGTCTCGATCGGCTGGCGCACCTGCCGCGCCGACGCCAGCGCGTCCGCGTCCATCGCCTTGGCGCGCGAACGCGCCTTCGCCGCGTCCTCGCGCCACTCCGGCTTCCACTCGGCGACGACCTTCTGCTCGAGCCAGTTGGCGAAGCCCTCGTTGAGCCAGATGTCGTCCCACCACGTCATCGTGACGTAGTCGCCGAACCACATGTGCGCCATCTCGTGGGCCATGATGTGGACGACGGAGCGACGGTGCTCGCTGGTCTGGCGGGCGGGATCGGCGAGAAGGCGTCGCGTCCCGAACGTGATGAGCCCGGCGTTCTCCATCGCGCCCGGCTGGCCCGGCAGCGCCACGAGGTCGAGCTTGTCGTACGGGTAGGGAAGATCGAAGTAGCGCTCGAGGCGCGTGAGGATCTCGGGCGCCGCCTTGGCCGCGTACGCCGCGGTCTTTGCCATCCCGGCCGGGACGACGATGCGCACGGGCGCGCCCTTCTTGCCCGCCTTGCCCGCGTCGACCAGCTCGAACGGACCGACGGCGATCGCGACGAGGTACGTCGGCAGCGGGCGCGACTCGGCGAACGTCACGGTCTTCAAGCCGCCCGCGTCCTCCTTCTCCGAGGCGACGGGCGAGTTCGCGAGGGCGATGTGCTCCTTGCGCACGTGGAGCGTGATCCGCCACGGTGTCTTGAACGCGGGCTCGTCGAAGCAGGGGAACGCGCGGCGGGCGAAGACCGCCTCGAGCTTGGAAAACACGTACGCGTTCTTGCCCTCGCGGGCGCGAAAGAAACCCGCCAGCGTGCCGTCGAGGAGCCGCGCCTTGAAGTCGACGTGGAGCTGCGTCGCGCCCGCCGGCAGCGCCTTGGCCGGCTTCACCCCGAGGAAATCGCCGACCTGCGTCGTCTCGGCGGCGGTCCCGCCAAGGGTGGCGCCGGAGATCTCGAGGTCGACGGCGTGCAGCCACACGACGTCGGTCTCGGCCGTGACGTTGAGTTCGATGTCGACGCGGCCGGCGTACGAGTCGGCCGCGGGATCGAGGGTGGCCTCGAGCGCGTAGCGAACGGGCTTCACCGTTTGCGGCAGGCGCAGCGTGGGCGCTTCCGAAGCCGCAGCCGGGCCGGCCGCCGACGCGATCATCACGATGACTCCGCACCACACGCGGCGAAACCCGAAAGACAACGGTCGGTTAGGCATGCGCAGCCACTTTACAGCCAGTTGATTCCGTTCGCACGCGAGTTTAGACTAGAAGGGTAAGACCCCGCCTGGGACTTTTCTCCCGCCCCACTCACGACATGGGAGACCGAATGGACGACCGGAACGATCGGAGACGCGACCGCAACCTCTCGTGGCGTGAGATCGACCAGCTTCGCGACAAGAGCAGGAATCGCGACCGCGATCCGATGCAGAAGGCGTCGAGCCCCGCCGCCGTGAACGCCCAGAAGAGCTACCGAGCGGCGCTGGAACGGGCGTTCGCCTCCGGGACGCTGGGGGAGCTGGCGAAGACGCTGAGCCGGACCGGCGGGGAGGAGGCGCCGCGGCCCAAGGCACCCGCCGCCGAGGCCGCGCCTCCGACCGCCGCCGCGCCGCCGGCGCCCGCGCCGACGCCAGTCGAGGACGACGCCGACGCCGCCGCCGCGGCGCTGCCCGCGGCACCCGCCGCGCCCCCGCGCGACCCCGAGCGGCTCGAGCGGCAGAAGCTCCTCGCGCGCATCAAGGAGGCCGAGGGGCGGGACGCGTGCACCCGTGCCGTCGATGCGTACCTCGGCAAGTACGACAAGCTCCCCGACGACTACGAGATCCTGACGAAGGCGCTGGCGCACAAGGGGGACGCGCGGGTGCGCGCGACGCTGGCGCAGCTCACGCGCATGCTGGGCACGGAGAAGCCGCGGCGCGCGCGGACGCTCGCGGCGCAGCTGCGGTTCCTCGAGGACACCCACGGCGATCCGGAGATCCGCGCCGCGGCGGCGGAGGTGAGGGGAAGGCTCTAGGCCCTGGCCGTCTCGGTCGCCGGCCGTCCTTCGGCCCCGCCGTAGCGCTCCGCCAGCCAGTCGCCGAACGAGATCGTCCCGACGGAGCGGTCCACGTTGCACATCCTGCCCGAGCGCAGATGGCGCCCGATCGCGCCCGGCACCGGCACGGGGATGATCAGGCGCCGGCGACCGGCGGCCCGCTTCCACGCGCGCGCGAGGTCGCCGAACGCCGCGACCTCCGGGCCGGCGACGTCGGGCAGACGTCCCGACGGGCCGTCGCCGACGGCGGCGACGAGCGCCGCGGCCACCTCGCGCACGTCGACGGGCTGGAGCAGCCAGCCGCGCGGCGCGAGCACGACGCCGAGCGTGCCGCGCGCGAATTCCGCGACGAGGTCGTGAAACTGCGTGGCGCGAAGGAGCGACCACGGGACCGGGCCCTCGGCGATGACCTTCTCCTGCGCCGCCTTGACGCGGTAGTAGGCGATGGGGGCGTCGTCGATGCCCACGATCGAGATGCCGACGAAGTGGCGCGCGCCGGCGTCGCGCGCCGCCTCCAGCACGCGCCGCGTGCCCTCGATGAGAACCTTGCCGGCGTCCCGCCGCGCGTTCGTCGCGTCGATGAGGACCTCGGCACCGGCGAGCGCCCGCGCCAATCCGTCGCCCGTCGTCACGTCCGCGGCGGCGTGGGCCACGCCGGGGGGGAGCCGTCCCGGCGCGCGGCGGCTGATCGCGACGACGTCATGCCCAGCGGCGACCGCCGTGTCGATGGCGGCCCGACCGAGCGTGCCCGTGCCGCCGAGGATCGCGATGCGCATGCTCTTTGGATGGCCCCGCGCGCGCCGCGGTTTCAGAACGACCCCGCCACCGCGTCGATCCGCTCGCGCACTTTGTCCACCGACGGCAGCGTGATGAGCTTCCACACGAGCAGCGCGCCGCCCTCGGCGCGGTCGGCCCGCACCGGCACGCCCTCGGGCGGCCCGACGAACAGGTGGGTGCGACGGGGCGCCGGCACGCCGGCGCGCTGCGCCCACCAATCGCCGCGATCGGCCACGCGCTGCTTCCAGCGCAGGAGCCAGTCGTCGGTGAGGTCGGGCCCGGGGGGCAGCCAGATCCCGATGTAATTGGCGACCTGCGCGCGCGACCCCGGCTCGGTGCCGAAGATCAGCACGAACGGGCGGCCGCCGGGCAGCTTTCCGTCCCAGCAGTCGAGCACCACCGCCGAGGGCTCGACGAACGGCGCGGGCACCGGGCAGCCCCATCTCTCGGTCATCTCGTTGCGCAGCATCCGCGCCAGCCGCACTCCCTCGGTCTGGCTGCGCACCACCATGTAGACGGGGATGGCCGTGACGAGGACGAGCACGGCGGCGGCGCCGACCATGAGGCGTCGCTTCCCGGAGCCCAGCATGACGTACCATGATGGCATGCGGTTCGCCGCGTTCCTCGCGCTCGTCCTCGCCCTCGTTTCGGCGGCGTCTCGCGCGGGCGCCGACGTCGTCCTGGTCGGCGCCGCCGGCGGCCCGACACCGGCGCTCGTCGGCCGCGGCGGCGAGATCTTCCGCTGGGAGGACGGCGCGTGGCGGCGCGTCGCCGGCGGCGTGGCCGGCGACCTCAGCGTCGCGCGCGGACCATCGGCGCGCGACGTGTGGGCGCTCGGACGGCGCGTGTTCCACCACGACGGGACGGCGTGGAGCGCGCTGCCCGAGGTCGGCCGCGCGTCGGTGCTCGCCGCCGACGGGTCGATCGTTCCCGGCGTCGCGCACGGCCGGTCGATCCGGCTGCGCGCGGGCGGCCAGTGGACCCCGCTCGCCGCCGCGCCCGCCCCGGTGACGGCGTTCTGGGCGGGCGGCGCGCGCGACGCGGTCGCCGTCACCGACGCGGGCGTGGTGCGGTGGAATGGGCGCGCCTGGCGCCCCGTGTCCGGCGCGGCCGGCGCGCTCGGCGTCGCCGGCGTCGACGGGGTCGCGCTGATCCTCTGCGCCGACGGCCTGCGGCGCGGCGGCAGGAAGCTCGCGACGCCGCCCGGGCTCGCCGGAGCGCCGCTCGCCGCCGCGTCCGCGGCGCGCAAGCTCTTCGTGCTCTATCCGACGGCCCTCGCCCGCGTCGACGCCAACGCGCTCGTTCTCGTCGCCGCGCTCCCCGAGGGCGCGGGCGAGCCGGCGGCCCTCCTCGCTCGCGGCGATGATGTGGTCGTGGCGGCGCGGCGCGGCGCGGTGTGGGCGTGGCGCGACGGCTGGCGCGCCGAGACGATCGTCGACGACGCGGCGCCCGCCGCGGCCCGCGCCGGTTCCCCGCCCGCAGTCGCGCACTGACGCGCGTGTCGCGGTGGGAGCACTTTTGCGCCGCCCCACCCCGCCGTCACGCGCAGTTGCGTCGTGGATCCCGCGGCATTGGCCTTGCACGACTCCGGGGCATGAGACGCACACTTCTCGTCTTGCTGGTCGCCGGGTGCGGAGGTGGGAGCGCCACCGACCCCGGCGGCGGAACGCACACGCTCCTGGTGTCCGGGTCGATCGAGAATGAGGGCACCGGAGCATCGATCCTAGTCGATGTCCGCCGCGGCATTGATCATGTGACCAACGCCGTCGTGACCGTCGACGCGGGCAACGGGGGCTTCCAGCTCAACCTCGGCACCGACAACCGCTACCACGGCGTTTCGCCCGCCTGGTCGCATCGCTTCCGGCTGTCGGTCGTCGCGGGCATGGACAACCTCGATGGGTCCGTCGAGGGGCCCGACCCGGCGACGATCGTATCGCCGCAGCCCGCCGTGGCGTTCGATCCGCACCAGGCGCCGGGCGGCGTCGTCCGCGTCTCGTGGTCGGGTGCTGCCGCGGAGACCGTCGAGGTCGACGTCAGGGACTTCCAGTGGGGCCCCAACCCCGATACGGGGTTCGTCGACGTGCCGGCGGTGAACTTTCAGAACACGTCCGAGCAGGTTCGCATCCGGCGCGTCAACTCCACCGCGCTCGTCGGCGGCGTCGCCGGGTCGATGCTCACGGCGCGCAACGAGACGCGCACCGATCTCTCCGTGGTAAACCCGTTCTAAGGGGCTACCCCAGACCCACCCGCTTCGCGATGATCTCGCGCATGATCTCCGACGTCCCCCCGCCGATCGTGATGAGGCGCGTGTCGCGCCACCGGCGCGAGATCGGGTACTCCTCCATGTAGCCCCACCCGCCGTGGAACTGGAGGCAGCGGTCGGCCACCTTCACCGCGGTCTCCCCGGCGAACAGCTTCGCCATGCTGATCTCCTTCACGCACTCGACGCGCCGGTTGTAGAGGTCCACCGCGCGGTAGGTCAGCCAGCGCGCCGCCTCCACCTCGGTGAGGAGCTGGGTCAGCTCGTGCCGCCACACCTGGAATTGCAGGATGTGGCGCCCGAA
Organism: Haliangiales bacterium; assembly: GCA_035259575.1. Taxonomy (GTDB): domain Bacteria; phylum Myxococcota_A; class Polyangia; order Haliangiales; family SHYZ01; genus DATFWE01. The sequence continues at coordinate 10,328 of DATFWE010000204.1, forward strand.
CGCCTCGCGCTGGTGCCCATAGGCGATCGAATCCTCGATGGTCCGCTGCGCGCCGGCGACGGCGGCGACGGCGGCGATGAGGCGCTCGCCCTGGAAGTTCTGCATGATGTACTTGAAGCCGTGGTTCTCCTCGCCGAGGAGGTAGCGGCGCGGGATGCGGCAGTCCTCGAAGAACAGCTCGCCGGTGTCCGAGGCGTGGTTGCCGATCTTGCGCAGCTTGCGCGCGACCTTGAACCCCTTGACGTCGGTGGGGAACAGCACGAGCGACACGCCGGCGTGCCCCTCGCCGCCGGTGCGCACGGCCAGGGTGATGAAGTCGGCGCGCGTGCCGTTGGTGATGAACGTCTTCTGGCCGTTCACGACGTACTCGTCGCCAACGCGGCGGGCGGTGGTGCGGATGCTCGCGACGTCGGAGCCCGCGCCGGGCTCGGACACGCCGAGCGCGGCGATCCGCTCGCCCCGGATCGCCGGCACCAGGAACTCCTGCTTCTGCTCGCGCGTGCCCAGCGCGTTGATGACCGGCGTCGCCATGTCGGTCTGCACCATGAGCGACATGTTCAGCCCCGCCGATCCCGAGCGGACGAGCTCCTCGCCGAAGACGGTATTGTACCACCAGTCCCCGCCGCCCCCGCCGAGCTCCTCGGGATAGCCCACCCCGAGGAAGCCGAGCTCGCCCATGCGCCGAAACACCTCGCGCGGGAAGGACTCGGCGCGCTCCCACTCGTCGGTGTGGGGGCGGAGCTCCTTCTCGACGAACTCGCGCAGCGTTTTGCGGAACAGTTCGTGGCCCTCGGTGAAAAAGGTCATGAGCATGGCCCCATATTGAGATAAATTTCGGATAGATGCCAAACCCTCGCATCCTCGTCGTCGATGACGACGCATGGATCCTCCGCATGGTGACGACGGTGCTGGGTAAACGGGGGTACGACATCGTGACCGCCGAGGACGGCGAGGACGCCCTCGAGCTGGCGAACGAGAAGACGCCGAACCTCGTCATCACCGACGTGATGATGCCGCGCATGGACGGCTGGGCGTTCGTGAAGCAGCTCCGCTCCACGCCCAAGCTCGCGTTCGTGCCGGTGATCTTCTTGACGGCGCTGTCGTCGGACGAGGACCGCATCCGCGGGTTCCGGCTCGGCGCCGACGACTATCTGCCCAAGCCGTTCCGCTTCGAGGAGCTCGACCTGCGCGTGGCCAAGGCGCTCAAGCGTCGCGTCGATCCGCCGGCGCCGGTGCAGAAGATCCGCTCGGCCGGGCCTGCCATTCAGGGCGCGCTGGACCAGCTCGGCCTGTCGTCGCTGCTCATCGTCCTCGAGATGGAGCGCAAGAGCGGCGTGCTCATCCTCGCCAAGGGCAAGGAGAAGGCGCGCATCTTCCTCAAGCAGGGGCGGGTCGTCCAAGCGCGCTACGACGATCGTCCGGAGCCGATCAACGCCGAGGCGGTGTACGAGCTCCTCACCTGGAGCGCGGGGAGCTTCGAGTTCTCCGGGTTCGAGGTGGACATGGAGGACGAGATCGACACGCCGACGACCGGGCTCCTCATCGAGGGGGCGCGCCGCATCGACGAGGCGCGCGCCCAGGACTGACGTGAGGGAATACAATTTCGACGGCATCGTGGGGAACACCCACAACTACGGCGGGCTGTCGCCCGGGAACGTGGCGAGCATGACCCACGAGGGGATGGCGTCGAGCCCGCGCGCCGCCGCCCTCGAGGGCCTGGGGAAGATGCGGTTCGTGCACGACCTCGGTGTGGGGCAGGCGGTGCTGCCGCCGCAGCTCCGCCCCGACCCGACGGCGCTTCGCCGGCTGGGGTTCGCCGGCGCCACCGACCGCGACGTGGTGGCGCGCGCCGCGCGCGAGGGCGACCACTGGCTCCGGCTGTGCTCGAGCGCGTCGGCGATGTGGACCGCGAATGCGGCCACGGTCGCCCCCTCGGCCGACGCCGCGGACGGGTGCTGCCACCTCGTCGTGGCCAACTTGTCGACGCTGTTCCATCGCGCGCTCGAGGCCGAGACCACGGCCGCGATCCTGCGCCGCATCTTCGCCGACCCGGCGCGCTTCGTGGTGCACGCGCCGCTCGCGCCCCAGCTCTCCGACGAGGGCGCCGCCAACCACACGCGCCTGCACGCGCCCGGGCGCGAGGCGGTGCACATCTACGCGTGGGGGCGCCGCCTGTGGGGGGACGCGCCGGCGCCGCGGCGGTTCCCCGCGCGGCAGGCGCGCGAGGCGAGCGAGGCGGTGGCGCGCCTTCACGCCGCGCGCGCGGCGCCGCTCCTGCCCCAGCAGCACCCCGACGGGATCGACGCCGGGGCGTTCCACACCGACGTCCTCGCCGTGGGCTCGGGCGCGTTCCTCATGCTCCACGAGCTGGCGTTCCTCGATCGCGCGGCGCTCCTCGCCGAGCTGCGCGCGCGCCTGGGCGACGCGTTCCGCTGCGTCGCGGCGACGCAGGCGGAGCTCCCCGCGGCCGACGCGGTGGCGGCCTATCCGTTCAACTCGCAGCTCCTCACGCTTCCCGGCGGGGAGATGGCGATCCTCGCGCCGGCCGAGTGCCGCGAGCGGCCGGCGGTGGTGCGCTTCCTCGAGCGGGTCGTGGCGGAGGACAACCCCGTCGCGGCGGTGCACTACCGCGACGTCCGCCAGTCGATGAACAACGGCGGCGGGCCGGCCTGCCTGCGCCTGCGCATCGTCCTCACCGACGAGGAGGCCGGCGCGCTGGGCGCGAACGTGCTGTTCACGCCCGCGCTCCACGCCACGCTCGTCGCCTGGGTGGAGCGCCACTACCGCGATCGCCTCACCGCCGCGGACCTCGCCGACCCGGCGCTCCTCGACGAGAGCATGACGGCGCTCGACGAGCTGACGCGGATCCTCCGCCTGGGGAACGTCTACTCGTTCCAGGCGTGACTCAGGCGGCGGCCTTGGCGCCGTCGGCGCCGGAACGGGTCACGCGGCCGTCGGCGCTCAGGTCCTCGCGCGTGCCGTCGGGTTTGGTGGTGCTCATCGACCCGTCGGGGCGCCGCAGGATCACCGTGCCGTCACCGGTCGAAACCGGGTTGCGCGGCCGCATACGTTCTGTATGATCTAAGTTATGAAATCTCGTGTGACAGTCTCGCTCGCGAGGGACGTCATCGCCGAGGCCGAGCGGCTCGGAGCCACGCGGGGGCTGCGGTCGCGGAGCGCAGTCGTGGAGGAGGGGTTGAGGTTTCTCGTGCGCAAACTTCGGGACGAGGACATCGCGCGCTCTCTCGATGCCTACTACCGCGGCCAGACGGCGGAGGAGATCGCCGAGGAAGCGGCGATGACCCAGGGGTTCCGGCGCAAGCGCCGGAGCGTTGACCTCGATGGGCCTCCGCGTCGGGCTCCGGGCCGCAAGCGGGCACGATGACCCTCCGGCGCGGATGTTTGTACTGGGGACAGCTCGACAAACGCCGGCCCCTTCTCGTCGTGTCGTCGGATCTGCTCAACTTGCGGTCGAGCTACGTGACGGTTGTGCCGGGATCCACCCGGCTTCGCCCACTTGTGACCCACGTCCGCCTGGCCCGGGGAGAGGGCGGGCTCGAGCGGCCCACCATGATCCTGTGCGAGCACATCCACACGCTCCCCGCAGCGGAGGTGGAGGACGCGCCCATCGGGCCCCCGCTGCGACCCGACCGCCTGCGTCAGATCGAGGCGGCGCTGCTCGTGGTCCTAGGCATCGACCTTCCCTAGGAGCTCAGTCCTCGTCGCCGTCGTCCTCGCCCATCGCCTCGATGTCGTACTTCTTCATCAGCTTGCGGAAGTACTTGCGGTCGATGTCCGCCTCGCGCGCCGCGTGCGAGATGTTGCCGTGGTTCTTCTTGAGCAGGTGGACGATGTAGTCGCGCTCGAAGCTGGACACCCACTTCTCCTTCGCCTCCTTGAACGTGGAGTCGATCGGGGCGGGCGGCGGCGCCGGCGGCGTGGCGCGGATCTCCCGCTGCTCGCGCAGGTCCACCAGCGGCGGCGCGGTCTGGGCCCGCGGCGGCCGCACCGTGTCGCGGATGTGCTCGGGGAGGTCGCGCACCTCGATGGTCTCGCCGTCGGCGAACGACACGGCGCGCTCGACGGTGTTGACGAGCTCGCGCACGTTCCCCGGCCACCGGTAGGCCTGCAGCGTGTCCATCGCGTCGCGCGTCAGGTGCTTGACCCGCGCCGTCCCGTCGGGCGCGCGGTTGTAAGGGTGCACTTTCAAGAAGTGCTTCACCAGGAGCGGGATGTCCTCCACGCGATCGCGCAGCGGCGGCAGGACCAGCCGCACCACCGACAGGCGGTAGAACAGGTCCTGGCGGAAGCGGCCGGCGCGGACCTCTTCCTCGAGGTTGCGGTTCGTCGCCGCGAGGATGCGCACGTCCACCTTGAGCGGCTTGCCCGCGCCCACCCGCCGGATCTCGCGCTGCTCGAGCGCGCGCAGGAGCTTGGGCTGGAGGTCCAGCGGCAGCTCCCCCAGCTCGTCGAGGAAGATCGTGCCGCCGTCGGCCATCTCGAACAGCCCCTGGCGCGTCATGATCGCGCCCGTGAACGAGCCCTTCTCGTGCCCGAACAGCTCGCTCTCGATGAGGTTCTCCGGCACCGCGCCGCAGTCGAACACCATCATCGGCCCCTGCGCCCGCGCCGACAGCTTGTGGATCGTCTGCGCCACCACCTCCTTGCCGGTGCCGGTCTCCCCCTCGATCACCACCGTCGTGTTGGTCGGCGCGATCTTCTCGATGATGGCGTAGATCTCGCGCAGCTTCTGGTGCCGCCCGATGATGTCCCCGCACCGATCCTTGCGCGACGGGACGATCTCCACCTCCTCCTCGCCGGCCTGGAACTTCGCCTCGGTGTGGCCGAGGTGCACGGTGCACCCCGGCTTGAGGTACGCCTCGCGGATGCGCACGCGGTTGATGAACGTGCCGTTCGTCGACCCCAGGTCGACGAGCACGTAGCCCGACTCCTCCTGCACGATCTTGCAGTGGTAGCGCGACACGGTGTCGTCGCGCAGCACCAGGTCGTTGTCGTCCATCGCGCCGATGCGGACCTCGCCTTTCTCGAACGCATGCTCGTCCCCATCGATGACCAGGCGGCAGCGACGCAGGTGCAGCCGCGGCGCCCCGTCGCCGGCCCACGTGATCTTGGTCGGGGGGACGAAGTCGGGAAACTTCTTGGGCTCGACTGGGGACATCTGTCTCCATCTTATGCTATCTGTGTCAGGTTGACGAAGCCCGCCCCCATCATCGAGATCCGCTTCCTCGTGGAGGAGGACTTCCACGGCCTGCGCCTCGACCATTACCTCAAGCGCAAGATCCGCCGCCTGTCGCGCACGCGCATCCAGCAGGTCATCCGCACCCAGCTCGTCGGGCCGGGCGGACGCACGATGAAGCCGAGCTCGCCGGTCGCCGCCGGCGACGAGATCCTCATCCGCCGCCCGGCGCGGCCGGAGCCGCCCGCGCCGTCGCACCTGCCGCTGCTCCACGGCGACGACCACGTGCGCGTATTCGACAAGCCGGCCGGGATGGCGATGCACGCCACCGCCCGCTACTACTTCACCACCCTCGCGCGGCTCCTGCGCGAGCGCTACCCCGACGACGGGCTGCAGATCTGCCACCGCCTCGACCGCGAGACGTCCGGCTGCGTCGTCGTCGCCCGCGGCAAGCGCGCGGCGGCGCGCCTCAAGATGGCGTTCGAGCAGCGCCGCGTCGACAAGACCTACCTCGCGCTCGTGCACGGCGCGCCGGCGTGGGACGAGCGCGACGTCGATCTCCCCCTGGCGCTGGCGCCCCCGCGCCATTTGAACGGTCCCGACCGCCCGCCGATGCAGATCCGCATGCAGGTGGACGCCGCCGGCCTGTCGGCGCAGACGCACGTGCGCGTCGTCGCGCGCGGCCGCGACGTCGCGCTCGTCGAGTGCCGTCCCCGCACCGGCCGGCAGCACCAGATCCGCGCGCACCTGGCCGCGCTCGGGCACCCCGTCGTCGGCGACAAACTCTACGCCCACGGCGAGGAGACGTTCGTGCGCTACTGCGACATGGCGCCGGGCGCGCTCTCCGACGCGGAGATCGCCGCCGAGCTGGGCATGGCGCGCCAGGCGCTCCACGCCGCGCGCGTCACGTTCCCCCACCCGGAGACGGGCGACCCGGTCACCGTGGACAGCCCGCTGCCCGAGGACATGCGGGCGTTCTTCTTGGCGCATTCCTGACTCGCCGCCACCGCGCTCGACCGCGGACACGCGTCACTTGCACTTTTTCGGTCCCGGGCTTCTCCTTGATCAATGGTCCGGCGGCTGGCGGCGACATGTGTGTGCATGTACACGGTGTTTCTGTGCGCGTGCGGCTCATCGGGAAGCGGCACGTGCGGCAAGGTGGCGCCCTGCGGCGGCAACGTCGTCGGCGACTGGACCATCGACGACGCGTGCCTGAGCTTCACCGCATCGCCGCTGGGCAGCTTCTGTCCGTCGGGGACGGTCGACGCCGCGGGCATCGGCGCGAGCGGGATGTTTTCCTTTCGGTCCGACCTGACCTATTCGACAACGATCACGCTGTCCGGAGGTTTGGCCATCACCATTCCGGAATCGTGCCTGACGGTTCAAGGCGTGACCTTGACGTGCGCGCAGCTCGACCAGGCGCTCAAGCAGGCGCTGATCCAGAATCCCAACCCGGCGATCCAGGCCGTCTCGTGCCAGGGCATCGGCGGCTGCGTGTGCACGATTCAGATCAAGCCCCAGACCTCGACGAGCAGCGGGACGTACGCCACCTCGGGGACGTCGCTGACGCTGGACGGCGGGTCGCCGTCCACCTACTGCGTGCAGGCGTCGGAGCTCCACGTCATGTCGACGAGCATGAGCATGGGCTCGCTGAACGCGTCGGGCGACGTCGTCATGCACAAGAAGTGAGGCGCGCTACTCCGTCGTCAGATCGAACGGCATCCTCGCCTGCACCGTCTCCGGCTGGACCAGCACCGACGCGGGCAGCGCGCGCACGAGCGGGCGGAGCGGGGCCAGCGCGTCGGCGCCCGCCTCGGCGCCGACGAGCTTGAGGAGCTTGGCCACGAGCGTGTCCGGCTCGAACGGCAGGACGACCACCTCGACGCGGTCGTCGTCGCCCAGGCCGGCGCGCGCCTTGGCCTCGCGGATCGCGTCGTAGAGGCCGCCCACGCGATCGGCGAGCTTGCGCTCCATCGCCTGCGCGCCGGTCCACACCCGCCCGCGGCCGATCGCGTCCACCTCGTCCTCGCTCATGTGCCGCCCGCGCGCCACCGCCCCCACGAACCGCCCGTAGAAGTAGCGCAGCTTGTCGCGGATGAGCGTCCGCTCCTCGGGCGTGTAGGCGCGGAAGAAGCTCTCCATGTCGGCGTGCGCCCCGCGCTTGCTCGTCTCCCAGGTGACGCCGAGGCGGCGGGCCAGCCCCGACACGTCGAACTTGCCGGTGAAGATGCCGATCGACCCGGTGATCGACCCCGGCTCGATGAAGATGACGTCCCCCGGCGCCGACACGAAGTAGCCCCCCGAGGCGGCGACGTCCCCCACCGACACCACGATCGGCTTCTTGCCGCGCGTGGCGGCGACCTCGCGCGCGATCACGTCCGACGCGAGCGCGCTGCCGCCGGGGGAATCGACCCGGACGACGATCGCCTCGACGCGCGGGTTGTCGCGCGCCCACGCGATCGCCGCGGCGAGCGTCTCCCCGCCGGACAGGCGCTGCCCCAGGAGCGGCACCTCCATCGACTTGCCGTCGATGATGTCCCCCTCGAGCGACACCACCGCGATCTGCGGGCGCGCCCACGCCTCGTCGCGCGGGCGGGGCAGATCGTCGACGACGGGGTAGCGCCGCCCCAGCTCCTTGACCACCAGCGCGTCGAGGTCGGCGGGCTCGATCACCACGTCGACGATGCCGGCCTTGCCCGCCTCGGCCGCGGTGTACGGCCCGGCGTCGATGGCGGCGCGGACATCCGCCTCGGCCTTGCCCCGATCCTTCGCGATGTCGGCGACGATCCGATCGTACAGGCTGTCGAGGAGCGACGCGCGCATCTCGCGCGCCGCCGGCGACGACGCCGACATCGTCCACTGCTCGGGCGCGCTCTTGTACTCGGCGATCTTCTCGAACTCGGCGTCGACGCCGATCTTGTCGAACAGCTCCTTGAAGAACGTGATCTGCGAGGTCAGCCCGATGAGGCGGACACCGCCGGCCGCGTCGAGGAGCACGCGATCGGCGGCCGTCGCCAGGTAGTAGTCGCGCGTGCCGCCCGCGACGAGGTAGACGAACGTCTTCTTGCCGCGCGCGCGCAGGCGATGGATCGCGTCGCGCAGCTCCTGGATGGTGCCCCAGCCGCAGGTGAGCCCGTCGACCTGGAGGAGCAGCGCGACCGCGCCCGCGTCGTCGGCCACGCGGCGCAGTCCGGCCAGGATGCGCACCAGCTGGCGCGTGTCGATGTCGCCCGTCAGCTTGGCGCGCACGATGCGCCCCGGCGGCGGCAGGACGGACGGGTAGTCCTCCTGGGACCAGCGCGCCGCGACCGCCATGCCGAACGTCCGGCTCCCGCCGCCGAGCGCCCCCACGCCGTAGACCGCCGCGCCCACCTCGCCCAGGCTCACCTCCAGCCCCAGCGCCGCGCGCCCCTCGTAGTTGCGCCGGGTGTCGAGCGTGCCCGCGACCAGATCGAAGCGCGTCGTCGCCTCCACCTCGCCGCGGAGGTAAAAGCCGTGCGCCAGGCGGAAGCCGAGGCGCAGGCGCGGATCGAAGCGGCCGCGCCGGTCATCGACGATCGCGCCGAGCGCGACCTCCACCGCGTCGTCCCCCGTCGGGCGCAGGGCGATCTCGCCGTCCCAGCGGCGCTCGCTGGGACCGGTCGACAGGACCGGGGCGAAGATGTTGCGCACGACCAGCCCGGCCGCCAGGTACGGCCCCAGGCGCGCGTCCATGCCCAGATCGGCGGTGGTGAGCGCCTCGATTCCGCCCGACGAGCCGTCCATGAAGTGGTGGATCGCCAGGCCGAACGCCAGCGCCGACGTGGCCTGCACGCCCAGCCCGACGCTGAGGCGGAGCGGCTTGCCCGGGTCGGGGTAGAGCCCCGACGCCGGGACGCGCTTCTCCACCGCCGCGCCGACGCCGAAGCGGGGCAGGATCGGCGGCGCCACCGCCGTCGCGGCCCACACGCCCGCGCCACCCTCGCCGAGCGACGTCTCGTCGTCGCCGACGACGAACGTCCCGGCGCCCTCGAGGTGGAAGCCGCCGAGGTGGACCAGGCCGGCCGGGTTGAGCGTCACGGCGGTCGCGCCCGCGTTCCCCGCGCGCGGCGCCGCCGGCAGCTCGAGGCCCGCCGTCGGATCCTGCGCCACGCCCTGCGCGCGCGCCGTCGCGGTGGCACAGAGCCAGAGGAGCAGCGCCCGCCGCGTCACGCGGCTCCCTGCGGACGACGGCCAGGACCTGTCTCGACGAGCACCGCGTGGTGATAGCACGTTCCCATGAGCGCCACGGGGGCGTCCCATGGGATGTCCCCGGTCATCGCCGCCGGTCGGCCGCCAACCAGTTGAAAACACTGGACACCGGCGCGGCACCCCGCTTGCTCCACGTGCGCGCGAGGCATGTACATGGCGCGTGCAGTCGTCGTCTCGCTCGTCATCGTCGCGTTCGCGTGCGGATCGCCGGCGGCATCGCAGGGACCGGACGCGATGCCCACCGAGGCGGACGCGATGCCCACCCCGGGGCCCGCGTGCGACGGGCAGGGCGTCCCCGCGATCCCGGCCGGGTTCCCGCAGCTCGGCGCGCACTGCCTTGCCCATTTCACCTATCACGAGGACGTCGTCGACCCGATCAACTACGCCATCGAGCACGCGAACGACGAGGACTACTCCGCCGACCGCGGCGTGCGCCCGCTGCACGATGGCAGCTTCACCGGCTTCGATCTCGGCCTCCACGAGGCTCCCGCGATTCCGATCGCGATTTTCCTGCCGCGGCTCGACCCCGGCGTCTATCGCCGGGCCGACGGCGCCGAGATCTGGAGCGGCGACATCGCCGGCATCCAGGAGTTCTACACTGGAGTTTGGTGCGGATCGCTGCGCCTCGAAATCGACGGACGTGCCAATGGGGTCATCTGGGGGCGCTTCATCTCCGACGGGTACGACGCGGCGAATCTCACGCTCTCGCACATCACCCAGGGGCTGTTCGCGGCGAAGATCGAGACCATTCCGAGCACGGGCGACGTGGGCACCCCGTGGAACGACCCGATGCCCAGCCCCCCCGAGTGCTCGGCGCCCTACGATATGTGCAGCGTCGTGCCGGAGTGCCCGGCGAAGCCCGCGTGCGTGGACGTCGCCTGCGGGGACATGTACTCCGGAATCGTCCACGGGTATTGCGAGAACACGGCCGTGGACGCGCGCTGCCCGGCGCAGGAGCGCTGCGACGTCGACCAGGGCTGCGTGTCGATCTGAACGTCCTCACTTGTGCGACAGGTCGCGGTGGTAGATCGTGCCCTGCAGCATGTAGTTGGCCCAGGCCAGGCGCGCCGGATCCTTCTCGAGCGTGTTCCACATCTCGCCCAGGAAGTATGGGTTCTGCGTCATCGCCGCGGTCACCGCGGCCTGGACCGCCTGGGGGTTGGCCTTGTCGCCGCGCGCCGCCTGCAGGAGGTCGGTGATGCGATCGGCGTCCCTCTCCTCGGGGCGCTGGCGCATGTGCTCGCCCATGTTCTTGTCGAACTGACGCGCATCGGGCTTCTCGGCGAGCCGCTTGCCGATGATCTCGTTGCCCAGACCGGGGTGGAGGAGCTCGTAGTAGTCGTGGGTGGCGCTCGCCGACTTGGTGTCCGAGTCGTCGCTCCGCACCGCCACGCCCGACAGCAGCTGCTTCATTTCCTCCTTCGGAACGTGGCTCACGTCGCCCTGCGTCTCCACCCACTGGACGAAGTCCACCGCGCTGTCGGCGCCCTTCTCCCGCCGCTCGTTGGTCTCGAACAGCTGGCGCATGAGGTTGTTGCGCTGGTCCTTGTCCTTGACCTGGAGCACGAGGCGCATGCACTCGAACGAGTTCTGGCCGGTGCCGCGCATCGCGATCGCGCCCGTCGCGATGACGAGCTTCTGCTCCTCGGGCGTGAGCTTCACGAAGTCCTCGGCGGTCTTGACGTGGTCCACGTGCGCCAGCATGTCCTTCATCCCGCCGTCGGCGAGGAGCGAGTAGTCGAACTTCCCCGTCTGGAGGACCTGCTTGACGCGCGCGGCGGCGGCGTCCTGGTAGAGCTGGTTCAGCTCCTTGTTCCGCTCCACGGCGAGCCGGGCGTCGGCATCACCGCCCATCATCGCCTTCGCCTGCGTCTCGACCTTGCCGCCGCTCCGCACCTGCTCGTACAGGCCGCTCGCGCCGCCGGCGATCATCGAGGTGTGAACCAGGTCGGGACGGGCGATCGTGTCACGGATCTTGGCGAGCTGCCCCTCGGTCATCGTGACGGCGATGTTCGCGAGCTCCGCCTCGTTCATCGAGCCGTTGCGCCAGGCCTCGAGCGTCTCGGGGGGCATGTCGAACGCCTCCGGGCCGGCATTGGCGAGGATGTCGCGCTGCCGCTGGTTCACCCGTTGTTTTCCCCCCATGACCATCGCCACGGCGTCGCCGTCCTTCGAGTAGCCCTTGGGATTCATCACGATGTCCGACGTCTCGGTCGCGGCGATGAGGTACTTGTCCTTCCGCTCGTAACCCTGCGCCAGCTGCGCCTTGCCGCCGGCGCGGTACCCCTTCTCCCATTCGGTCTCCTCGGAGCCGCCGAGGAGGATGTCGAACCCGAGCAGCCCCAGCGACGTGTCGTGCGCGGTCTGGTGGGCGGTCGTGTGGTCGTCGTAGCTCACCCCCGCGACGTCCGCGAGCGCGCCGCCGCGGTGCTGGAGGAACGCGTCGTTCACCGGGCCGGCGGCCTCGCACATCTTCTCGCGCAGCTGGTCGATGCGCTGCTTGAGGATCATCGCGGGGTAGCCGGTGAGGTCCTTCGCGACCTTCACCGCCTCCTGCCATTCCTTCTTGGCGGCGTCGTACTTGGCGGTGACGTCGGGGTCGGCGAGCTTCGCCACCTTGTCGGCGCCGGGGAGCAATCCGGTCTGCTGGAACTCCTTGACCGCCTTCTCCCCCTCCGGCCCGTGGGCGGTGAACGACACCGACGCGGACTTGGCGTTGGTTTCCTTCCCGCTCAGCGAGACGGCCCCCGCCGCGGAGACCGAGCCGGTGAGCGACTGCTCGTCGCCCTGCGCGACCATGACGCGGATGTCTCCGTGGGCGTCGCGCGCGAGCACCGTCTGCGCCATGTCGGCGTCGTCCTTGCCGAGGCCGACGGTGATCCCCGCCTTGATGTGCCCCTCGCCGCCCTTCTGCTTGTTCTGCTCGATCGAGTAGCCCTCGCCGGGCTTGAGCTTCGCAATGTCCACGTCGGCGATGCCGTGGAAGCCCTCGAGCTCGGAAGGGCCCATCCCCGGCACCCCGGGCAGCATCGGCCGCTTGGGCGCTTCGTCCGCCTTGCGCGCCTGGAAATGGCGCCGCTTGTCCATCGTCCCCTTGTACCCGCTCCCCCCGGCGCCGAAGATGCTGTACTCGACGTCCGCGCCCCCGGACACCGAGTGACCGGTGTCGTGCTCGACGTAGGTGCCGGCGCCGACGAAGTCGCGGATCGTGGCGTCGATCCCCTCCTCGCCGATCTCGCCCCGCTTGATGCGGTCGGTCTCGCTGTAGCTCGCCTTGCCGGACACCGGGCCGTACTTGCCCGAGGCGGTGATCGCCGTCGTGCCGTCCTTGGTGCTGACGGAGACCGACGCGTTCTTGTGCTCGTCGCCGTGCGATATCTTCGCCGCCTGCTCCCCGGTGATCGGGTTGATCTGGACGCCCATGCTGGTGGTCATGCCGTCCTTGGTGCGCGACATGCCGGCGTTCAGGCCGTCGCGCCCGACGCTGGCGCTGGCGGACGCGCCGCTTACGACCTTGCCCTTGTCGTCGACGTCGTCGGCGGCGCGGTGGCCGACGCTCAGGTTGCCGCGGGTGTCCGCGCCGACGCCCGTCTGGTGCTGCACGCCTCCCTCGTTCTTGTGCTCGCTGTAGCCCCCGGTCACGCCCCCGTCGCCGATCTTGGCCTTCCACTTTCCGGCGGCGGGCGCCGCCTTGGCTTCGGTGGGAGCCTTGTGCTCCTCGCGGGTGCGCGACCGCGCCTCGCGCGTCGGGTCCTGCCATTCGGCCGGATCCGGGCGCGTCTTGAAGAAGTCGGTGAAGTTGCCGAAGCCGAACGGATGCGTCTCCGCGGCGCCTTCCGGCTTCTCCGGCCGTTCCATCGTCTTGGGGGCGCGAACGAAGGCCGCGATCAGGTCCGGCATCGTGAGCTCGTGCGCGCCGTCGGCGTAGTGCGCCGCGTACGCGAGGTCCTTGGGGCCGCCCACGGGGCCCGGCAGCGCGTGCCCAGGATCGACGTGCGGACGATCGGGGACCGCGTCGTGCTTGGGCTCGCGATGCACCGGCGGCAGCCAAGGAAGGAACGGCATCTGAAATTCCGCCATGGGTTGCGGTAGTGCATGGGCGATGCCTCATCTGGTGGATTGAATTTGCTGAGAAATATGCCGGCGCGAGTGGACCACCGTGGACCGCCGGACCGCGCAAGGGACAGGGCGCTGGTTCACCCGGCCCGCTTCGGCGTGACCAAGTAGCCGACGATCGACAGCGCCACCACGGCGCCGATCCACACGAGATCCGACGGCGACCGGGTCACCGCCGTGACGATCATCCACGCCGACAGACCGAAGAACACCAGCGCGCAGGCGAGCGCGGGCTTCCCCGCCTCGCGCGGCCGGCGGAACAGCGACAGCACCGTCAGCGCCGACATCAGCGTCAGGAGCACGCCGATCTTCTCGATCATCTCGCCGATCTTGTGGGTGAACACGAGGAGCAACGCCAGGCCGCCCTGCAGGAACACCGACGCCATCGGCGGGCGGCCGGCCTTGCCGACGAACAGCTTGGGCAAGAATCCGTCGCGCGCCATCGCCTCGTACACGCGCGGCCCGATCATCGTCATCGCGCTCACGGCCGACACCAGCGCCAGGATGACGAGCACCGACATCACCTTCGCCCCGTCGGCGCCGATCAGGCGCTCCGCCACCATGTGGCCCATCGTCACCTTGGACTTGTCGGCGTCCATGAACGACCCGACCATCTGCGGCGTCAGGTTGGCGACCAGCACCCAGTTCACGGCGAGGTAAAGGACCATCACCGCCGCCACGCCGATGACCATCGCGCGCGGGACGTCGCGCTTCGGGTCCTTGAACTCCTCCGCGGCATAGATCGCCGTGTTCCACCCGCTGTACGCGTACATCACGAACACCAGGTTGGCCATGAACGTCGCCGTGCCGCCCACGTGCGCCGGCGTCCACGCCGGCGCCGACGTGGAGCCGTAGACCAGCCCCATGACGACGAACCCGACGAGGAGGACGGCCTTGGCGAGCGCGAGGAGGTTCTGGGTCCACTTCGACACGCTCACCTGCAGCGCGTGGATGATCGTGAACGCGAAGATGATCCCCACGGCGAAGCGAGTCGGGTCGATCCACGGCCCCAGCGTCTTGGCGAACGCGCCCGCGGCCGCCGCGTTCGTTGCGATCGGCGCGGAGAACCCGGCCAGGAGCGACGTCCAGCCGGCGAGGTACCCGAGGTACGGGTGCACCAGGTCGGACAGGTAGCGGTACTCGCCGCCCGAGCGTGGGACGATCTCGGCCGCGGCGGCGTAGGCGCGCGCCCCGGCGGCGGCGAGCACGCCGCCCACCAGCCAGGAGAGGAGGATCGCCCCCGGCGTCATGTCGTTGGCCATGAATCCGGCGCTGAGGAACACACCCACACCCACCATGGTGCCGATGTTCATGCCGACGCCGGACCAGAGACCGAGGGAGCCTTGCCGCTGCATGGGTGGCCTGGAGTTTACAGGACGGCGACCGGCAAGTATCTTTTCCAGCGTATGCGCACACGCATCGTTCCGCTCGTTCTCGTGGCGTTCGCCTCGGCGGCGCACGCCCAAGCTCCCGACGCCGCCAAGCCGGCCGACTTCACGCCCCAGGTGAAGGAGATCTACCGCGTCGCCGCCTGCGGCGAAGGCGCCGTGCCCGAACGGTTCAACGCCAAGGAGGTCGACGCCCACTGCAAGCTCCTGGCCGAGCACATCGAGCGCTACAAGACCCGCTGGCTCCACAAGGCCGAGCCGGTCCTGGCGACGGTGGTGCCGGCCAGCCTCCCCGACAAGCTCGTCTACCCGTTTGGCGGCGGGGACCTCGTGACCGCGCTCGCCACGTTCCCCCACGCGGTCGAGATCACCACGCTGTCGCTGGAGATCTCAGGCGACGCGCGCAAGATCGACACCATCGCGCCGGGCAAGCTGCCCGCGGCGTTGAAGACGATCGCCGAGAACATCCGCCGGCTGTTCGCGGTCGCGCACTCCAAGACGACGAACCTCACCATCATCTCCAAGGCGGACCTGCCCGGGCAGCTCATCTTCGCCTTGGTGGCCTTGGTGGTGCACGACCTCGAGCCGGTGTCGCTCAAGTACTTCCACCTCACCCCCGACGGGACGATCCAGTACGTCACCGACGCGGACATCGCGGCGGCGAAGGATGCCAAGGCGCAGGCGGCGCTGTTCCTCAACATGGAGATCGGCTTCCGCAAGAAGGGGGACGCCGCCGCGCCGGTGCGCGTCTACCGCCACATCTCGGCGAACCTCGACGACAAGCACCTGGCGGTGGACCCGTCGCCGATCAAGCACCTCGAGGCCAAGGGCAAGGTCGCGGCCATGACCAAGGCGGCGAGCTTCCTCCTCTGGTACAGGGACTTCACGACCATCCGCGACTATCTGCTCAAGAACATGGAGTGGATGATCTCCGACGCGACCGGCATCCTGCCGCGCGTCGCGAAGGCGGCCGGGTTCGAGCAAGTCACGTGGGGGCGCTTCGACGGCCCGTTCCTCCCCGCCGGCAAGGCCGACGGCAACGAGATGAAGAAGCTTTGGGCTGAGAACCCCGCGAAGCCGCTGGACTTCCGCTACGGCTACCCGGACAGCGCGCACCACTCGCACATGATGGTGACCCGCCGCATATCCAAGCCGTGATCCGGCTGGCCCTGGCGCTCGTCGCCGCCACCAAGCTCCTCGGCGGCGATCACTGGCGCATCGACACCGACAGGGGGCCGGTGCACGTCTACTGCCCCGACGGCTACGACGCGTCGCTCGCCGGCACCGTCGTCTACATCCACGGCTACTGGAGCGACGTCGACGAGGCCTGGCGCGAGCACAAGCTCGCCGAGCAGTTCGTCGCCGCGAACAAGCAGGCGCTGTTCATCGTGCCGGAGGCGCCGATGAGCCTCGACGACGACGTGCGCTGGGCGTCGCTCGGCGACCTCCTGCGCGCGGTGCACGGGGCCACGGGACTGGCGCGGCCCGACGGGCCGGTGGTGGTGGTAGGGCACAGCGGCGCCTATCGCACGATCGTCCCGTGGCTGGACTACGAGCCGCTGGAGAACGTGATCCTCCTCGACGCGTTCTACGGCAACGAGGAGGAGTACGTCCGCTGGCTCAACGACGCCAAGGGGCACGCGTGGCACCGGCTGACGATCGTCGCCGACGACACCGTCCGGTTCGCCGAGCCGTTCGTCAAGCGGTTCAAGGACGCGGTGACGCTGACGATCCTGCCCGCGACCTGGGAGGAGGCGCCGCCCGAGGCCAAGAAGGCCAAGCTCCTCTACGTCCGCTCGCAGGTGCGGCACATGCCGCTCGTGACCGACGGCAAGGCGCTGCCGTTCCTCCTCGGGCGTGCGCCGCTCCGCGATCGTGTTAAGGTGCGCGCCCCATGAAGATCGGGCTGGTAGGCTTCCCCGGGTCGGGCAAATCGACGGTGTTCAACGCCCTGACGGGCCTGCACGCCGCCACGGGGTTCGGCGCCGCGCGCGGCCAGGGGAAGACGAACCTCGGCGTGGTGAAGGTGCCCGACGCCCAGGTCGACGCCCTGGGGGACATCTACGCTACGCGGCGGCGGGTGTTCGCCGAGATCACGTTCAGCGATGTGGCGGCGGGCGCAACGGGCGGCTCGGCGCGCGGGCTCGACCGCGCCGTCCTGAACGCGATGCGCGAGGTCGACGCGCTGTGCCAGGTGGTGCGCGCGTTCGAGGACGCCAAGCCGCTGCAGGAGTCGGCGGACCTCGAGGCGGAGATGATCCTCGCCGACCTCGAGCTGGTGGAGAAGCGCCTCGACAAGCTCAAGAAGGAGAAGGGCAAGCCGCGCGAGGAGGATCTGCTCCACCGCCTCAAGGTCCAGCTCGACGGGGAAAAGCCGTTGCGCGCGCTGCACCTTCACGACGACGAGTGGAACGCGCTGTCGGGGTACCGGTTCCTGTCGGAAAAGCCGCTCCTCCTGGTCCTGAACGTGGCCGAGGAGCGGGTCGCCGAGCCGCCGCCGGCGGAGGTCGCCGCCTACGCGCGCGATCGCGGGCTGGGGCTCGTGGTGCTGTCGGCCAAGGTCGAGCAGGACATCGCGCAGATGTCGCCCGACGAGCAGAAGGAGTTCGTCGCGGCGCTGGGCCTCAGCGAGCCGGCGCGCCTGCGCTTCATCCACGAGGCGTTCAAGCTCCTCGATCTCATCCGCTTCCTGACCGCCGGCGAGGACGAGTGCCGCGCCTGGCCCATCCGCCGCGGCACCACCGCCCACAAGGCGGCCGGAAGGATCCACTCGGACATCGAGCGCGGCTTCATCCGCGCGGAGGTGATCCGCGTCGAGGATCTCGTGGCGCTCAAGAGTGAGGCCCGGTGCCGCGAGGCGGGCAAGCTCCGACTGGAGGGCAAGGAATACGTGGTGCAGGACGGGGACGTGATCAACTTCAGGTTCAACGTCTAAAACTTGGGCATGTCGGGGGGCCGGTGTAGCGTCGTCGCATGGACGACGATCTCCACCTCGAGCCGATCGAGCGCCGTCGCTCCGTGCGCGGCCGGGTGCCCGGGCTGCTGTTCGCCCAGGACCAGTCCTATACGGCGGAGGACGTCAGCGCGGTGTCGCTGTTCGTGCGCACCGACCCGGAGCGGTTCACCTTGTGGCAGCGCTTCGACGTGACCATGTACGTCCGCGGCATGCGCGTGCCCTGCCGCGTCGAGGTCACGCGCAAGGAGACCGCGCCGCGGACGGGGGTGGTGCTGCGCATCGTCGACATCGCGATCGATGCCGCGTCTACGCTCGACGCCGCGCTCGACGCCGCCCGCGTTTGACCCCCTTGACCACTTCGACGCGGTGCAGCATCCTGCGTGTGACCGACCGGTCATTCAGCCGGAGCCGCCATGAAACGACCGCCGAAGGACATCACGCTCGAACGATTCTTCACCGACTGGCTTCCGTCGGAGCTCGGCGGCCAGACGGCGCCGGCGCCGCTCCACGCGCGCGTGGTCGTCGTTGGCGACGGCGACGGCGAGCGCGGCGGCGTGTGGGACCTCCACGTCGGGCCCGACGGCCTCCGTGTCACGGCGCCGAACGGCGCCGAGCCGCCGGTGACGGTGAAGCTCGGCGTGTCCGACTGGCGCGGCGTCGTCCTCGGCGACGGACCGGCGGGGACGCTGGCGCCGCCCGACGCCTCGCCCGCCGACCTCATGCTCCTCGATGCGACCGCGCGGGATCTCGTCAAGACGGCCAAGGGCATCGTCCGCTTCGAGGTCGCCGACGTGGGGTTCGCGGCGACGCTCAAGCTCGGGACCGGGCCGATGGGCCCGCCCGACGCGACCGTGGTCACCGATGCGACCACGTATGCCGATCTCCTCGCGCGGCGCGTGCCGCTCGCGCAGGCGTACTTCCAGGGGCGGATTCGCCTCACCGGCGACGTCAACCTGGCGATGCAGCTCGGCATGGCCCTCATGACGACGCAGCGGTTTGGATAGCATCGCGATGCGCGCGTGGGTGGTGCTGGGTCTGCTAGCGGGCTGCTTCAGCCCGACGCTCGACGACCGCCCGTTCCGGTGCGGCGGCGCCACGCACGAGTGTCCGCCCGGCTATACCTGCGATCTGGCGACCGGGTTCTGCGGCAAGTCGTCCGGCACGACGCCGGACGCCGGCGGGGGCGCCGATGTCCCGGGCCGCGACGCGCCGATGGGCATCGCCGACGCGCCGCCGACGCTCGACGCGCGGACGGTCCCCGACGCGCCGTCGACCCCGGATGGGCCCCCGGACGCGCGCACATGCGTCCCCGGCGCGCTCACCTGTTCGGGCGACGACCTCACCACCTGCGATGGGAGCGTCGTGCGCTGCCCGGTCGGCTGCGCCGGGCCGCCCGGCTCGGCGGGCTGCCAGGTGCTGGTCCCGACCGGTCTCAGCGCCGCGTTCTGCCGCGCGCCGGCGGACGCGATCGTCGACGTGACGCAGAACGCGGTCGTGGACACCACCGACTGCACCGGCCGCGGCGGCCTCGTCGTCCCTTCGCCCGGGGGGCTCGAGCTGTGCGCCTTCATCGTGAACGAGCTCACCCTGCGCGAGCAGGTGACGCTCGCATTCACCGGCTCACGCGTGCCCGTCCTCCTCGCCACCCACCGCCTCGAGCTGCGCGGGCGCGTCGACGTCGGCGGGTCGGGCGTCGCGCCCGGCGCCGGCGTCGTCCCGGGGAGCCAGCAGGTCGGCGACGGCGCCGATGGAGCTCTCGGCACCGGCACGAACAAGGCGGGACGCGGCGGGGGCGGCGGCGGGCACATCACCGCGGGCGGCGTGGGCGGCGGCGTCGGCGACGACGTGACCACGCTCGGCGGCTTGCCGTTCGGCTTTCCCGACCTGCGCTCGCCCGAGCCGGGCGCGTTCGGCGGGCGCGGCGGCCAGCCGTGTAACTTTCCGCCGTGCCCGGTGGCGGGGCGCGGCGGCGCCGGCGGCGCGGTCCATATCGTCGCCTGCGAGGAGCTCCGTCTCGGGCCGACGGTGGCGATCGACGCGGGCGGCGGCGGCGGCCCGGGCGGCCGCGGCGGCGTGCTCCTCCTCATGCCGCCCGACGGCGGCGGCGGCGGCGGATCGGGCGGCTCGATCCTCGTCGAGGCGCCGGAGATCGACATTCCGTCCGGGGCGCTGATCGGCGCGATCGGCGGCGGCGGGGGCGGCGGCGGCGGCATCAGCCTCGACACCAACCACCCCGTCGGCGAGAGCGGCCAGCCCGGCGGCGACGGTCGGCTGCCCTCCGCCGGGTTCGGCGGCAACGGCGGATCGCTCGGCGGCGGGGGCGGCGGCGCCGGCGGCAAGGGCGCGAGCGACGCGCTGGCGCCCGGTTTCGGCGGGGCGGCGGGGGCCGGCGCGGCGGGCGGCGGGGGCGGCGCGGCCGGCCGCATCCGCCTCAACGTCCGCCCCGACCGCACCGTCACGTTCGAATCGGGCTCGACCGTGGTCCCGGCCGCGTCCACCGGCTCGATCGTCCGCCAACAATAAGCTCGGGATGGCGAACCACCCGGGCATCGGCTAAGTTTTCGCCCGAATGCTGTCGCTCGGAATCACGGGCTTTTCCTGGGAAGACCTGTTCCACCCGGAACGGCTCGCGGAGCTCCACGCTCGGTTCCTCGACGACCTCGCCGCCGCGGCGCCGGCGGTGGCCGAGCGGTTCGCGGCGTACCGCGCGAGCGGCGGCCGCGGGATGACTCCGGAGGCGATCTCGGAGGTCCTCGTGGACACCGCCCCGCACGTGGGGACGTTCGTGGCCCGCCTTTTCGGCGTCGAGGCCGAGCATCGCGCGCTCCTTCGCGAGGCCGAGCGGGAGGCGCCGATCTTCCGCATGAAGGACCAGGTCGTGAAGCGGCGCGCCGTCAAACGCGGCGAGGTGGCGCCGGACCCGGTCCTGGACGAAACGGTGCGCGGCATCCTCGCCGCCGCCGGCGTCGCCGACGCGTCCGACGAGCTCGACGTGGCGCGCTTCGCCTGCCGCCTGCTCGACCTCGAGAACGAGCTGAAACAGAAGGCGCCGCCGCCCGAGGCCGCCGCGTGGCTGCGCGCCGCCGCGCCGGGCGTGGCCGAGCCCGACGATCGTAAGCTCGTCGCGCGCGCGTTCGAGCTGTTCGAGCGCTGGCTCATGATGCGGCGGCCGGAGCTGCGGGGCTGGGTGTCGTTCCGCCTGCCCCACGCGGTGCACCACGACGACCTGGTGAAGCTGCGCCGTCCCGGCGCGCATGTCGTCGTCGGCCCGGAGGAGCACCGCCGCCACCGCGACGGGTTCCGCCTGACCGACCGGCGCATGTCGTCGCGCGAGGTCGCCAGCGAGATCGACTACTGCCTCTACTGCCACAACCGCGACAAGGACTCCTGCTCCAAGGGGCTCCGCGACAAGGACGGCGCGGTCAAACCGAACCCGCTCGGCATCCCGCTGTCCGGCTGCCCGCTGGGCGAGAAGATCTCGGAGATGCACCTCCTGCGCCGGGCGGGCGACTCGCTCGGCGCGCTCGCGCTCATCACCGTCGACAACCCGATGGCGCCCGGCACCGGCCATCGCATCTGCAACGACTGCATGAAGGCGTGCATCTTCCAGAAGCAGGAGCCGGTGAACATCCCGCAGGCGGAGACGGGCGTGCTCACCGACGTGCTCAAGCTCCCGTGGGGGTTCGAGATCTACGGGCTGCTCACCCGGTGGAACCCGCTCAACGTGGCGCGCCCGTATCCGCGCCCGTACCACGGCAAGAACGTGCTCGTCGTCGGGCTCGGCCCGGCGGGCTACACGCTTGCGCACCACCTGGTCAACGAGGGCTTCGGCGTCGTCGGCGTCGACGGGCTCAAGATCGAGCCCTTGCCGCGCAAGCTCCTCGACGAGCCGGTGCGCACGCTCGCCGACCTCGAGGTCGAGCTCGACGAGCGGACGCTGTGGGGTTTCGGCGGCGTGTCGGAGTACGGCATCACCGTCCGCTGGGACAAGAACTTCCTCACCATGCTCTACGTCACGCTGGCGCGGCGCGACAAGGTGCGCTTCTACGGCGGCGTGCGCTTCGGCGGGACGCTCACCCTCAAGGACGCGTGGGCGCTCGGCTTCGATCACGTCGCCATTGCGGCCGGGGCGGGACGGCCGACGGTGATCGACATCGAGAACAACCTGATCCGCGGCATGCGCGCGGCGTCGGACTTCCTCATGGCGCTCCAGCTCACCGGCGCATTCAAGAAGTCGACGCTGGCGAACCTGCAGGTGCGCCTGCCCGCGGTCGTCGTCGGCGGCGGCCTGACCGCGATCGACGCGGCGACCGAGCTGCGCGCCTACTACACGGTGCAGGTGGAGAAGATCCTCCACCGCTACGACCGACTGGCGGCGGAGAAGGGCGACGCGGAGGTGCGCGCCGGCTTCGACGACGAGGAGCGGACGATCCTCGACGAGTTCCTCGCGCACGGGCGCGCCCTCCGCGCCGAGCGCGAGCGCGCCGCCGCCGAGGGGCGCGAGCCGAACTTCGACGCGCTCCTCGAGAGCTGGGGCGGCGTCACCATCGCCTACCGGCGCCGACTGCACGAGTCGCCCGCCTACCGGCTCAACCACGAAGAGGTGGCCAAGGCGCTGGAGGAGAACGTTCGGTTCCTGGAGAACGTGACGCCGGTGGCGGCCGTGCCCGATGAATACGGCGCGCTCCAGGCGCTGCAGTTCACGCTCCCCGACGGGAGCGCGCTGGAGCTGCCGGCGCGCACGGTGTGCGTGGCCGCCGGGACGGCGCCGAACACGATCTACGAGAAGGAGCATCCGGGCACGTTCCGTCTGGACAAGAAGGGGTACTTCCTCCCGCACCAGGCGGTGCGCGACGCGTCGGGAAAGCTGGCGCTGGTGCCGGGGACCGGCTTCTTCACCAGCTATCTCGACGACATGGGGCGCACGGTCAGCTACTACGGCGACAACCATCCCAAGTACGCCGGGTCGGTGGTGAAGGCGATGGCGTCGGCGAAGGACGGCTACCCGTTCGTGGCGGAGCTGTTCGCCGACGAGATCGCGGCGCTCGACCCGGCGGGCCAGCCGGCGCGCGAGGCGGCGTGGCGGGCGACGGCGGCGCTCCTCGACGACGAGCTGCTGGCGACGGTGGTCGAGGTGAACCGGCTGACGCCGACGATCGTGGAGATCGTCGTGCGCGCGCGCCGCCAGGCGAAGACGTTCCACCCGGGGCAGTTCTATCGCATGCACAACTTCGAGAGCGAGGCGCAGATGATCGACGGCACCAAGCTGCTGATGGAGGGGCTCGCCCTGACCGGGGCGTGGGTCGAGCGCGAGAGCGGGCTCCTGTCGCTCATCGTCCTCGAGATGGGCGGCTCGTCGCGCCTGTGCGCGGCGCTGCGCCCGGGCGAGCCGATCGTGCTCATGGGGCCGACCGGGACGCCGACGGAGATCCCGAACGGGGAGACCGTGCTCCTCGCCGGCGGCGGCCTCGGCAACGCCGTGCTGTTCTCGATCGCGCGGGCGATGCGGGCGCACGGGAACAAGGTCGTGTACTTCGCCGGGTACCGGAACCCGGACGACGTGTTCAAGCGCGAGGACATCGAGGCGGCGACGGATCAGGTCGTGTGGGCCACCGATGTCGGGCCGCCCATCCCGCCGCAGCGGCCGCAGGATCGCTCGCACGTGGGCACGATCGTGTCGGCGATGTCGGCCTACGCGCGCGGGGATCTGGGAGACCCGGTCGCCAAGCTCGACGAGGTGGACCGCATCATCGCCATCGGCTCGGACCGCATGATGGCGGCGGTGGCGCGGGCGCGCCACGCCGACCTCGCGCCGTATCTCAAGCCGTGCCACGTCGGCATCGGCAGCATCAACTCGCCGATGCAGTGCATGATGAAGGAGGTGTGCGCGCAGTGCCTGCAGAAGCACATCGATCCGCAGACGGGGAAGCTGAAGGAGGTGGTGTTCTCCTGCTTCAACCAGGACCAGAAGCTCGACGAGGTCGACTGGTCCAATCTCCACGACCGCCTGCGGCAGAACACCGTGCAGGAGAAGCTCGCCGACCAGTGGCTGGAGCGGATCCTGAAGAAGCGCCCTGACTTGATCCGCAGCTGACGCGGGCGCTCACCCGCGTTCCACCTCGAGCTGCACGTAGTCATCGCCCACGCCGGTGCACGGGCAGTACTCGACGCGGTAGCGTATCTCGGCGCGGAGCTTCTCCAGCGCCTCGGCTTCGCTGCCGGCGCGGCTCAGGCACGCAGGGGAGCCGCACGTGGCCACCCAGTCGCCGTCTCGGTGACGCACGACGCGCACGCGAAACGTCTTGCGCGCCTCCACGTTGGCTATGGGCACAAGACCGTTGGTGGTCCGGTACGGCTTCACGATCCGAGCGTAAGGCTATCGGGGTCCGACCGACAGCTCAAGGGTCTCGGCCGCGCAACGCTGCTCGCGGCCGTGCCGGGCTAAAACGTCGGCTCGAGGATCTCGTCGCCCGGCTTCGGCGGCCTCGGCTTGGGCTTCGGCGGCGCCTTGGGCTTCGGCTTCGGCGCCGGCGTAGCAACCTGGGGCGCCGGCTCATCCGCCGGCGCGGGGAGCGGCTCGACGACGGGCGGGGACGGGGGAGAGGCATCGGGCGCGGGCGCGGGCACGGGCGCGGGCGCGAGCGCGGGCGCGGGCGCGGGAGCGGGAGCGGGTGCGGCGGAGGGAGCGGGAGCCGGCGCCGGAGCAAACGTCGCGCCCGCGGAGCCCCCGATCCCCCGCGCGAAGACGAGCAGCACCGCCGCGGTGGCGCCCGCCGCCGCGAGGGCCAGGAGCACCCACATCGCGCCGCGACGCTCCGGGCGCACGCGCACCTCGACCCGGTGCGGCATCTCCAGCGCCGGCAGCGCCTGCGCGACGTACAGCTGCGACAGGCGCTGCGAAAAACCCGGAACCGGCGGCGGCGTGGGCGCGTCGGGCGAGAGCACGTTGGCATAATCGACCGGCGGCGGCGCCGCGAGGCCCAGCGCCGGCAACATCGCCGTCGGCGCCGTCCCCGGCGCCCATGCCGCGTACCCCTCGGGGTCGAGCAGCGCCGCCTGCAGCTCCCCCATCGACTGGAAGCGATCGTCGGGTCGCTTGGCCAGCGCGCGCATGATCACGGCCTCGACCGGAACCGGGATGTACGGGTTCCGCGCGCGCGGCGGCTGCGGCGGCTCGTTCACCTGCCGAATCAAGATCTCCCCCATCCCGTCGCCGTCGAACGGCACCGACCCCGTCGTCATCTGGTAGAGCAGGATGCCCAGCGAGTACACGTCGGAGCGCGGGTCCACCGCGGACATGGACTCGCACTGCTCCGGCGACATGTACTGCGGCGTGCCGAGGATCACCCCGCGGCGCGTGATCCCCTCGCCCCCCGACTCGTGCGAGATCTTGGCGAGCCCGAAATCGAGGAGCTTGACGAAGTCGCCGTCGCCGCGGCGGTGGATGAGGAACACGTTGTCCGGCTTGAGGTCGCGGTGGACGATGCCGACCGCGTGCGACGCGGCGAGCGCGTCGGCCACCTGCGCGCCGATGTGGAGCGCGCGCTCCGGAGTCAGCGCGCCCTCGAGCCGCATCAGGTCGGCGAGGCTCCGCCCCGACAGAAGCTCCATGATGAAGAAATACTCGCCCTCGTGGGTCTGGCCGTAGTCGGTGATGTCCACGATGTGCTCGTGCCCGATCTGGTTCACCGCGCGCGCCTCGTGGAAGAACCGCGCGACCGCCTCCTGGTTCATCGACAGATCGCGGTGGATCACCTTGAGCGCGACCCGCTTGCCGATGAGCGGATGCTCGGCGAGATACACCGTCCCCATCCCACCCGAGCCGAGCTTCTGGACGATGCGGTAGTTTCCGAGCGATTCGCCGATGCCGAGCGCCATGTCGTCGCCGCAAAGTATAATCGCGCCATGCGCCTGTCGACTGGCCTGCTTGTCCTCGCCGTCGGCGCGTGCGGCTCGGGGGGCGAGGTCACCGGCCCGCCCGACGCTCCGGTCAACGCGCCGATCGACGCGCGCCCCCCCGGGGCGGACGCCAACATGAACCTCCTCAGCCAGGCCGGGCTATACAGCGACTTCGCCGCGCGGACCGTCGCCCCCGATCTCGTCGAGTTCGCGCCCGCGTTCCCGCTGTGGTCCGACGGCCTGGTCAAGCGCCGCTGGGTCCGCCTGCCGCCGGGCGGCAAGGTCGATTCGGCGGACATGGATCACTGGACGTTCCCCGTCGGCACACAGTTCTGGAAGGAGTTCCGCACCGCCGGCGGCACGATCCTCGAGACCCGCCTGATCGAGCGCGTGGGCGCCACCGACTTCCGCATGGGCGCCTACGTGTGGAACGACGCCCAGACCGAGGCCACCTACACCACCGGCGGCGCCATGAACGTGCTCGGCACCGACCACGACGTCCCCACCGCGTCGGACTGCGTGAACTGCCATCGGGGCGAGCAGGGTCGCATCCTCGGCTTCGCCGCGGTCCAGGTCACGCCGGCGCCCGCGGGGATCGGCTTCACCGTCGCGCCGCGGGCGCAGGGCTACAAACCGGCGTGGACGATCCCGCTCGGCTACCTCCACGCCAACTGCGGCAATTGTCACAACCCGAACGGGTCGGCGTGGAGCGCCACGCAGATGCTCCTGCGCATCGGCGTCGCGGAGGTCGACGGCGCCCCCACCGCGACGGCGATGTACACGAACATCGTCGGGGTGCCGACGCAGACCTATCATGCGGGCGAGCCGTGCGGCGCGTGGGCCGGGGTCACCTGGCAGCGCATCGCGCCGATGAACCTCGCCTGCTCGGCGATCTACGTGCGCATGATGGCGCGCGGCTCCCTCAGCGGGCAGATGCCGCCGATCGCCACCAAGCACGCCGACGCCGTCGCCGTCGCCGCCGTGGCGGCGTGGATCGGCATGCTTTAAGTCTCCGACGCCCGCGCGCACGCCGCCGCGCGCTCGAGGAGCATCTCGCGCTCGCGCGCGTTGCGCGTCAACGACGCCGCGCGCTCGAGCTCCGCCCGCGCCTCGTCATACCGGCCGAGCTTCATGAGGAAGTCGGCGCGCGCGCTCGGCAGGAGGTGGTAGCTCTGCAGCGACGGCTCCGACCGGAGGGCGTCGACGAGCTCGAGGCCGGCGGCCGGCCCGTGCGCCATGGCGACGGCGACGGCGCGATTCAGCTCCACGACCGGCGACGGCGCGAGCCGCGCGAGCGTCCCGTAGAGCTCCGCGATGCGCGCCCAGTCGGTGTCCGCCGGCGTCGCCGCCCGCGCGTGGCAGGCGGAGATCGCCGCCTGCAGCGCGTAGCGGCCGCCCGCGCCGCCGAGCTCCTCGGCGCGCCCCAGCGCCGCGAGACCGCGGTGGATGAGGAGCCGGTCCCAGCGCGCGCGATCCTGATCGAGGAGCAGGATCGGCTCGCCCGCCGGACCGGTCCGCGCGGCCGCGCGCGACGCGTGGAGCTCCATCAGCGCGACGAGCCCGTGGGCCTCCGGTTCGTCGGACACCAGCGCCGCCACCATGCGGCCGAGCCGCAGCGCGTCCTCGCACAGCGCCGGCCGCATCCAGTCGTCGCCCGCTGTCGCCGCGTAGCCTTCGTTGAAGATGAGATAGATCACCCCGAGCACCCCGGACAGCCGCTCCGCGAGCTCGGCGCCGCGCGGGACCTCGAACGGGACCGCCGCGTCGGCGAGCGCCCGCTTCGCGCGGACGATGCGTTGCGCGACCGTCGGCTCCGACACCAGAAATGCGCGCGCGATCTCCTCGGTCGTCAGCCCGCCCAGCAGGCGAAGCGTGAGCGCCACGCGCGCCTCGATGGCCAGGACCGGGTGGCAGGCGATGAACACCAGGCGCAGGAGGTCGTCGCCGACCTCGTCGTCGATCGCGGCCTCTGGGTCCGGCGCGTCCGCGGCGTCGAGCTCGCGACCGATCTCGGCGTGCTTGCGCTCGACGACCCTGGCGTGGCGCCAGCGGTTGATCGCCCGGTGCTTCGCCGCGGCCATGAGCCACGCGCCCGGATGGGTGGGAATGCCCGACGCCGGCCACTGCTCGAGCGCGGCCAGGAGCGCGTCCTGGGCGAGCTCCTCGGCCGCGCCGACGTCCCGCACGTAGCGGGTGAGGCCGGCGACCAGCTTGGCCCATTCCAGCCGGAAGACCGCGTCGATCGCGCGATGCGCCTCGGAGGCCGCCACGGCCTCGATCAGAGCACGTCCGTCCGCCGGCGCAAGACGGAGGCGCGCCACCGGCTACTTCGATCCGTGCGGGTTCTCCGGTCCGAAGATCTGGCGGACCTCCATCTCACCCTCCCACCCGGGGATCAGCTCCTGATGGAGCCGCATGAAGCGGAGCCCGTGCTCGATCGCCTCTTCCTTGGACCGCGCCTGGAGCACGGCGTAGCCGCCGATCAGCTCCTTCGTCTCCGGGAACGGCCCATCGACCTTGGTCAGCTTTCCACCGCGGGCGATGATGCGCGCGCCCTGCGAGCTCGGCGCCAGCCCGCCGGTGTCGAGGAGGACGCCGGCCTTGATCTGCTCCTCCGCGTGCTTCTGGACCGCCGCCATCAGCCTGGGATCCGGCGGGAGCCCCGCCTCGCTCCGCTCGTTCGCCTTGACGATCATCATGAATCGCATGTCGGTGTCTCCTTCCGAAGTTTGCCTTCATGGACACGTCACCCGACGCCCGGCGGATTCGACAGGCCCCGCGATCTTTTTTCCAAGTCGCGAGAATACCGTGGCTTTCAGCCGGCGGCGCGCGCCCGGTCGTCGGGCTCGGACGGCGCCGCCTTGGCCCTGGCGACGATCCTCTGCCCCAGGATCGCCAGCAGCGCGGGCGCCAGCGTCAGCGCCGTCAGCAGGCACGTCACCTCCCCCAGCGTGGCCGCGGCGCCGAACGATCGGATCCCGCCCGACGCGGACAGGAGCAGCGAGCCGTACCCGACCATCGTCGTGTAGGAGCACACGGTCACGGCGCCGCCCGCCGTCGCCAGCGCGCGCAGGGCCGAGCCGGGCCCGTCCGCCTTGTCGCGCGCGGCGATGTTCACCGAGTAGTCGATCCCGATGCCGATCGTGATCGGCAGCGCGACGAAGTCGAGGAAGTTCACCTTCAACCCGACCAGCCAGCATCCCGCGATCATCCACAGCGTGCCCGACAGGCAGCACGCCAGCGTCACCCACCCGTGCCGGCCCAGCCCCACGAGCAGGAGCACGACGAGCACCGCGCCGACCAGCGCCGCCACCGTCGCCTTGGGCCCATCCCCCTCCATCGAGCGGAGCACGTCGGCGTACACGAACATCGACCCGCCGAGCGCCACGCCCTCGCCCAGGTCGATCGCGCGCACCGCGTCGGCGAACCCGACGAGCGTGGTGATGTTCCACGTGTCGTAGTTGTCCGAGGCGTCGGCGAGGATCAACCGCCCCCGCGTCCCGTCGCGCTCGGTGAACGGCCAGGCGATCTCCGCCGGCACGTCGGCGTCCCCCAGCGGCCGGAGATCGTCGGGGGGCCGGAGCTTCTCCAGGTCCTTGCGGTCCGCGTCGGAGAGGTCGGCCAGCCCGTCGTCGAGCATCTTGCGGATGTCGGTGAGGAGCGCGATCTTCTCCCCCTGGTTCGCGGGGAGGATGTCGTCGAGGCTGCGGATGTTCTGGAACAGCGTCTCCTTGGGCGTGCGCCGGGCGTCGTGGTCGCGGAGGATTTTCACCACCCGCCGCGCGGCGTCGCGCTCGCGCACCGCGATGGCGAACCCGCCGGTGATGTCGTTCCCGAACGCGACGTTGATGCGCGAGATCATCGCGCGCGCCTCGTCGAGCTCGGCCGTCTCCGAGCGGAGCTTGCGAATGCTGTGCTCCCACGGATCCCGCACGAGGTAGATCACGGTCATGGTCGCGGCGACCGCCGTGCCCGCCACCGACGCCGCCACGACCCAGCCGAACCGCTTGGGCAGGAGCGCGACGAGCGCGCGACCCAGCGCCGGCTCGGGCCGCGGCCCGAAGCTCCGGGTCCGCTCGAGCACCGCCAGCGCCGCGGGGATGAGCGTGTAGGCGGTCAGCCAGCACAGCACCATGCCGACGCCGCCGATGATGCCGAAGTGCTTGAACCCCTTGAAGTCGGTCAGGATGAGCGATCCGTAGGCGATCGAGGCCGTGAGCGCGGCAGTGCCCGTCCCGCGCAGCGTGCCGCGGATCGCCGCGGCGATCGCCGGGACGCCCGTCACCCCCTTCCGCCGCTCCTCGAGATGGCGGGCGAGGAGCACGATGCCGAAGTTGATGCCGTTCCCGACGACGATCGACGACAGGAACGCCGTCGCCAGGTTGAGGCTGCCGATGGTGAGCTTGGTGAACCCGAACGTCATCCCGGTGCCGACCGCCAGCGCCCACATCAACCCCGACACACCCCGCAGCGAGCGGTAGTAAAGGAGCATCCCCGCCGCGACCAGCGAGACGGTGATGACGATCGCGAGCAGCATGCCGTTGAGCAGCGCGCGGTGCTCCGCGAGCGCCGTGTAGAGGTCCCCCGTCGCGATGACCTTCGCCCCGGGGAACTCCGCCTCGGTCTCGTGCCCCGCCTTGGCCAGCAGATCCACCAGCCGGCTCGACAGATCGACCGCGCTCGAGTCGAACGGCGCGCGCACGACCACAAGCTGCATCTTGCCGTCCTTGGACACGAACGCGGGGTTGGCGTCGCGCTTCTCCTCCGCCTCCTTGAGCTTCTTCCTCAGCTTGTCGACGCGCTCGTCGTTGGCGGCGTCGGCCTTCTCCTCCGGCTCCTCGAGGTCGACGTAGAGCGGGTTGGCCCTGAGCTTGGCCTGCCGGATCTTGTCGGCGAGCGCCTGCTTGGCTTCCTTGAGGTCCTCGAGGGGCGCGAACAGGAAGCGGTTGTCCCAGATCCACCGGCGGGTGTCGCGGTTCTGCCAAGCGATCTGCGCCACGAGCGTCTTGTCGATCTTCTCCAGGCGGTGGACGAGCGCCTCGGTCGCGCGGCCGCGCGTCTCCGCGTCGTCGCTCTCGACGACGACCATGACGCCGCCCAGGCTTTGGATCCGCCCCTCGAGCTCGTGCAGCTGCACCACCGACGGCGCGTTCGGCGGCAAAAGGTGGGAAAAATCGCCATACACCGGCAGCTTGGAGGCGAGCCACGCGCTCGCGCCGACCACTAGCCACGACGTCACCAGGATCGGCCACCGCCGGCGGTCGATCCAGCCCGCGAACCGGAGGGCCGTCACTCCGCCTGCTCCAGCTTGCCTTTCATCCGCCCGATGAGACCGTTCACGCCCTCCTTCGCGATGATCCGGTTGAACTGCGACCGATAGTTCTGGAGGATGCTCACCTCGTCGGTCGTCACGTCGTACACCTTCCACGTCTCCCCTGCGGGATGGAGCAAGTAATCCACGGTCACCTCGAACGGACGGCCCTTCCGCTGGGCTTGGATGACGGTTTTGACCAGAACGTCGGTCCCCTTGGGCTCTTCTCCCTTGTACTGGATCGCGTACTCGAGGTTGGAGCGGAGCTGGCGGATGTAGTTCCGCTCGACGATCGAGCGCAGCGTGTCCACGAGGCGCGTCCGCTGGTCGGCGGTCATCTTGTCCCAGTGGTCGACGAGCGCGCGGCGGGCGAGGTCGCCGATGTCGAACAGGTCGCGCAGCTCGGTCGTCACCTTGGCCAGAAGCTTCTTCTCGGCCTCGCCCTCGGCCTTGGTGGCGAGGAGCTCGCGCAGGCGAGTATTTGCCTTTTCGATGGTGGTGGTGCCGGTCGGGCGCGCAAAGGCGGCGGGCGCCAGCGCCAGGAGCACAAGCCCCAGGAGCACAACAAAGACGATTCGCATGAAAAGACAGACGTTACGAGGGCTTCGAAGATTCATGGCGTTTGACCGATCGCTCGCTGCAAAGCTATGACGCCCACGTTCCAGTCGAACGTTGCCTGGAGCACGCGGGCGCGTGTGGTGAAATAGAGGAGGAGCGCGTCGGTCAGCTCCCTGGGCTCGCCCAGCCCGGCGGCCAGGGACTGGAGCGTGGCGGCCATCCAGGCCCGCGCTTCCTTTTCCCCGGCGCGCGCGGCGGCCAGGCGATCGCGCGCGTCCGCCGCTTCGGCCCAAGCCTTTTCGGCCTCCACGACCATGCCGGTCCTGGCGAGGGACGCGGTGGCGCGGGCCTTTGCCTCCTCGGCGCGCGCCTGCGCGATCTTCGCCGGGCGCACCGCCGGGTCGATGGTCCAGCGGAGTGCCACCCCGGCGCTGACCGAGGCCACATTGAACGGGTCGTTGTAGAACGCGTTCGCGGGGTCGTCGGTCGAGGACGAGCGGGCGAACGTGCCCTGGGCCACGGCGACGATGTCGGGGAGCCAGCGCGCCTTCTCTACATCCACGAGCTCCCCGGTCGCGACCACCGCGGCGTCCGCGGCGCGCTTTTCCGGTCGGCCCAGGGCGCGCGCGCGGGCCTCGTCGCGCGTGGGGAGGGTCGCCTCGACGGCGGCGAGCGGCTGCTCGTCGGCCTCGGCGGCGTCCGACCCGGCGAAGAAGCGCACCCCCGCCTCGGCAATGCGCTCGCCCTTCCGCGCCTCGGAGATGCGCGACAGGACCTCCGCGCGGACCGCCCGGAGGCGACGGCGATCCGATTCGGTCACCTCGCCGCCGCCCTTGGCGAGCGCGGCCTCGACGCGCGAGATCTCGCCGTCGAGCTGCTCGAGGCCGTCGTCGAGCATGATGAGGATCTCGCGCGCGAGCTTCACGCCGTAGAACGCCCGCGCGGCGTCGAGGATCGCCTGCGCCTCGGCGACCCCGACCAGCGCGTCGGCGGCGCGCGCCCCCGCCTCCGCCGCGCGCGTGCCCGACGAGATTTTGCCGAACGTGTAAAGGGGCATGTACGCGGTGCCATCCACGCGGAAGAACGCGCCGTGGAACCCGATGCGCGTCTCGGTAGGGGTAGTCGCCGTACAGTCTTCGGGGGAAGGAGAGCACCTTATCTCCGGGCTGGGTCCGCCCGCCACCGTGACCTCGACGTGCGGGGTCCAGGACAGCGAGACTTCGTCTTCCTTCGCGTGGGCGCCGTCGGCGGAGGCGCGCGCCACCTCGACCTGCGCGTTCTTCTTGGCACGCACCAGAAGCGTGGCGAGGTCGATGCGCTCCGCGCGGGCCGGCCCCGGCCAACCGGACGCGGACACGGCGGCTGTAACGAACGCAACCAGAGCTCCCCGCATGTGGGTCATCGGTGGATCGAGACGGTAATGCGACTCTCGCCAAACGGCAACGGATCGCTGTAAAATCCAAAATGGGTGGTTGCGCCGGCTTCGAACGGTCCCGCCGGGACCCAGCTCCGGGTGGTCACGCGCTGCGCGACGACCGAGGAGTTCCTGTCGATGTTCCGCGCGTTCGTCGACGAGAACTCGCTGTTCATCCCCACCCGCTCGCCTCGCCCGGTTGGAACGCGGCAGGGGTTCCTGATCCAGCTCAAGGACGGGCAGCCCATGCTGCGCGGCCAGGGCGAGGTGATCGAGTCGTACCCCGAGGTGCCCGCCCCGGCCAAGCGCGTCGGCATGCGCCTGCGCATCGTGTCCCTCGACGTGCCGTCGCAGGAGCTGCACATGCGCCTGCTCCAGCACAAGCGGACGCAGACGGTGCCGCCGCCGTTCCGCGGTGGGGTGACCCCGACGGTGCGCTTCCTGGTGCCGCCGATGCCGGCGCCCGCCCCCGCCGAGGGTCAGCCCGCGGAGCCGCGCGTCGAGTCGCGCGTGCCCGGCGCCAGCTACACCCTGCCCGCGAACCCGTTTTCGGAGCTGCCGCCCGAGGCGCTCGAGCATTTCATCGATTGCACCATCTATGAAGACACCGGCACGCCGCCCGCGGCGCCGCCGCACTGGGTCGTGGCCGCCTCGACGTCGGTGTCGTCTTCTTCGTCCGGGACGCCGGAGCCGGTGCCCGTCGACGGAACCGAGCGCGTGTCCGTGCTGCCGCCGGTGCCGGCGCCGCCGACCCGGCGCAGCGCCGTCGTCGTCGCGGCGGTGTCGATCGGCGCGGCGGGTCTCGGCCTCATCGGCGGATATCTCCTGTGGGCGCGACCGCCGGAGCCGCCGCCTCGCCCCGCGTCGGCCACGACCGCGACCGCGATCACTCCGACGAAGCCGCCCGCGGCGCCCGCGCCGACCCCGGCGGCGGCCCCGGTCGCGAGCGTCGCCCCCGCGTCGACCCCGGCGCCGCCGCCTTCGCCCGAGCCCAAGCCGGCCGAGCCGAAACCGGCCGAGCCCAAGCCGGCCGAGCCCGAGCCGGCCACGGTCGTCACGCCGCTGCCGGTCGCCGCGCCGGCCGAGCCGCCGCCGCCCTCCCCCAACGACTGCGTGGGCTCGTTCGACACCGACCCCTCGGGCGCCGACGTCACCGTGAACGGCCTGAACATCGGCCGGACGCCCATCTCCGGTGCGGTCGTGCCGTGCGGGCCGATCGCCATCGGGCTCAGCCACCCCCGCTACGAGCGCTTCGACAAGAAGCTGTCCGCCGCGGCGGGCGCGCCGTTCACCATCCAGCAGCGGCTGGTGCGCCCCGAGGCCACGCTGGAGATCGCGTCGTCGCCGTCGGGGGCGACGATCCTGGTCCACGGCGAGAACATCGGCCGCGCCCCCACGCGCGTGAAGCTCGACAGCTACACGACGTACAAGATCACCGCCACGCTCGAGGGGCACAAGGTCTGGTCGCAGAGCGTGTACGTGCGGGGGAAGGCGATGACCGTGACCGCCCGGATGGAGGCGATGGACGGCGCGGCCCGACCGCGCTGGCGACCCGGCCCCACGGCGCGCAAGTAGCGGCGATAATGCGCGCATGTCCAAGCCCCCGACGAAAATCGTCGAGCGCATCGCCCGCGCCGTGGGCGTCCCCGACCTCGTCGACCGGCTCGTCGGCCTGCCGGGCGCCGACCTCAGCTCGCTCCTGCTGGAGGTGACGCGGCGCCGGAGCGTCAGGCTCGCGCCGGCCGACCTGCTCCGCCCCGACGCGGCCTTCCCGCCCGCCGACTTCGACGCGCGGCAGAACCTCGATCTCGTCTCCGCCGCGTACCGCGCCGCGAGCGCGTTCGAGGCGGTGGAGCTGAGCCCGATCTGCCCCGTCGGGACCAACACCGTCCTCGGCGGCATCGACCAGATGAACGTCCTGGCGACGGTGCGGGGCAGCGAGGTCCTGGCCGATCCGACGACGGCGCTCGCGCTGCTGGCGGCGCGGCGGCCGCGTCCCGTGCGCCTGTGCGCCAGCGCCCGGCTCGTGCGCTACCAGCCGCTCCCCCACGCGTGGATGCGGCGCCACTTCCGCCAGTTCGCGCTCGTCACCGCCGGACGCATCGACCCGGTCGACGCCCTGGGCGAGCACATCCGCGTGTACCTCCAGATCCTGCGCGCCTTGCCGGCGTTCCGCTTCCCCGGCCTCGAGGTCGCCGTGCGCGATTTTGCCAGGCGCGCCGACGTGGGGGCGCTCCTCGAGCCGCTGCGCGGCGAGTTCCCCGAGGCGCGGTTCGTCGTCGACACGACGCGCACCCAGGGCGACGGCTACTACCGCGGCCTCGCGATCACGCTGTCGGCGGAGGCGGACGGCCGGCGCTACCCGTTCGGAGACGGCGGGTTCACCGACTGGATGGTGCGCCTGTGCTCCGACCGGAAGGAGAGGTTCCTCGGCACCGGCATCGGCACCGAGGTGTTTCACCGGTTCTTCGCCGTCCAGACCTAGCGTTAACAATCGTTTACACGCCGACAACGGCGCTTTCACGCCGGCGCCGTATACGATCGGACATGGCCATCCGCTGCCTCCTCATCGAGGACGACAGTCGGCTCGCGGCGCTCCTCACCGAGTACCTCGGCCAGAACGACATCCAGGTGACCGTGGCGCCCGATGGCGAGCGCGGCCTGGCGCTGGCGCGGCAGGCCGTCCCCGAGGTCGTGCTCCTCGACCTCATGCTCCCCGGCATCGACGGGCTGGAGGTCTGCCGGCGCCTGCGTGCGCGGCCGGACACCGCCGTGGTCCCCGTCTTGATGCTCACCGCCAAGGGCGAGGACGTGGACAAGATCATCGGGCTCGAGATCGGCGCCGACGACTACCTGGCCAAGCCGTTCAACCCGCGCGAGCTCCTGGCGCGCATCCGCGCGGTGCTCCGCCGCCACGTCGCCCCGACCCCGCGCTTCCGCGCCGGCGGCCTGGAGATCGACTTCGGCGCGCGCGAGGTCACCGTCGAGGGACGGCGCGCGACCCTCACCCACACCGAGTTCGAGCTCCTGGCCGCGCTGTCGCGGGCGGCGGGGCGCGTGCTGTCGCGCGAGCAGCTCTACGACGCGCTCAAGGGCGAGGACTTCGACACGTTCGACCGCTCGATCGACGTCCACGTGTCCAAGCTGCGCCAGAAGCTCGAGGACAACCCCAAGGAGCCCCGCTACATCAAGACGGTGCGCGGCGCGGGCTACATGCTGGCGCGCCAATGAGCGAGCGCGGGCGCGCGCCAGGCGACTTCGAGCGAGGCGCAGCCGCGCGAGGCGGAGCCGCGCGCCCGCGCGCGCGAGCGGTGCAACCATGAGCGAGCGCGGGCGCGCGCCAGGCGACTTCGAGCGAGGCGCAGCCGAGCGAGGCGGAGCCGCGCGCCCGCGCGCGCGAGCGGTGCAACCATGAAGCACCGCCACCGGTTCAAGGCGCGCATCTTCCTCGCCTTCGCCTGGCTGGTGAGCGCGGCCGGCGTGTGGGCGCTCGTGGTCACCACCGTCGTGCGCGAGGGCCGGGCGCGTCCGGTGGCGACGGTGCTGGTCATCGCGTTCATCCTCGTCTTCGCCGGGCACTTCGCGCGCAGGATGGCGCGCCCCATCGAGGCGCTCACCGAGGCGACGCGGCGGTTCGGCGCGGGCGAGCTGTCCCACCGCGTCGCGCTGCCCATCGCCCACGGCCGCATCGGCGACGAGATCTACGAGCTGTCGCGCGCGTGGAACCGCATGGCCGATGGGATCGAGCGGCTGGTCCGCGGCCAGAAGGAGCTGCTGGCCAACGTCTCGCACGAGCTGCGCTCGCCGCTGGCGCGCATCCGGCTGGCCGTGGAGCTGCTCCCCGGCAACGAGGCGCGCAAGCGCGCGCTCGAGGCCGACCTCGACGAGCTCAACGAGCTCATCGACGACGTCCTCACCGCGTCGCGACTGGAGATGGCGACGTTCCCGGCGCACATGGCGGAGGTCGACGGAGATGCGCTCCTCGCCGGGCTGGTCGAGCGGGCGCGGAACGACGAGCTTCTGGGGGACAAGCGCGTGTCGCTCGAGGGCTCGATCGGCACGATCCGCGCCGACGCCACCCTCCTCCGGCGGGCGTTGTGGAACCTGCTCGAGAACGCGGGGCGCCACGGCGCGCCGCCGATCGTCGTCACCGGCTCGGCCGGCGAGCGCGTCCGCATCACCGTCGCCGACGGGGGTCCGGGCATCCCGGCGGCCGACCGCGAGCGGGTCACCGAGCCGTTCGTGCGCGGCAACGCGGCGCGCACCCCCGGCGGGGGCGTGGGCCTGGGCCTCACCATCGCCCGGCGTGTGGCCGAGGTCCACGGCGGGACGCTGGAGATCGACGGCGCGCGGCTCACCCTCTCCCTGCCGGCCTTTACGCCGCCTTAACACGACGCGGAAGCGCGCTTCACATCGCGGCCGCACACATGGACGCAGGAGGCAGCTCGATGATGATCCTTCTCGGCATTCTGATTGGTATCGTCGCGTCCCAGCTGATCCGCCGGCGTTTGTGGCGGCGCCGCTGCGGCGGCGGCCATGGTCCGCGGCACATGTTCTGGAAGCTCCGCCGCCTCGGCCTCGACCGCGATCAGCTCGACCAGGTCGAGCAGCTGTGGCGCGACACGGGCGAGCCGCTGCGCGCGGTCCGGTTCGGCCGCTGGCGCCTCCTGCACGAGGTCATGGACCTGGCGCAGGCGGACACGCTCGACCGCGCCCGCCTCGACGAGCTGGCGACGAAGTGGACCGACATGCACGCGCAGGCGGCGAAGGCCGCCGTCGACGCGGTGGTGCGCATCCACGACATCCTGCGGCCGGAGCAGCGCGAGAAGCTGCGGAATTTCGTGTCCTACGGCCCGTTCGGCGGCCCGTACCGGTGATCCGGCGGCCGCGGCAGCCACACGCTGACCGCGAGCCCGCCCCCGTCGCGCGGCGCGATCGCCAGCTTCCCCCCGTGCGCCGCCACGATGTCCCGACACAGCGCCAGACCGAGGCCGCTGCCCGTCTTCTTCGTCGAATAGAACGGCAGGAGCGCCTTGCGCAGCGCGTCCTCGGTCATCCCCTTGCCCCGATCGAGGACGCGCAGCTCGGTCCCGTCGTCGCCGGGGTTGATCTCCAGCGCGATCTCGTCGGTCGGGCTGCCGGACTCGGCGGCGTTCTTGAGCAGGTTGATGCACACCTGCTCGAGCTGGGCGGGATCGAACCAGCCGGGCTCGGGCGGGACGTCCCCGGCGATCTTGAACGTGTAGAGCTTGGCCAGCCCGTCGACGAGCTCGCGCCACGGCACCGGCCGCGGCGTCGGGCGGGGCAGCTTGGCGAATCGCGCGTACGCCTCGAGGAAGTTCTTGAGGTGCCCGCTCCGCTCCTCGATGGTGTCGAACACGGCCTTCAGGCGATGGGCGTGCTCGGGGTGCTGGAGGATGTGGCGCGCCGAGTGGATGAGCGAAGTGATCGGCGCCAGCGAGTTGTTGAGCTCGTGGCTGATGATGCGGATGGCGCGCTTCCACGTCTCCGCCTCGCTCTGCGCCATCTCGTGGGTGAGCCGGCGGGCGAGGTACAGCGTGTGCTGCTGGGTGCTGATGGTGAAATAGCGCCGCATCACCCCGTACGCCTCCTCGCGGTCGCCCTGCTCGAACGTGACCAGGCCGTCCTCGCTCCGCTCCAGCGCCTCGCGCAGCGGGGTGGGGAGCTTGCCGATCATGTCGGCGAACACCTGCCCGTCGAGCTTGTCCGACCCGGCGAACAGCTCATAGGCGGTGGGGTTGGCGTAGACGACGCGGCCCGCCTCGTTGGCCAGGACGATCGCCAGCGGCGCCGCCCCGAGCACCGTCTCGAGCACCATCTCCTTCTGGAAGATCTCGTTGCGCTCCTCGCGCAGCTGCACGGCCAGCCGGTTGAACCGCCGCACCATCATGCCGAGCTCGTCCTCGCGCTCGCCGGCGATGCGGATGGAGTAGTCGCGCTCGCCCAGGGACAGGAGGCCGTCGCCGACGGCGCGCATGAGCGCGCGCACCGGCCCCGACACCAGGCGGGCGACGAGGAACGTGAGGGGCACGGCGAGGATGAGGGCACAGGGGATCGCCATCGCCGGGGGACACAGCTGCGCCATCCCGACCGCGAGCGCGACGTTGGCGGCGGTCGCCAGCGTCACGGTGAGCGCCATCCGCATGAGGATGGAGCCGCGGAAGGGGTGGTCGTGGTGGCGCCGCACGGCTCACTTCGGCCGGCGTTCCAGCACGATCGCCAGTCGTTCCATCCGCCGGTAGAGCGCCTGGCGGCTGAGGCCCAGCTCGGCGGCCGCCTTGGACACGACGCCCTTGTGGCGCAGCAGGGCTTCCTCGACGGAATCGCGCTCGGGGTCGACCTCGCCGCGCGCCATGGGCCGCGCCGCCTCGGCCCGCGGCGCCGGCGCGGACACGCCGAGGTCGTCGGCGATGATCTTGCGCCCCTTGCCGACGAGCGTGGCCCGCTGAATGCGGTTGGCGAGCTCGCGCACGTTCCCCGGCCACTCGTAGGCCACGAGCGCCGCGCGCGCCTCGTCGGTGAGCACGGCCGAGCCGTCGGGAGCGTAGGCGCGGAGGAAGTGCTCGGCAAGAGGGAGGATGTCCTCCGGCCGCTCCGCCAGCGGCGGGACGTGGAGCTCGATCACGTTCAGCCGGAAAAACAGGTCCTCGCGGAACGTGCCGGCGGCGATCGCGCGCGGCAGATCGACGTTGGTGGCGCTGATGACGCGCGCGTCGGCGCGGCGCGTCTGGCTCGAGCCGAGGCGCTCGAACTCGCCCGTCTGGAGCACGCGCAGGAGCTTCATCTGCCCCGAGGCGGACAGGTTGCCGATCTCGTCGAGGAACAGCGTCCCGCCGTGCGCCGTCTCGAAGCGGCCGATGCGCTGGCGCGTGGCGCCGGTGAACGCCCCCACCTCGGCCCCGAACAGCTCCGCCTCGAGGAGGTCGTCGGGCAGCCCGCCGGCGTTCACCTTGACGAACGGCTTGTCGCGCCGCCGCGAGTTGGCCTGGATGATGTCGGCCAGCTTCTCCTTGCCGGAGCCGTTGGGGCCGGTGATGAGGACGGGCGCGTCCGAGGACGCGACCGCGACCCCGAGCGACACCACGTCGTGGATCGCGTCGGAGGCGTAGATGAGGCCGCGCAGGTCGTACTTCCCGGCGAGCGTCCGGCGGGCGCGCGCCGAGCGCGCCATCAGGCGCAGGTTCTCCTGGGCCAGCTCGCGCAGCCGGAGCAGGTTCTTCACCGTGGCGATGAGCTTCTCGTCGTCCCACGGCTTGGCCATGTAGTCGGAGGCGCCCTCCTTGATCAGCCGCACGGCCGTCTCCAGCGAGGTCCATGCGGTCATGAGCAGGACCGGCATGTCCGGGTCGAGCCGCCGGATGGCCTTGAACAGCTCCTCGCCCTCCTGCCCCGACGTCTTGTCCTCGGCGAAGTTCATGTCCTGCACGACGAGGCCGATGTCCTCGGTGGAGATGATGTCGAGCACGTCGTGCGGGCGCTGCGCGGCGATCGAGCACACCCCGTGGATCTCGAACAGGAGCTGCAGCGCGGTCAGGACCGCCGGCTGATCATCGACGATGAGGACTTTGAGCATCGGCGTTCCCATTGTTACACGGTCTTGGATGCCACCGACGGCGGCACGGCGGCGGCCCGCAGCGCCGGCACCAGCGCGGCGACGAGGCCCACGACCCAGAATACGACCATTCCGAGGACGATCGACGTCCATTCGAGGGGTAGATCGGACAGCTGCCGCTTCACGAGCACGTTGAGCAGGAAGGTGATCGGCAGGCCGAAGATCAGCCCCAGCGTGGTGACGAGCCAGTTCTCGAGGAGAAAGTAGCAAACGACGTCGCCCCGGGTGGCCCCGAGCGCGCGGCGCGTGCCGATCTGCTTGGTCCGCTCGGCCACGAGGAACGACGACATCGCCAGCGACCCGAGCAGGGTGATGAGCAGCGCCAGGGCCACCATGAAGTAGAAGATGGCCGTGCCCCCGCGGCCGCTGCGGTCGTTGAAGGTGCGAATGTCGGCCAGCGACGACACGCGCACGACGCGGTCGGGGAAGACGTCGGCCAGCGCGCCCGCCGCGGCGGCGCGCACCTCGGCGAGCCGATCCGGCGCCGCGCGGACGAGGTAGCGCTGCTGGCGCCCGACGGGGA
Organism: Haliangiales bacterium; assembly: GCA_035259575.1. Classification (GTDB taxonomy): domain Bacteria; phylum Myxococcota_A; class Polyangia; order Haliangiales; family SHYZ01; genus DATFWE01. Next base: position 51,553 of record DATFWE010000204.1, read on the forward strand.
GCTTGTCCGGCACGAACAGCACGCGGTCGCTGTTCGCGGCGTACGGCGAGGGGCCGTGCAGGGCCGCCGTCACGCCGACGACGATGTAGGGGTGCGAGCGCCCGCGGAGTCGGATCGTCCTGCCCAGGGGGGAGCCGTCGAACAGGGACGATGCCAGCGCGGGGCTGAGGAGGACCGCGTCGGTGTCCCACTCGGTGAGGTCGCGGCCGGCGGCGATGCCGAGGCCGAGCGTCTCGCAGGTCGCGGGTTGGCCGTCGAGCAGCCAGCCGAGGGACCAGCGCGACCCCGCCTCGTCCCGCGCCTCGATGGTCAGGGGGTGGATGGTCCGGCTCATCGGCAGCGCGTGCGTGGCGGCGGCGGAGACGACGCCGGGGAGGGCGCGAAGCGCCGCGGAGTCGCGCCGGCGCAGATCGTCCACGAAGGCGGGGTCGTCGGGATCGCCGCCGGCGAGGTCGGAGTGCACAACGAGGACGCCGGGGTCGAGGCCCGACGCCGTCTCGGTCTTGCGCTCGAACCACTGCCCGAAGCCGAACGCCTGCACCGACACGGCGAAGCCGAAGCCGACCTCGAGGATGAGGAGGGCCACCGCGGCCTGGCGGCGGAGCAGCGATCGCGCGATGGGGCCGATCATGGTCGCGTCATTGCCTCCTCAGGAACACCGCCGGAGGAATGCGGGTCGTGCGCCACGCGGGGTAGGCGCCCGCGACCACACCGATGAAGATCGACAGGAACAGCGTGAGGATCGCGCCGGCGTAGTCGACGGCGGCGTCGGCGGCGCGGTCGGGGATGATGGCGTTCAGCACCGCCGCCCCCGCCACGCCGAGGACGAGACCGAGGAACCCGCCCAGGAGCCCGATGATCTTGGCCTCGGCGAGGTGGACGGTCGCGATGCTCCGGCGGCTGGCCCCCATCGCGCGGTGGATGCCCATCTGGTCGGCGCGCGCGGTGAACTTGGCCAGGAGGAGACGGACCAGGTTGAACACCGTCGCGATGAGGATCACGTGGGCGAAGATGTCGAGGATCGCGTACCCGGGGTGGATGAAGACGAGGTCCTCGCGCGCGTCCGCGAACGCCACGAAATGCGCGCCGGACACGCCGGATCGCGCCAGAGTGGCCGCGTAGGCGCGCTTGGCCGCATCGTCGGGGAGATCCACCCACAGCTTGATCCACAGCGCGTCGCCGGCGAGGAAATCGTCGTACGTGCCGCCCTCCGACTTGCGGGCGATGGCGTCGGTGGGGCGCAGCCTCAGGGCCATCCCGTCGGAGAACGGGATGAAGATCTGCTCGTGCTCGCGGCGGAGGAAGATGGCGTCGTAGGGTTTGTCGCCGCGCGAGTCGGCGACGACGCCCTGGACGGTGAACGCCTGCCCGGCGAGACGGAAGCGCCGGCCGACCGTCTCGATGTCGCCGAACAGCCGGCGGCTCATCGACGCGCTGACGACGGCGACCATCTCGGGCTCGCGATCCGCGCGCGGCGTCCACGGCCCGCCGCGGAGGAAGCGCAGCTCGAACATCGCGAACAGATCGCGTGAGCCGAGGCGCACGTCGTCGACGAACGGGCGCACCCGCTCCGACGATACGGCCGCCTCGACCGCGGCGGTCGGCGTCTGCCGCGCCGCGGGCGACGCCGCGACGATGGCCTCGTGCTCGCGGTGGCTGAGGAGCACGCGCGGCGTGCGCTCGACCGGCAGGTTGTCGGGGAGGGTGACGACGTCGGAGTAGTAGGGGCCGCGCTCCACCTCGACGAGATGCAGGCCGGGCGCGTGGGGGAGCGGACGGCTGACGCCGCCGATGGCAGCGCGCGAGGCCACCCACGAGGCGATGCCCACCGACAGGCAGAACACCATGATGCCGGCGAGGAACCAGTTCCGCCGGATGCTCAGCCAGGCGAGCTGGGAATAATAGCCAATCATCGGTATGCGGCGCGCGCGAGCGGCACGCGTGGATCGATGACCTTGCCGTCGAGGATGTGAAGCTTGCGGTGGGCGCGCGCGGCCAGCTCGCGGTCGTGGGTCACCATGACGAGGGTGACCCCGGCGGCGTTGACTTGCTCGAGCGTGTCCATGATCTGGCGCGAGGTGAGCGAATCGAGGTTGCCGGTCGGCTCGTCACACAGGAGCAGCTCCGGGTCGCCCACGAGCGCGCGGGCGATGGCGACGCGCTGCTGCTGGCCGCCGGAGAGCTGCGCCGGCAGGTGGTGCATGCGCGCGGTGAGGCCGACGCGGTCGAGCACTCGTTCGATCCGCTCGCGCCGTTCGGCCGTCCCCAGGCGGCGGTAGCGCAGCGGGACGTCGACGTTGTCGTACACGTCGAGGTCGGGGACGAGGTTGAACGACTGAAAGATGAAGCCGATCTTGCGGTTGCGCAGGCGGGACAGCTGCTCGTCGGAGATGCCCCTCACGGACAGGCCGTCGAGCAGATATTCGCCGGCGTCGAACGTATCGAGGAGCCCGGCGATGTTGAGGAAGGTGGTCTTGCCCGATCCCGACGGGCCCATGATCGACAGGAACTCGCCCTTCTGGACGTGCATGGAGAACCCCGCAAGGGCGTCCGTCTCGATCAGGCCGCTTCGGTAGACCTTGGTGAGGCTCGTCATTCGAATCATGTGCCCAAGCAGGATACTGCAGCGCGCGTGCCAGGTCTTGCCGGCGGTTTCACGCCCGCCTGGGGGCGCGGGCGGGCCGGCACCGGACAGGTGTCCGGACAGGTGTCCGGTACGATGGTATCGTTCAGGCATGGATGAACAGCAGGTCGAGCAGCTGATCCGCAAACTGCGCAAGCGCGGCTTCATCACCGATGCGCTGCGCGATCACTGCTCCGCTTGCGGGAAATCGGCCATGCACGTCTACCGCCTGGTGAGCCGCCTCGGCGGCCGGGACATCCACTGGTGCATGGCATGCGGGCAGATCCGCTCGTTCCGGCGCCACGCCGACGACACGGTCGTGGAGGACAAGGACTTCGACATCGAGAAGTTCTTGAGCTAGCCCCTACGATCGGCCGTCCTCAGGCAGGCTTGGCAACGCGCCGACCGCGTCCCCGCCTACTTCTTCCGCACCGCGTCGGGCAGGCCGTCGTGCGGGCCGAGCTCCTGCGCCGGCGCGTCGCCCCAGCGGCGCGCCTCGGGCAGCGCCGCCTGGCGCGCGGGATGGAGCGGATAGATCACCCGGTCGTCCTTGGCGCGGCGCTCCCCCACGACCAGCACGCGCACGTCGCTGCGGCCGTTGTTGATCAGCGTGTGGGCGATCCCGGTCCCGGCGGGGAAGGCCACCACGTCGCCGGGTCGCAGGCGATGGAGCTGCCCGTTCACCCACACCTCGGGCTCGCCCTCCAGCACGTAGAAGAGCTCGTCCTCGGCCGAATGCGCGTGCGGCCACGACGTGCGATGCCCGGGCTGCACGCGCTCGATGTGCACGCCCACGCGCGTGAGGCCCAGCGGCCCGCCCAGGTCGGTGCCGATCGACAGCACCTCGTCGCTGTCGGTGTAGCGCGCGCCGCCGTCGTTCGGCATCTCGGCGACCGCCCGGATGAACGGCGGTCGCGGCGCCGCCGGCGCCGACGGGGCCGCGCCCGGTGCCGCGCCCCCCTCCTCGGCCTCGATGGCCAGCTCCCCCTCGACGTACGAGGGGTAGAGAAGCTTGATGTCGAGCGCCTCCTTCATGCGCTCGTTGCGGATCCGGCGGCCGCGGTGCTCGGCGCGGCGCGCGCCGGGGGCGTACATCGGCACCGACGGCGGCATCGGCAGCCCCAGCCGCTTGGACAGCCATTCCGCCACCTCGCGCTGCGGCGTGGGCGTATCGTCGCCCACGAGAAACGTCGTCCCCTGCGGCGCGCGCTGCTCCGCCGCGAAGATGATGCGGACCAGATCGTCGACGTGGATGCGCGAGATCCAGTGCCGCCCGTCGTCGAGGAGCTTGTAGTCGCCCTTGCGCAGGCGCGCGCGCACGCCCCGGCCGGGGCCATAGACCGCGGCCAGCCGCAGCGTCACCGTGTGCAGGCCCGAGTAGCTCGCCGTCTCCAGCGCGTTCTCCTCCAGGCTGTACGGGGTCATCGGCGGATCGTCGTGGGCGACCGGCGTGTCCTCGTCGATCCATTCGTCCGACGGTTTGTCACCGTAGAGCCCCGCCGAGCTGAGATAGATGTAGCAGCGAACCGCCGCCTGGTTGGCCGCATCGGCGGCGCGGACCATGGCGCCGCCGCCGGCGAGCTCGGCGATCGGCGGGAGGGCGTGGAGCACCGTCGGCCGCGTGAGCCCGGCCAGCGCCGGGCCGAGCGTGCGCGGCTTCGACGCATCGATGTGGGTCACCTCGGCGCCGAGCTCGCGCAGCGGCTCCAGTCGGGCGACGTTGCGCGCGCACGCGCGCACCCGCCGGCCCGCGGCGAGGGCGGCGCGCGCCACGCGGCTGCCGATCCACCCGCACCCGAGGATGACCAAAGGCGTTTCGGACATGCGGGCAGTGTACTACGATGCCTGGCCGTGGACGATTGGAGCGGCCGCGTCGTCGACGGGCGTTATCAGCTTCTTCGCCCGATTGGCCAGGGGAGCCACGGCGTCGTCTACCGCGCGCACGATCACCTCATGCGCGTCGACGTCGCGCTGAAGCTTCTCAAGGACATCGCCGCCGACGCCGAGTACTACGTGCGCATGGTGCGCGAGGCGCGCGCCCTCGCCGCGCTCGCCGGCACCAGCGCGGTGCAGGTGTTCGGCTGGGGCGCCGACATGGACGGATCGTTCTACATCGCGATGGAGATCCTCGAGGGGATGAACCTGGAGGAGTACCTGGTGCGCATCGAGGCGCGCGGCGCGCGCATGCCCGTCGACGACATGGTCCGGATCCTCGACCCGATCGTGGCGACGCTCGACGCCGCGCACGAGCGCGGTATCGTCCACCGCGACCTCAAGCCGTCCAACATCTACCTCATCGACTCGCACCGCGGCGGCGGCGTGCGCCTGCTCGACTTCGGCCTGGTGAAGATCATGGGCGCGCGGCCCCTCACGCGCGAGGGCTTCGTCGCCGGGTCGCCCAACTACATCGCCCCCGAGGCCTGGCGCGGCGAGCCCACCAAGCTCGACCACCGCATCGACGTGTACTCGTTCGCGGCGATCGTGTTCCGCGTGCTGTCGGGCAAGGTGCCGTTCGAGTTCGCCGATCTCATGGAGCTCCTGCAGCGGGTGACGCGCGGGCCGCGGCCGAGCCTGCGCGCGCTCCGCCCCGATCTGCCGCCCGACATCGATGCCTGGGTGGAGATGGCGCTCGCCGCCGACCCCGAGCTCCGCTTCGCGCGAGTGCGGGCGATGTGGACCGCCTTGAGGCAAACTCTCGGGGTTTAGTGCGGAGAGCCTGGCGTCTCGTCGTCCTGTCGCTGCTGTGGTCCGCGAGCGCCGCGGCGCAGGCGCTCGTGCCGCCCGAGCTGACCGGCCCGGTCGAGGCCGCGTACCCGCCGGGCGCGCCCCGGCGGGAGGCGACGGTGACGCTGTCCATCGTCGTCGACGAGGAGGGCCGCTCCACCGAGGTGAAGGTGCTCGCGCCGGCGGGCGACGGCTTCGACGAGGCCGCGGTCGAGGCGGCGCGGCGGATGACGTGGAAGCCGGCCACGCTCGACGGCAGGCCGGTCGCCGCCGAGATCAAGTTCGAGTACAAGTTCGTGCCGCCCGCCGAGGCCAAGCCCGAGGGCCGGGCCGCGCTGGCCGGCGTGGTGCGCGAGCGGGGGACGCGCCGGCCGCTCGCCTACGCCGACGTCGAGGTGCGCCAGGGCGATCGTGTCGCGGGGCTCGCCACCGCCGACGCCGAGGGACGCTTCGCGGTGCGGCGCCTCGCCGGCGGCGGCTACACGGTGGTCGTCGCCGCGCCGCGCCACGTCCGGCGCGAGTTCAGCGAGACGCTCGTCGACGGCGAGGAGCTCGAGGTCAAGTACCTGCTCGACGCCGAGGGCGAGGATCCCTACCGGACGACCGTCGAGGGCGAGCGCCGCCAGGAGGTCGAGCGTCGCACCGCCAGCCGCGACGAGGCGACGCGCATCCCGGGCACGCGCGGCGACGCGCTCCGCGTCATCGAAACCTTCCCCGGCGTGGCGCGTCCCATCTTCGGCGCCGGCCAGCTGGTGGTGCGCGGCTCGAACCCGCTCGACACGACGACCTACATCGGCGGCCATCAACTGCCGCTCCTCTACCATTTCGGCGGCATCACCTCGATCGTGAACTCGGACCTCCTCGAGCGGATCGATTTTCTGCCCGGGAACTTCTCGCCGCGCTTCGGCCGCGCGACCGGCGGCGTCGTCGACGTGGGCTTCCGCGCGCCCCGCCGCGATCGCCTGGGCGGCTACCTCGACGTGAGCCTCCTCGACACCGGCTTTCTCCTCGAGGGACCCCTCGGGGAGGGCTCGTTCGCGCTGGCCGGGCGGCGGAGCTACGTCGACCTCATTCTCTCGGCGGTGCTTCCGTCGAGCGCCGGTCTGTCGCTCACCACCGCGCCGCGCTACTGGGACTATCAGGCGCTCCTCGACTACCCGCTCGCCGGCGGGCGCCTGTCGCTCGCCGCCATCGGCTCGTCGGACGAGCTCGAGCTCATCCTCGACGCGCCGGCGGAGACCGACCCCGCGCTGCGCGGCACGATCGGCAACACCACCTATGTGCAGCGCATCATGGCCACGTGGACGAAGCCGCTCGACGAGCACACCCGCCTGCTCGCCTCGCTGGCCCAGGGGACGACGCGGCTCGCCGCGCGCGTGGGCGATACGATCGACATCGACATCCGGCAGTACTTCCAGAGCTACCGGCTGGAGGTCCTGCACCAGCCGTGGCGCGGGCTGCGCTTGACGCTCGGCCTGGATGGGCAGATATATCCGTTTTCCGTCGACGCCAAGGGACCCCGCCTGCCGGCCGAGGGGGAGGTGCCGACGCCCGCGTCCGCGCGCGAGCAGCTGGTGCAGAGCCGCAAGGACTGGGAGTGGCGCAACGGCCTCTACTGGGAGGCCGCTTTCGACCTCGGCGGCGGCGTCACCGTGACGCCGGGGGCGCGCGTCGACTATTACCGGCTCCTCGGCGCGTGGTCGGCCGATCCGCGCATCACCGCGCGGTGGGAATTCGGCGACAACACGCTGCGCGCCGGGCTGGGCAAGTACTCCCAGTCGCCGCAGGAGTTCCAGTCCGACCTGGTGTTCGGCAACCCCAACCTGATGCCCGAGAGCTCGATCCAGGCGTCGATCGGCTACGACCGCGATATCGTCCCGGGGCTGCGCGCGGAGGCGACACTGTTCGCGAAACTGCAGCGGGACCTTACCGTGCGCGACGACAACCTCACCCTGCGCAACGGCAGGATCGTCACCGCCGGCTACTCCAACGACGGCCAGGGGCGCGTCCTCGGCGCGGAGCTGCTGGTGCGCTACCGCGGCGCGGGGCCGTTCTTCGGCTGGCTCGCCTACACGCTGTCGCGCGCCGAGCGACGGAACGCGCCCACGGAGGACTATCGCCTGTTCACGATCGACCAGACGCACATCCTGACGCTGGTGGGCAGCTTCAAGCTGCCGTGGGGGCTGGTGGGTGGGTTGCGCTTCCGGTTCACCAGCGGCAACCCGGTGACGCCGATCGTCGGGTCGATCTACGACGCCGACGCGGACGTGTACATCCCCATCGGCGGCGCGACGACGAGCGAGCGCCTGCCGCCATACAACCAGCTCGACGTCCGCATCGAGAAGAAGTTCACGTTCGACAGCTGGCAGCTGACCGCGTATCTCGATCTGACGAACGTGTACAACCGCGCGAACCCCGAGGCCTACACCTACAGCTACGATTTCCGGCGGCGGCAGATCATCAGCGGCCTGCCGATCTTCCCCGCGTTCGGGGTGAAGGGGGAGTTCTAGTGCGGCGAGCGTGGCTCTTGCTCCTCGTCGCCTGCCGCGACGAGCTTCCGAAGGCCGAGCTGGTGAACGACCTGCGCATTCTGGCGATGCGCGCCGAGCCGGCCGAGGCGGCGGCGGGCGACACCGTCGCGATCGACGCGCTGGTGGTGCAGCCCGATCCTCCGGGCCCGACGGAGCGGGTGTGGCTGGCGTGCGTGACGGCGCAGAACGGTCCGGCGACCGGCTGCCTGGCACCGACTCTGCCGCCGCCCTGCGACGTCGCGCCCGAGGCGCGCGCCTGCGTGCTGGGGACGGGCGAGACGGCGAGCTGGCGCCTCCCGTCGATCGCGACCGTGCAGGGTTTCGTGACGCTGGCGACGGCGATGACGAACGACGGGGGCATCGCCGGGTGCGCGCAGGCGCTCGCGAGCGGAGGCGTGGTCCCCGATTACTGCCGGGTGGCGGTGAAGCGCATCCCCATCCTCCGCGCCGGCGAGACGCCGAACCACAACCCGCGCCTGGACGGGCTGGCGATCGACGGCGAGCATCTTGCGGTCGCCCTCGCGCCCGACGCGGTGGAGGCGGGCGAGAATCCGTTCCTGTCGTGGTTCGTCACCGCGGGCGAGGTCGACCACTTCCGCACCGACGCGAACGGGGCCGGGCTGACCAACCTGTGGACCCCGGCGAGCCAGGCGGGGCGCGTGTGGGTGGTCATCCGCGACGGCCGCGGCGGCGAGAGCTGGATCGAGGGTGAAAGATGACGTTGGAAGTCGTCTGGACCGGCGAGCCCGCCGAGCGCGCGCTCGTGTTCCTGCACGAGGGGCTGGGGTCGGTGGCGGGGTGGCGCGAGTTCCCCGCCGCCGTGTCGGCCGCGACGGGGCTGCCCGCCATGAGCTACAGCCGGCGCGGCTACGGCGGGTCGGAGCCCTATCCGGGGCCGTGGCGGCCGACGTTCATGGAGGAGGAGGCGGCGCTCCTGCCCGCGCTCCTCCGTGCCCAGGGCATCGCGCGGCCGATCTTGATCGGGCACAGCGACGGCGCGTCGATCGCGATCATCCACGCGGCGACGGGCGGCGCGGCCGAGAAGCTGGCGCTGCTGGCGCCGCACGTGCTCGTCGAGCCTTTGACGGAAGGGGAGATCGGCCGGTTCCGCGCGCACACGGCGGAGATGGCCGAGCGCCTGCGGCGGCAGCACGGCGACAAGACCGACGCGCTCATCGACGCGTGGACCGGCGTGTGGCTGAGCGAGGCGTTCCGCGGCTGGAACATCGAGCCGCTGCTGCCGAGCATCCGCTGCGCGACGCTGGTGGTGCAGGGAACGGCCGACCCCTACGGCACCGGCGTGCACGCCCGGTCGATCGAGCGCGCCGTCGGCGCCGAGGTCGTGTGGCTGCCGTGCGGGCACCACCCGCACCGCGAGGCGCCCGCGGAGACGCTCGCGGCGGTCGCGCGGTTCGTGGGGTGAGTCGGCGGCCTCAGTTCCTAACGGAGCAGAACGCCTCGTAATCGATGAGCTCGATATCCTCCGGCCGCACGCCCTCGCCGCAGGTCGGGCAGTTCGGGTCGCGGCGGAGCTTGAGCTCGCGGAACTTGGTCTTCAGCGCGTCGAAGATCAGCAGCCGTCCCACGAGCTGCTGGCCCACGCCGAGAAGGATCTTCAGCGCCTCGTTCGCCTGCACCGAGCCGACGATGCCGGGCAGCACCCCGAGCACGCCCGCCTCCTGGCAGCTCGGCGCCATGTCCGGCGGCGGCGGCGCCGGATACAGGCACCGGTAGCAAGGCCCCTGCCCCGGCACGAACGACGTGATCTGCCCCTCGAAGCGGTAGATCGACGCGTGCACGACGGGCTTGCCCAGCTTGAGCGACGCGTCGTTGAGCAGGTACCGCGTCGGGAAATTGTCCGCCCCGTCCACCACCACGTCGTAGTCCTTCAGGATCGACAACACGTTCTCCGACGTGAGCCGGAGCTTGTGCGGGATGACCTTCACGTCGGGGTTGAGGCCGCCGAGCGTCTGCTTCGCGCTCTCCACCTTCGGCATGCCGATGCGGTCCTCGGCATGGATGATCTGCCGCTGCAGGTTGGACACGTCCACCACGTCGTCGTCGATGATGCCCAGCGTGCCCACGCCCGCTGCCGCCAGGTACAGCGACGCCGGCGCGCCCAGCCCGCCTGCGCCGAGGAGCAGCGCGCGCGACTTGAGCAGCTTGATCTGCCCCGCCTCGCCCACCTCGGGCAGCATCGTGTGGCGCGAATAGCGGATCTGCTGGTCCTTCGTCATCACGTACGGCAGGTCGAACGAGTAGCCGGCGCGTTTCCACGCGCCGAACCCGCCCGCCAGGCTCTTCACCCGCGTGTACCCCAGCTCCTTCAACGACCGCGCGGCGAGCGCCGACCGCGTCCCGCCCGCGCAGTAGAGGATGATCGGTTGTCCCTTGTCGGGGACCGCGTCCTCGATGCGCTGCTCGAGGAACCCGCGCGGGATCCACGTGGCGCCGGGAATGTAGCCCTGCACGTACTCGTCCTGCTCGCGAACGTCGATGATGGCCGTCCCGTTTCCGGCCCCCACCACATCCTTCACGTCGCGGACGTCGCATTCCGCGATCTGTCCCTTGATCTCCTTGAGATAGCTTTGGAAGTTCGGCACCTGCTTGTCGTAACGCTTGCGGCGACCCCTGGCAAGTCGCGAGATTTCGCACTATATTGGCGGTGAGGAAGGAAAAAGATGGTCCAGCTGACGTCTGTTGCTGCCGAAAAAGTGAAGGAAATCCGCACGGCTGAGGGCATCGAGACCACGATGGGCCTGCGGATGCGCGTCGTGGGCGGCGGGTGCTCCGGCTTCTCGTACGACCTGTATTTCGACAACTCCCAGGACGGGGACAAGATCTTCGATTCCAACGGCGTCCAGCTCATCGTCGACCAGATGAGCCTCATGTACCTCCTCGGCACCGAGGTGGACTACATCGAGGGCCTGCATGGCGCGGGCTTCAAGTTCCACAACCCGAACGTGAAGTCCACCTGCGGCTGCGGCAGCTCGTTCTCCGTCTAAGCCCACCTTCGTGGACATCTTCCAGGCGCTCGTCTCCGAGCTCGGCGCTGCCAAGGTGCTGCGCGGGGAGGAGCGCCTCTTCGCCTACTCGCGCGACGAGAGCCCGCTCGGCCACCACTGGCCGGACGCGGCCGTCCTCGCCGCCTCCGCCGAGGAGGTCGCGCTCGTCCTCCGCCTCGCCGCCGAGCACCGCGTCCCGGTGACGCCTCGCGGCGCCGGCACCGGCATGACCGGCGGCGCGCTGCCCGTCGCCGGCGGCATCGTCCTGTCGACGGAGAAGATGTCGCACGTCCTCGAGATCGACGCCGACGACCTCGTCGCAGTCGTCGAGCCCGGCGTGATCCTCGGCCAGTTCCAGGACCAGGTTGAGGCGGCGGGGATGTTCTACCCGCCCGACCCGGCGTCGCTGGCGATGTGCTCCCTCGGCGGCAACGTCGCCGAGAACGCGGGCGGCCCGCGCGCGTTCAAGTACGGCGTCACGCGCGAGTACATCATCGGCCTGGAGGTGGCGCTCATGGGCGGGGAGCGGCTGCGCCTCGGCCGCCGCACCACCAAGGGCGTGACCGGCTACGACCTGGTCGGCGCGTTCGTCGGCTCGGAGGGGACGTTCGGGGTGACGACGGAGATCACCGTGAAGCTCCTGCCGCGGCCGCGCGGCGTGGCCACGCTGCTCGCCGTGTTCCCGTCGATCTCCGCCGCCGGCGCCGCGGTCACCGAGATCATCCGCCGCGGCCACCGCCCGCGCGCGCTCGAGCTCATGGACCAGCTGTCGATCGATCACGTGCGGCCCAAGGCGCAGTACAAGTTCCCGCCCGGCGCGGGCGCGGTCGCCATCGTCGAGCTCGACGGGGACGTCGAGGGGCTCGAGGCGGCCGTGCTCCGCTGCGCCGAGGCGTGCGAGCGGGCGGGCGGCCTCGACGTGCTCGTCGCCAAGGACGAGGTCGAGCGGCGCAAGCTGTGGCAGGCGCGGCGCATCTGCTCGCCGTCGCTGCGCGAGGCGCACCGCTACAAGGTGGCCGAGGACATCTGCGTGCCGCGCGGCAAGATCCCCGAGATGCTGCGGCGGATCGAGCGCATCGCCCGGCGCTCCGAGCTGCCGGTGGCCACGTTCGGGCACGCCGGCGACGGCAACCTGCACGTGAACTTCCTGTGCGACGAGGACCGCACGCGCGAGCCGGTCGCGCGGCGCATCGGGGCCGCGCTCGAGGCGCTGTTCAAGGAGACGATCGCGCTCGGCGGCACGCTGTCGGGCGAGCACGGCATCGGCCTCACCAAGCAGCGCTACATGCCGCTCGAGCAGTCGGCGGCCGTCATCGAATGGCAGAAACGGTTGAAGCGCCTGTGGGACCCGCAGAACCTCCTCAACCCGGGGAAGATCTTCCCCTGACGCTGCGCGCGGCCCTCGCCGGCCGCACGCGCGACGTCATCGACCTCCCCGGCCACCGGGCGGCGGCGGTGCTGGTGCCGCTCTTCCGCCGCGACCGCGAGTGGCGCCTCCTGTTCACCGAGCGCGGCCGGGGGCTGCGCGCGCACGGGGGCCAGGTAAGCTTTCCGGGCGGCGCGGTCGAGCGCGAGGAGACGCCGGAGCGCACCGCGCTGCGCGAGGCCGACGAGGAGGTCGGCGTCGATCCCGAGCGCGTCCGCGTGCTCGGCCGTCTCGGCGACGTCCCGACGCCGACCGGGTTCGTCATCACGCCGGTCGTGGGGTGGATCGATCCCGCGCCCGCCGCCTATCGCATCAGCCCCGTCGAGGTGGCCGAGGCGTTCGAGGTGGCGGTCGCGCGCTTCCGCGCGCCGGGCGCGCTCGAGCGTCTGGGTGAGGTCGAGCGCTTCGGGCGCCGCTTCCCGCTCATCCGCTACCGCGTCGACGGCCACGACATCTGGGGCGCGACCGCCCGGATGGTGCAGGAGCTCCTGTCCATCTGGTGACGACTGTCCCCATCGCCTTGGATCTCGCGTAGTTCCGTCCGGCACCGGCTTTGCTTCACCTCCGCCCCGTGAAGCGATCGGCCGTGGTGTGCCTGGTGGTCGCGGGCTGTCTCGAGCCCGGGGAGGTGCCGCCGCGCCACGACGCCGGCGCCATCGACGTGCCGCTCGCCGTCTTCGACGCTCGCCCGCCGGACGCCCCCCGGCCCGCCATGCCCGACGCGCAGAATTGCATGGGCCCGCTGTCCGAATGCCGCAATTGGGACGCCGGCTGCCACGGCACGTTCGTGGCGGGCCTCTGCCCGGGACCGACGTATTATCAGTGCTGCGTGTTCGCCGCGGCCGCGCCCAAGTGCGACGAGAGCTCGTTCCCCACGCCGAACGGCGGCGTCGTCGAGGAGCCGGGCGCGGGCGGCTGCCCGAACGGCATGGTGCGCGTGGCGAGCTTCTGCATCGACAAGTTCGAGGCCGCGCTCGTGGAGGTGGCCGGCGACGGGACGACGTCGCCGTGGTCCCCGTACGAGAACCCGGGCGGCCGGCGCGTGCGGGCGATCTCGGCGCGCCGCGCGGTGCCGCAGGGCTACATCTCCGGCGCGCAGGCCGCGGCCGCGTGCGCCCAGGCGGGCAAGCGCCTGTGCACCGACGTCGAGTGGAAGCGCGCCTGCCAGGGTCCCGACGGGCTCACGTTTCCCTACGGCAACGTGCGCGCGTGGGGGACGTGCAACGACCATCGCGACGTGCACCCGGCGGTGGAGCTCTTCGGCTCGGTCACGAACCTCGGCAGCCCGTGCATCAACCAGCTCCACGATACGGTGGACCGCACCGGCGATCGCACCGGCTGCGTCACCGTCGAGGGCGCCTACGACATGGTCGGCAACCTCCACGAGTGGACGGCGGACCCGAACGGCACGTTCCGCGGCGGGTTCTACGTCGACACGGTGGTGAACGGCCAGGGCTGCAACTACGCGACCACGGCGCACGACACGAGCTACTGGGATTACTCGACGGGATTCCGCTGCTGCTCGGATCCGTAGATGAGCTCGCCGGTCAGGTGACGTGGGCTTCCTCGTCGCGCTGGGGGTGCTGCTCGGCGGGCGCACGACGGTGCATGCCGACTTTCCCTGCAAGGGCTGCGTGACGATCGTCCCCGCCGGCGCGGCGGCGGGGGCGCCGCTCCTCGTGGCGCTCCACGGCGACGACGCCGGCGCGAGCTCGACGCTGGCCGACTGGCGCGCCGCGGCCGCGGCCGCCGGCGCGGTGCTGCTCGCGCCCGAGTGCCCGCGCGACGCGGGCTGCGCGGGGAGCTGGTGGCGCTGGCTGCAGTCGAAGCGCCACGATCCCGGCTGGCTCGCGCGCGAGGTCGACACGGCGATCGCCGCGCTCGGCCCGAGGCGCGTCGTCGTCGCCGGATTCAGCGGCGGCGCGTCCTATCTCGGCTGGTACGTGCCGACGCACGCGGACGGCATCGCCGCGGCGGCGTTCGTCGCCGGGGGCAACCCGTACGCGGACCGCTGCCCGGAGCGCAAGGTGCCGGTGCGCTTCGACATCGGCGCGGAGGATCGCGGGATGCTCGAGCCGTTCGCGCGGCCGCTGCGCCGCTGGTTCGAGGCGTGCGGCGGGCACGAGCTCGTCTGGGAAGAGGTCGCCGGCGTCGGACACCTCGGCATGCACGCCGTGCTCGAGCGCGGGCGGGCGCGGGCGGTGCTGGCGTGGCTGCTCCGGGATCGTTAGGGTGGGACATGCGCGCGCTCGTCCTCCTCGGCCTGCTCGCCGCCTGCCGGTCGCCGGCGCAGCCGGCCGCGTCCGTCGACGCCAGAGGCGACGTGGCTGTCGACGCGCGCGTCGAGCCGGGGCCGACGATCGGCCTCCGGCTGGCGCGGCCCGGCGCCAGCGCCGTCGACATGGAGCGGGCGCTCTCGCCCGTCGAGGCCGCGCTCCGCTCGGCGCCCGGGCTCGCCCGGGTCGAGGGCGCCGCGGCGGCGGGCGCGGCGCGCCTCGAGGTCACGTTCCGGCCGGGCACGACGGCGGCGGACGCGGGGCGGTCGGTCGCGGACCTGGCGCGCCCCGCCGTTCCGCAGGAGATGACCGTCGAGGTGGTGCCGGCGGCGCGGTGGGATCTTCGGTTCACGCTGCGGTCCGACCGGCTGTCGCCGATCGAGGCGCGCGAGATCATCGAGCGGATCGTCCTGCCCCGCCTCGCGCGCGTGCCGGGCGTCGCGGAGACGAGCGCCTGCGGGGGCGCGCGCCGCGAGGCGCACGTCATCCTCGATGCCGCCCGGCTCGTCGCCGCCGGCCTCGGGCTCCGCGACGTGACGGCGGCGCTGGCGCGGACCGCGCTTTACGCGTCGCCGGAGGAGCTGGGGGCGGTGCGCGCGGCGACGCGCGCCGGGGTGCCGCTGCGCGTCTCGGACTTCGCGCGGATCGAGGTCGGCGGCGCGCCGTCGGACTGCTGGGTCGCCTCGCCCGCGGGAATGGTGGGCGTGGGCGGACGTGCGGCCGTCGCCGACGTGGGGGCGCTCGTCGCCGGCGACGCCGCGCTCGAGGGCGCGCGCCCCGAGCTTCCCGCCGGTGTCGCGATCGAGCGCGTGCCCGGGACGTCGCTGCGCCTCACCGTGCGGGCGCCCGCCGGCACGCGGCCGCCGGAGCTCGCGCGCATCGTGGCCGCGTTGCGCGACGCCGCGCCGGCGACGGTCGCGTGGATCTACGGCTCGGGCGAGATCGAGCTCCTGGCCCCGGCGGGGAGCGTGGACGCGGTCGCGCGGGCGCTCGCGCAGGTGCCGATGGTGGGGCCGGTGCGGACGCCGGACGACGAGATCCGGATCGCCGTCGCCGGAGCCGACCTAGAGCCGCTGGCAGCCGCCGCCGATGCGGTGCGCGCGGCGGTGGCGTCGGTGCCGGGCGTGGCCGCGGCGGGAACGGTGGGCGCGTCGCCGCGCGCCGCGCCCCGCGTCGACGTCCGCCCGGATGCCGCTGCGCTCGCGCGGGTCGGCCTCCGCCCGCCCGACCTCGACGACTACGTCGCCGCGGCGCGGGAAGGGATCCCGGCGGCGCGCCTGCGCGACGGCGATCGCGACATCGCCGTGGTGGTGCGCTTCCCCGACGCGCGCGACGACCCCAGCGCGCTCGCCCGCCTCGCCGTCCCCGCGCGCGGCGGCGCGATCCCGCTGGCGTCGCTCGCGCAGATCGCGGCCGACGCCGAGCCGCGCGAGATCCTCCACCGCGACGGCGAGCGCGTCGCGCTCGTGTGGGTCCGTGCGGCCGGGGGCGCGGACCGCCGGGCGCTCGTCTTCGCCGTGTGGGGCGCCGCGTCCTCGGCGAGGCGACCCGCGGGCGTCCGGCTGCTCGGTCCCTAGACTCGCTTTCCCAGCTCGAACCGGCACAATAGCACGGTGATCGGCCCGTTCTTGAGCCGACGCTGCCACGTCGGGCGCAGGCCGAGCGCGGGCAGCGCCGCCGGCGGGACGAGCACGAAGGCGGTGTGCCCGCGCAGGCGGCGCAGCATCGTCCCCAGGCTGCGCCAGAATGCGCGCGATCCCTCCAGACGCTCGCCGTACGGTGGGTTGGTCGCGACGACGCCCGGCGGGTCGAGCGGCGCGGTCTCGCGCGCGTCGGCGACGCTCCACTCGACGGCGACGCCGGCCGCGGCGGCGTTGCGGCGGGCGGCGGCGACGGCGTCGGGATCGCGGTCGCGCCCGTAGATCGCGACGGGCGCGGGCCGGATCTCCGCGCGCGCCTCCGCGCGCAGCCGGTCCCACGCCGCGCGATCGAAGCGCGGCCAGCGCTCGAAGCCGAAGCGCCGCGCCAGGCCCGGCGCCACGCGCCCGGCGAGCAGCGCCGCCTCGATCGCGATCGTGCCGGAGCCGCACATGGGATCGAGGAGCGGCACCTCGGCGCGCCACTCGGCGGCGAGGAGAACCGCCGCGGCCAGCGTCTCGCGCAGCGGCGCCGGCGTGGGCGCCACCCGGTACCCGCGCAAGTGCAGGCTCTCCCCCGAGACGTCGAGCCCCACCGACGCCTCGCCGTCCTCCGCGACGTGGACGTAGACGCGCACGTCGGGATCGTCGCGCGAGACGTCGGGGCGCGCGCCGAGCCGCGCGCGCAGCCGGTCGACGACCGCGTCCTTCACTTTCTGGCCGAGGAACGGCGCGTGCGCGAGCGGCGGCGGCGCGCCCGTCGCCGCCGACACGGCGAACGTGACGTCGACGCCGAGATGGTCCTCCCAGGCCACCGCCGCCGCGCCGCGGTAGAGCGCGTCCGCGTCGCCGGCGCGAAAGCGCGCCAGCGGCAGGAGCACCCGCATGGCGGCGCGCAGGTGCAGGCACGCCTTCATCCCGGCGGCCATCCCGTCGCCCTCGAACGTCGCCCCGCCGGCGTCGTAGCGCACCCCGCCGAAGCCGAGCGCGCGCAGCTCGCGCGCCACCAGGTCGGCGGTGCCCAGCGCGGCGGTGGCGTAGAACCGGGTCACGCCGCCGGCGTCAGCGCCCGATGAACAGGACCAGCTTCCACTCGCCGGTGGGGCGGCGGAACACGGCGTGCGCGCCGGGCTGCGCGTCGATGGGCGCGCCGGCCGGACACACGATCGCGTCCTCCTTCTCGACGTAGCCGCACCCGCCCTCGAGCGTGCGCGCCATGGTGGCCAGCACGTCGGGGTCGGCGCTCCACATCGCCAGCGCCACCTCGGCCGACGGGGGCGCGCCGGGGGACCAGGTCACCTCGGGCCCCAGGTCGGCTTTGAGCTCCGCCGCCTTGCGGTCGCGCGCGGCCTTGTGGACCGACGTGAGCACGTCGATGGCCCCCTTGGCGGCGTCGGGGAGCGCAGCCCACGGGGTCTCCTCCGGCTGCGGCTTGGCCTTGGCCGCCGGCGCCGGGGCCTCCGCCGCGACGGCGTACTGCTTGAGCCGGTCGTGGATCGCCACACGGACGTTGTCGATGCGGCCCGGCACCCAGGCCGGCTCGTCGGCGACGCCATGGCGGTATCTGATGAGCTCGGCGTACCCCGGGCGATGCTCCGCCGCCTCGCCGTCGAGCTCGACCTGCCACGGCGGGCCCTTCACCTTGGCCATCAGGCGCATGTAGAAGCCGCCCGCGGCGTAGTTCATGAAACCCGGGTTGGTCGACGTCGAGCCCGCGGTCTGCCCCGTGCTTGGCGACGTCGTCTGGCCGGTCGGCGACGTCGGCGACATCTGCGATGGCCGGACGCCGGCGGCGCTGCTCCTGGCTGTCCCCTCGTCTCCCCGGTCGATGAGCCGCCAGTTCGTCCGCGCGACGCCGCCGATCGCGTCCTCGATCTCCATCGCCTGGAACCTGCGCAGCTCCTCGGTGACGACCGTCCACACCTCGGCGAACGGCGCGTTGTAGGCGGACGTCTGCGCCTCCTTGACGCGGGCCGCGGAGGGCCCGCACGCTGCCAGCCACACCATCAAGATCGCCCGGAATGGCTTCATCTTCCGCAAAGCTAGCCACACCGCCGCGCCGTTGCAACCCCGGATGAATCACGGCACATTGCCGCCATGGCGAGGAGGGTCCGGCTCCGCACGGAGGAAATCCTTGCCGGTCTCGGCCGGCTGTATCCCGACGCCCACACCGAGCTCGACCATGACGGGGCCTATCAGCTCCTGGTGGCGACGATCCTGTCCGCCCAGTGCACCGACGCCCGCGTCAACCAGGTCACGCCCGAGGTGTGCCGCCGGTGGCCCACGCCGGCGGCGCTGGCGCGCGCGCGGCGGACGACCCTCGAGGGCGTGATCCGCTCGACCGGCTTCTACCGCAACAAGGCCAAGAGCCTGATCGGCATGGCCAAGACCCTGGTCGCGCGGTTCGGAGGCGAGGTGCCGCGCACCATGGACGAGATGCTCGAGCTTCCCGGCGTCGCGCGCAAGACGGCGAATGTCGTCCTGGGCTCGGCCTACGGCATCGCGTCGGGCGTGGTGGTGGACACGCACGTGGCGCGGGTCGGCGCCCGCCTCGGCCTGACCCGCGAGAAGGATCCGAAGAAGATCGAGCGCGATCTCATGGCGATCCTCCCGGCGGAGCGGTGGGTGTCATTCGCCCATCAGCTCATCTGGCACGGCCGGCGCGTATGCGCGGCCCGCAAGCCGCTGTGCGAGCGCTGCCCCCTCCCCTGCCCGTCGCGCCTGCGGCCGTTCCAACCATGAATGAAATCCACACGCACTGGTTCGACCCGGTGACGCTCTACCGGGACGGCTACCCGGACGAGATCACCAGCGCGCTGCGCGTGTCGCCGCTCCTGCGCGACGTGGTGCGCGAGGAGACGGCGGCGCTCGCGCCCGAGCTGGTGCTCGAGATCGGCCCGGGGGACATGCCGGCGTGCGCGGGCCTGGCGAAGGTGGTGTTCCTGGACGTGGCGCAGGTGTTTCTCCGCTCGCTCGACGGCCTGCGCGTCCGCGCGGATCTGATGCACGCGCCGTTCGAGCCCGGCACGTTCGACGTGGTCGTCGTGTCCGACGTGCTCACCCACGTGCGCCCGGCGCGCCGGCGCGACGCGGTGGCGGCGATGGCGGCGCTCGGACGCCACCTCGTCCTTTTCAACCCCGAGATGGGGACCGAGACGGTGGCCGGGTCGAAAGTCGTCAGCCATCCCATCCCCGAGATCTTGCGCGGCCTCGGGTTCACGGTGACGGTGCGCGAGTTCATGGCGTTTGCCCAGGCCGGCCACCGGATGATGCTGTTCACGGCGCGACGGTGATCCAGGGCGGATCCGCGGCGACGAGCCCGAGGCGAAGCGCCACCAGGTCGAGCGGCAGGTCGACCGGCTCGCCCCCGAGGCCCGACGGGGACAGCGCGTGCCGCCGGGCGTCCGCCGCCGCGCGCGCCCGCCGCACCAGCTCGGAGCCGGCGGCGCCGACGTAGAGCGCGCGCACCTCGCGCCCCACGCGGGCGTCGCGATCCAGCGGCGCGCCGCCGAGGGGGCCGCCGCCGAGCGCGACCCAGGCGACGGGGCGCGGTCCGTGCGCCTCGACGAGGTCCTCGATGGCGATGCCCGCGGGGACGACGCGGACGCCGGGCCGATCGATCTCGCCGGCGATCGTGACCACCGGCTCGGGGCAGAGCTCGGTCACGCGCACCACCCGGTCCGCGCCCGTCGCCGCGCCCGCGAGCGCGACGGCATCGCCGGCGACGTCGGGCACGACCACCGCGCCGGGTAAGGCGTGGAGCTCGGCGGCCCGGCGCGACACGGCGACGCGCGTCTCCGCGCCGAGGCGCGCCGCGAGCGCGGCGGCGGCGGGGGCCCACACGTCGTAGAGCGCGATCGCCGCGCGCCGTTCCGTCGCGACCAGCGGCTCGGCGTCGAGCGCGCAGACCGTGAGGATCACTTTCGTTCCACCCCCTCGGGGATGGCGCCCTCGCGGTCGTCGTCGGGCGGCTCGCCGGCGAAGAAGACGTCGTCGTAGGGAACCGTCGCGTCGCGCTTGGCCGGCTGGGGGTACTCGACGATCTGCCCGCGGTAGCTCCGCACCACCGCCGCGTCGGCGCGGATCTCCTGGAGGTACCGGGGGCCGATCGGCACCTTGCCGGCGCCGCCCGGCGCGTCGATGACGAGGTGCGGGATCGCCATCCCCGACACCCAGCCGCGCAGCCCGTCCATGATGTCGATCGCCGTCTCCACCGACGTGCGCAGGTGGTCGGTGCCGACGACGGTATCCCCCTGGAACAGATAGTAGGGCCGGACGCGCATGCGCAGGAGCCCGCGCAGAAGCGCGCGCATCGAGCGCACCGAGGAGTTCACGCCGCGGAGGAGCACCGCCTGGTTGCCGACGGGGATGCCGGCGTCGACGAGCTTCTCGCAGGCGCGCCCGGCCTCGGGCGTGAGCTCCTTGGCGTGGTTGAAGTGGGTGTTGACGAAGAACGGGTGGTGGCGCTTGAGCATGGCGACGAGCTCGTCGTCGATGCGCATGGGCAGGACGACGGGGACGCGCGTGCCCATGCGGATGATCTCGACGTGGGGGATGCGGCGGAGGCGGCCGAGGATGAACGCGAGCTTGTCGGTGGCGAGGAGGAGCGGGTCGCCGCCGGAGATGAGGACGTCGCGCACGCGCCGCGTGCGGGCGATGTAGTCGAACGCGGCCTCGAGCTCGTCGCGCGTGGTGGGCCGGTCGCCGCCGACGAGCCGGCGGCGGTTGCAGTGGCGGCAGTAGATCGCGCAGCGGTCGACCGCGAGGAGGAGGACGCGATCGGGGTACTTGTGGACGATGGCGGGCGTGGGGTTGTGGGCGTCCTCGCCGAGCGGGTCGCGGAGCTCGCCCGGAGCGACGCGGGCCTCCGCGCCCCAGGGAACGATCTGGCGGCGCACCGGGCAGTGCGGGTGGGCGCGGTCGACGAGCGAGAAGTAGTATGGCGTCGTGCCGACGCGGAACAGGCCCGGGGCGGCGGCGAGCCCGGCGCGCTCCTCGGCGGTGAGGTCGAGGAGCGCGGGGATGTCCTCGGCGGTGACCGTGTGGCGCAGCTGCCAGCGCCAGTCGTTCCACTGCTCGGGGGGGATGTCCCTCGGGTCCACCGAGGGTATGCTCGAGACGACGGCGAGGCGTTGCACCGAATGGCGGTTACCGTGCCTTTGGATGGTTGTCAACCCGAGGCGGTCACGCGGCTGGTCGTGGACGGCGCGCGGGCGCTGGGGTTTCACCGCGTCGGCGTGTCGGCGGCGGCGCCGGCGGCGACCCACGACCGCTTCGTCGCCTGGCTCGAGGCGGGATACGCCGCCGGAATGGCCTACATGGCCGACCCGGCGGCGGTGCGCGACCGCCGCGACGTGCGCGCGCTGTGCGCGGCGGCGCGCTCGGTCGTCGTCGTGGCGCTCTCGTACGGCGGGCCGGCGGCGCCGGCTCCCCCGGGGCGCGCCGTCATCGCCCGCTACGCGCGCGGCGGCGACTACCACATGGTGATGAAGCGGAAGCTCGCCGAGCTCGCGGAGCGCGTCGCGGCGGGCATCGGGCGGCCGGTCATCTCGCGCGCGTGCGTGGACACCGCGCCGGTGCTCGAGCGCGACCTCGCGGAGCGGACCGGCATCGGCTTCGTCGGCAAGAACACGCTGCTCATCGCGCCCGGGGTGGGGTCGAACGTGCTCCTCGGTGAGCTCCTCCTCGACGTCGACGCGGCGCCCACGGCGGAGGAGCCGGCGCGGAAGCGCTGCGGCGCGTGCCGCGCGTGCCTCGACGCGTGCCCCACCGGCGCGTTCGTCGACGCGTTCGTGCTGGACGCGCGGCGATGCATCTCCTACCTGACCATCGAGCACACCGGCGCGATCCCGCGCGAGCTGCGGCCGCGCATGGGCGCGATGGTGTTCGGGTGCGACGTGTGCCAGGACGTGTGCCCGTTCAACGCCGCCGAGCACGCGCCCGCGCCGGAGCTCGCCCCCGCGCGCGAGCCGCCCGACCTCGTCGCGCTCCTCGATCTCGGCGCCGCGCGATTCCGGCGGTTCGTCGAGCGCACCGCGCTGCGGCGCGTCCACCGGGCACAGTTTCTCCGCAACGTGTGCGTCGCGCTGGGGAACTCCGGCGACGCGTCCGCGATCCCCGCGCTGCGACGCGCGATGGAGCGCGAGGGCCCGCTCGTGCGCGCGCACGCCGCCTGGGCGCTCGGTCGTCTCGGCGACGGCGCATGGCTCGCGGCCCGCCGCGCGGTCGAGGACGACCCCGACGTCCGGGCCGAGCTTGACACCGCCGTCGCCGGGGGCTAGAAAAAGGCGTCTCGCTGCGGGCTTAGCTCAGTTGGTAGAGCGACGGCTTCCCAAGCCGTAGGTCGCCGGTTCGAACCCGGTAGCCCGCTCCAGGGGAACCGCGGTGTCGCCGTCGAAGTCGCTCGCGCCGAGAACGATTTCGAGCGCGCGGCCGCGGCCGACCATTTAGCAGGGCAAGGAAAAACGTTCAGGGGGACTGCTCAGGCGAGCTCGGGCCTGAGGAGCTCCGCGATCCAGCTCATCACGACGCGAACGTGGCGGGGCACGTCGCGCCCATGCGGGTGAACGAGCGAGACCGGCATCGGCTCGCACGTGTCCTGCGGCAGGATCTCGACGACGTCACCGGAGGCGATGGCCCAGGAGCTCGGCGCCCGCAAGATCACCGCGAACGTGATCGCCCCCGGTGCCATCGCGACCGACTTCAGCGGCGGCAGGGTTCGCGACAATCCCGACGTGAACCGCAGGGTCGCCGCGATGACCGCGCTCGGCCGCGTGGGGTTGCCGGACGACATCGGCGGCGCCGTGGCGATGCTGCTCTCCCCGGAGAGCGGATGGATCAACGGTCAGCGGATCGAGGTGTCCGGCGGCATGGGTCTCTGACGACGCGGGCGGGCGCAGTATAGCAATGCCATACCCCCAGACGCCGGGTCCCCTTCCTGGGCGAGTTCGAGCTCGAGCCGAAACACGACCGGCCCCAGGCGCAGCCGTCGCTCGAACTCCTCGTCGCATTCACGAAGCGATATGTGTGAAGCGGTCGGTAGCTGACCTGCGCGAAGCTCACCACGGCGGGTTGCTTCTGGATCAAGAGGAGGAATCGCCCCTGTCGGCCGCGAAGCCGCAGTGCGTCTTCTGCCAGAAGTCGGTCGGCGCCGCCGGCGCGATGCGCGACGCGCCGCGGGCCGGGTCGAGGCGCCACTGGGCGGGCTCGTTCAGCCAGGCGAGGCGCGGGTCGAGCGCGGGCCGGTCGAAGTGTTCGTCGAGCATGGCGAGTCCTTACCGTGCGGCCTAAGCTCCCGGGCATGGAGATGAAACTGGAGCTCGTCATCGTGCCCGTGTCCGACGTCGACCGGGCCAAGGCCTTCTACGTCGAGAGGATCGGCTTCAACGCCGACCAGGACCACACCGTCAACCCGAACCTGCGCTTCGTCCAGCTGACGCCGCCCGGGTCGGCCTGCTCGATCGCCATTGGGCGCGGGCTCACCGACATGGCGCCCGGATCGATGAGCGGATTGCAGATGGTGGTGAAGGACGTCCGCGCGGTGTACGACGAGCTGCGCCGGCGCGGCGTGGAGGTCACGCCGGTCGAGGTGTTCCCCTGGGGCTCGTTCACGTTTTTTAGCGAGCCCGACGGCAACAAGTGGTCGCTCCAGGAGCTCCCGCCGCGCAAGTAGCGGACGGCTGTCCGCCTGCCCGCCGGACAGGCGTCCGTCGCGCGCCCCGCGCCCGCGCGCTGCTCCGTCGGTGACGCTGCTCCGCGCGCCCCGGCAGACCGCCTGCAGAGCGGGTGGCGCCTGGCGTCGGTTTCGCCGTCGGAATTCGTCGATCCCACGGAAATCATCTTCGTCACCGCGAAGGCGGCGTGAGGGAGCCGGCCATCGGCTCCGGCCGCGATGGCTTGCAGGTCGCCGCCGGCCGTGCTAGGTCGCTGAAAGCGAAGCGGCACGGCCCTTGCCCAACGCGCTTGACGCATTCGCGCGGAGACCGGCGTCATCCAGACCATCGAGCAAGGAGGGAGCATGCCCACGATCCACCTCCACCACACGACCAGCGCCACGCCCGAGCAGTTCCTCGCCGGGCTCACCGACTTCGGCCCGGGCCGCTCGAAGCTCTTCGGCCGCAGCGCCGACGAGTATCTCAAGGTGCACGACCGAGGCCCCACGCACGCCGACGTCACGGAGGGCTCTGGCGGCATCTGGGAACGCCTGCACTACGACTGGTCCGATCCCAACCGCGTCGTCATGAAGACAACGGACTCGAACGTGTGGGGAGGGGCCTCGGGGCACACCTACACGTTCACGCGACGGCCCGACGGGACGACCGACGTAGACGCCGTCGTCGTCCGCGACGGCAAGAACTTCAAGGGACGCGCGCTCGGCCTGGTGCTCGCGATCTTCGGCAAGCCCCTCCTGGGCAAGGAGCTGGCAAAGACCGCGAAGGCCATCGAAAGCCGGAACGGCAAGACGACGGCGCCGAGCGGCGACACTCGCTGAGACACCACACGGCTGGACGCGCTCGGGGATGAGAGGACGCGATGACCGAGCTCTTGGACTTGGTGTTGCAAGCGCACGGTGGGATCGAACGCTGGAGGACCTTCGACACGGTCCGCGCCACGTTCGTCACCAGCGGCGGCCTTCTACCGATGAAGGGATTCGACGTCATGCCGAAACCATCGGAAGCCGTCGCGACAATCCACGAAGAGACTCTGCTCATCAACGGGTATCGCCGGCCGGACTGGCGCATGAGGTTTACTCCGGAGAGGGTCGTGATCGAGACCGTGAACGCTCAGGTGGTCGAGGAGCGTACGAACCCCAGAGATTCATTCGTCGGGCACACGCTGACGACCGCTTGGGACCTCATGCAACTGGCGTATTTCAACGGCTATGCCCGCTGGACTTATCTGACGACGCCGTTCTTCATGGCCATGCCGGGTTTCCACGTGACGGAGATCGAACCCTGGAAGGAGGGCTCCGAAACCTGGCGCGGACTGCGCGTTCGGTTTCCTCCGAGCATCGCGAGCCACAGCGCGGAACAGGACTTCTATTTCGGGCCAGACCTTCTACTGCGCCGCCATGACTATCGGTTGGAGATTGCGGGTGGGGCTCCAGCCGCGCAGTACGTGCACGACATCATCGAGTCCGACGGATTTCGTTTTCCCTCGAAACGTCGAGCTTTCGTGCGGAGCCCTGGATCCAAACCCATTCGCGACCTGCTGATGATTTCCATCGACCTGAGTGATTTTCACGTCGAACGCTCGAAGTGACGGCAGCCTGAGGTGGCGCCGCTGAAGGGCCGGTCTATTTCTGTCGTCCCGCCGCTTCGCTGCCGACGCAGTGGACTCGGACCTACTGCTCGTCGCGGGCGCCCGACGGTATCGGGTCGATGTTGAGTACCTTCCCATGCGAAACGTAAAACAGGTGCGGATCCTGACCTCGGTCACGGTCAGCTCGTGCTCGACGCAGGTCTTGAGCCAGCAGTCGCTCGAGGCGCACCATGAGCCCGGCCTGGTCGTATTGGTTGGACCGGACGGAAGCGGACGCGCGTCGTCATGACGAAGTCGCCCGCGGCGCGCACCTAAAGGAAGTGACCGCTGTCGGCCGCGAAGCCGCTGCGGTTCCGGCTCCGGCTGCGGTTCCGGCTCCGCCTGCGTCTTCCGGCTCCGGCTTCCGGGCTCCGGCTCCGGCTATCTCGCCGTCCCGAGGAACTCCAGCAACGCCTGCGTGAACGCCTTGGGATTCTCCTCGGCGATCCAGTGCGCCGTCCTCGGCACCCGTACTCCCGTCACATCCTCTGCGACCTCTCGCATCATCTCTTCCACCACCGGTCCCGACGTGCTGATCGCCCCGCCCACGGCGAGCACAGGAATGATCAGCTTGCCGTTGCGGCGCAGCGACTCGCGGTTGTCCTCGGCGTCCTTGTCGAACGCCCGGTACAGCTCGAAGCCGGCGCGCATCGCCCCGGGGGCCGAATAGATCGACGCGTACAGGTCGAGATCGGCCTCCTCGATCGGGACGAAGCAGCGCGCCACGAAGAACGACTGCAGGTACGCCCGCTCACGGCCGGCCACCAGCAGCTCCGGGATGTCCCGCGCCCCGTGGAAGGCGAAATGCCAGACGCGCGGATCCGAGCGGAGGCGATCGAACACCGCCGTGCCGGGCAGGGGCGCATCCGCCACCACAAGGTGAGACACGTCCTCGCGGTACGCCTGGGCGTACGCGTAGGCCACCATCAAGCCGATGTCGTGGCCGACCACCACGACGGGCCCCTCGATGCGGAGGTGCTCGCGCAGCAGGCGACGGATGTCGCCGGCCATGGTTCGCTTGTCGTAGCCGCCGGCCGGGCGCCACGAGTGCCCCGCCCCGCGGTAGTCGGGCGCGACCACGCGGAACCCGGCTTCGACGAGCGCGGGCATCATGTGCCGCCACTGCCACCACGTCTCGGGAAATCCGTGCAAGAGCACGATGGTGCGCGCGTCCTCGCCGGCGGTGACGTAGTGCAGGCGCAGACCGGGCTCGATGTCGGCCATGCCGTGGGTGAAAGTCATCGCGCATTCGATGCGGTGGCCGGCCCAGATGTGCCAACCCCGTTATTGGTCCGCCAGCAGCGCGTCGAGGTTCTGGAAGCAGAGCCGCCACCCTTCGCGGTTACCCTCGTCCGTCGCGCGCCCCGCGCCCGCGCGCTTCTCCGTCCGTGACGCTGCTCCCGCGCGCCCCGGCACACCGCCTGCAGAGCGGGTCGCGCATGGCGCAGCGGACACTGCCGAG
>DATFWE010000205.1:0-2348 GCA_035259575.1 Haliangiales bacterium
ACACCTGCATGTCCTTCACCCGCAAGCTCGGCAAGCTGCCCGTGCTGGTCGCCGACTCGACGGGCTACATCGTGAACCGGCTGCTGGTCCCCTACATGGTCGACGCCATCGACTGCCTCGAGCGCGGGCTCGGCTCCATCGCGGACATCGATGCGGCCATGCAGAACGGCGCCAACCATCCGATGGGGCCGCTCGCCCTCGCCGACTTCATCGGCCTCGACATCGTCTTCCACATGGCCTCGCTCCTGCACGAGGAGTACAAGGAGGCGCGCTTCGCCGCGCCCGGCCTGCTGCGCCGGATGGTGCTCGGTGGCTTCCTCGGCCGCAAGAGCGGCAAGGGCTTTTACGACTACGGGCAGACGCCGCCCGTACCGTACGACGCGCTCCTCAAGCGACCCGGCTGACGCGCCGCCCGCTGCGAGTCGAGAAGATGTCGTCGCTGTAGTTGTCGCCGGGATGGACCAGCGATCCGTACCGCGTCGGGTCCCATGACTTGAGCGCGAACGCGGCCGGCACGCCGCCGTTGATGTCCACCGCCTGGGCGCTCACGGCGACGAAGATGGCGCCCTCGCGGCGCAGCTGGGTGCGGTAGTAGCCAATAGTCGGGCGGGAGATCGACGCCTGCCGTCGGCGCCTTGCCCTCCGGGACGGCCCATGGTACCTCGCGGCCGCCCGACGGGGGGCGACGATGCGATTCTACGAGTACGAGGCGAAAGTGCTGTTCGGCCGCCACGGCATCCCGCTGCCCAAGGGACGGGTCGCGCGCTCCGCCGCCGAGGCGCGCGAGATCGCCGCGGAGATCGGCGGCCCCGTGGTCCTCAAGTCGCAGGTTCTGACCGGCGGCCGCATGAAGGCCGGTGGCGTCAAGTTCGCCGACGACCCCGAGGGTGCCGCGAACGCCGCCGAGGCCATCCTCGCGCTGGAGATCAAGGGCCAGAAGGCGCGCGGCGTCCTGGTCGAGCAACGCGCGCCCGTCGCGCAGGAGTACTTCGCCGCCGTGACCTGGGACGGCCGCCGCAAGCTACCCGTGCTCGTGTTCAGCGACATGGGCGGGATCGACATCGAGGAGGTCGCGGAGACGCACCCCGAGCACCTCTCACGGACGCATCTGTCGACCATCATCCCGTTCAGCGCCTTCCGAGCGAAGGAGGCGATCGGCGCCGTCGGCGTGACGGGCGACGTGCTGAACCGGATGACGCCCATCCTCGCGACGCTCGTCGAGCTCTTCCTGCGCTACGATCTGACGCTCGCCGAGGTCAATCCGATCGGCCGCCTCGAGGACGGCCGCATCGTGGTGCTCGACGGCCACGTCGACCTCGAGGCGGACGCGCGCGAGAAGCACGCCGTGCTGCTGGCGGACCTCGGCATCGGCAAGGAGGAGACCCGCGAGGCGAAGCCGCCCACCGACTTCGAGATCCGCGGCGCGGAGGTCGACGCCTCGGATCACCGCGGCGTGGCTGGCAACGTGCGCGAGTTCGAGGGCGATCTGGGCCTGGTGATCGGCGCCGGCGGCGGCTCGCTCACGCTCTTCGACGCCGTCCGCAAGCACGGCGGCCGGCCCGCGAACTACTGCGAGATCGGCGGCAATCCGAGCGTGAAGAAGGCCTGCGAGCTGACGAAGCTCATCCTGTCCAAGCCGGGCGTCAGGAAGATCGCCGTGATGATGAACGTCGTGTCGAACACCCGCGTCGACATCGTCGCGCGCGGGGTCATCAAGGGATGCGTCGAGTCGGGCCGTGACCCGGGCGACGCCATCGCGATTTTCCGCATCCCGGGCGCCTGGGAGGACGACGGCTTCAGGATCCTCCGCAAGTATGGCGTCGAGTACTGCGACCGCACCGTCTCGATGTACGAGGCGGCCGGGCGAGCGGTCGCCAAGATGCAGGCGTGAGCTAGGGCGTGGCTGGGGCCGGCGCGGGTGCGCCGCCGAGCCCGGCGATGACCATTCCCGCGAGGGCCGCGACCACCAGGTAGAGGATGAACCCGATCACCACGACGCCGACCGCCCGCGCCGTACTGTCATAGTCCAGCGCCTGTCGGACGGCGATCACCATCGCGACCAGCATCCAGATTCCGACGACGAGGTTGACCGCCGAGCCGATCCCGGGAATCACCGCGAAGATCGCCAGCACGCCCGGCGTACTCGCGAAGCCCAGCGTGCGGAGCAGCTGACCCACGTCCGCCCTGGTCTGGGCTTGCGGCATCAGACGGGCGCCGATCAGGTAGGTGACCAGCGCCCACACGTACCAGCCGATCAGGCGGAACACCGACATCAGCACCAGCCCGAGCAGCCCGGCGCCGAGATGCGCGCCGATCGCGAGACAGATGCTCGAGATGATCACGACCAG
>DATFWE010000206.1:0-2004 GCA_035259575.1 Haliangiales bacterium
CACGCCCGCGCCGCCCCGTGCGCGCTCGCCGAGGTAGCGGCCGTACCGCTCGCCGAAGAAGCCCGGCTCCCCCCACGTGGCGCTCGGCTCGGTGAACATGGTGAAGTGCGCCCCGCACACGACGCGGTTGCGCGCCTCGAGCGGGCCGATGCGCAGCGGCGAGAAGAGGTGCGGGTAGGCGGTCACGGTTGCGCCGGCGCCGGCGCGCCGCATTCGGGGATGGTCGTCGCGGGATCGCACAGGTCGACGCGGGTGATGCGTGGTGTGATGTCGCCGCCGGGGCCGTAGGTGACGGACACGAGCACGCGCGCGGGGCGGGTCTGGCCGCCGCGCGACACGACACCCTTGAACGCGGCCGTCGTGTCCGATTCGGGTACGGGCGTCTCCCAGCTGGGCTGCAGCACGAAGAGCTCGCTGAACTCGCCGGGATCGACGTCCTCGCGCGCGCCGGGAGAGAACACGCGGTCGTAGATCGCGAGCGGCGCCGTCGTAAACGGCACCAGCGCGCGCCGTCCGAACCACGCGTCGGCCAACTCGCGCGCCAGGCGGCACGGGGCCGAGGCGTCGCAGCTTCCCCAGCGGAAGCCCGACTGGACGGCGGTGCGCACGTCCTCGTCGCTGAGACAGCCTTCCAGGTGCGCCTGGCTGCGGTCGGGGTCGTAGCCCGACTCGCGCATGGCGGCGAGGACGACCGCCGTCTCGTCGCCCGGGTTGAGGCCGACCGACGTGCGCAAGAAGCGGCGCAGGCGCCGGCAGCTCTTCACCTTGTCGACGTCGTTGCTCTCCCGCATCTCGTCGAGGAAGAAGCCGATCTTGCCACGCATCGCCGAGGGCTCGACGAGCACGAGCTTGGGGTCGTAGAGGCGGTCGCGGCGCTCGACGGAGATCACGGCGAAGGTGGGATCACTGTCGCCCAGGACCTGCTTGGGGTCCAGCAGGCGGTCGTGGTCGGCATCGAAGTGCGCCAGGTCGCTGGCCGGTACCAGCTCGATGCGTTGGATCTCCCACAGGGGACGGTCGAGCTTGCCGTCGCGCTTGATGGTCACGTCGCGCGGCTTGGAGCCGGCGCGCACGAGCTGCCAGAACTGCCCCGCGACGTCGAACGCGGCCCCGCCACCGGGGACCGCCGTCGAGATCGGCAACGAGGCCGCCGATCCGACAGTCTTGGCGGCGTCGACGATCTTGGTCTCGTTCTCCTCCGAGGTCTCGACCAGGCTCGCCTGGAGCGTGAGCTGATCGCCCTCCTGGAGGCGCATGGGCGGCGCCAGCGCCTGTCCCTCCTTGAGCTCGTGCGTGACGGCGCCGGACGCGGTTTTTAGGGTGGCCAGCGGGAGGGCGCCGACCGCCTGTCCGTTGAGCTGCGCGCCCACCGTCAGAATGACGCTCGACGAGCGGTCGAGAAAGTACGAGCTGACACTCTTCCAGAACGCGCTGCGCTTTGGCCGCCCGATGTGGACGCGCGTGGCGATGAGCTGGAGATACTCGTCCGGGTTCCAGTGCGCACCGGCGGCCGGGACCGTCCGCGCGATCAGCTCCGGCGCCGCCTCGGTCGGCGGGGGCGGTTCGTCGGCGTGCCGCGGGCAGCCGCTCGCGAATGCCGCCGCGGCGACGAGGATCGCCGCCATCCCAACCCTGCGCCCGCGCTGCACGGGCCGATACTAGCGAGCAGGTCGGGGGCGAGCGAGGGCAGCGCTCGGCGGCCAGGCAAGGTCCGACCTATACATGCGGCCGCAGATCCCGTAGGCGTGGATCCGTGCAAGGAGAACGGGCAGCCATGACGGCCATTCCCAAGCGCGACACCGCCGACCTCGCACCCCCGCCGGCCGTCCTCAAGTCGGCCAAGCTCGCCAGCGTCTGCTACGACATCCGCGGCCCGGTGCTCGCCCGCGCCAAGCAGATGGAGGAGGAAGGGCACCGCATCATCAAGCTGAACATCGGCAACCCCGCGCCGTTCGGCTTCGAGGCCCCCGAGGAGATGGTGCAGGACATGATCCGCAACCTGCC
>DATFWE010000207.1:0-13914 GCA_035259575.1 Haliangiales bacterium
GGGCACGCCGCTCGCGCCGACGTGGAACGCGCACACGCGCCACATCGAGAACGAGCGCTTCGCCGGCGAGCCGGCCGTCGCGGGCCTGCCGCCCGCCGAGGTGTCGTGCGCTATCCGCAAGCTCGACACGTTCGGCCCCGCCGCGCTGGAGAAGAAGCAGAACCTCACCGACCCCAGCGAGGGACAGGGCGGCTTCAACGTTCCGGCGCTGTACGGCATGTCGCTCGGCGCGCCGTACCTCCACTCGGGGCAAGCGAGGACGCTGGACGAGCTGTTCGCCAACTTCCCCGGGCACCTCAAGGCCGGCAACGACAACTTCTCAGCCACGCCCGATCAGCTAGAAGCGCTGAAACAATACATTCTTTCGATCGACGCCGCGACGCCCGAGGTCGACGTCCCCGCCGGATTCGACGTGTGTCCGACCTCCTTCCCCTGAGTCGTACATTCTGCTACCTTCCCCTACCGCAATGGCCAAGGACGATCAGCGCCGTTCTCCCCGCGTGACCGTCGACCTTCCCGCCCGCATCCGCACGCGGACCGTCTCGTTCGACGGCCGCGCGCGTAACCTCAGCCCCGCGGGCATGCTGTTCCTCGGCGGCGCGACGCCGGATCATGACGCGCGCGTCGAGATCGATCTCCCCGACGGCCCGTGCGCGCTCCTCGCCGAGGTGCGCTGGTGCGTCGAGGGCGCCGCGGGCGTCCATTTCACGGAGCGCGGGAACCGGCGCCTGATGAACTTCGTCATGGAGCGGGCCCACATCGACTGATACCATTCCTTCGTGATCCGGTCCGTGACCGTCGACGTGGCGGGACAGAAGTTCACGCTCAAGACCGACGCCGAGGAGTCGTACGTACGGTCGCTCGCCCAGTACGTCTCGGACAAGATCGAGGAAGCCAAGACCGGGAAGAGGACGTTCTCGACGCACGCGCTGGCGATCCTCGCGGCGATGAGCATCGCCGACGATCTGTTCACGCTGCGGCGGCGCGTCGGCGACAAGTCGCGGACCATCCTCGCCCTGTTGACGAAAGGAGAGGCGTGACGTTCTTCCTGCCCGGTGCGTGATGAGACGGAGGGCCTAGCCCCCATGGAAAGGGAGGCTGCGACAGGGTCGCGGTGAGCGTTCCCGGACGCGGGCGCGCCTGAAACGACCCGGGCATCCCCCACCCTTGGCGAAATCCAACCCAATCAGAGGTTGCAGGTCCGTCTCACACGGCCGGGCGGGATTTATTGTCCGCCGTGATATACAAGCCCCAGTGCGCGCCGCCAAGGACATGCTCCGGCGACAGATGCGCGACCTGCGCGACGCGCTCCCCCCCGGCGCCCATGCCGGCGCCAGCGCCGCCGCCGCGCGGCATTTGCTGTCGCTGCCCGAGGTGGCGCGCGCGGACACGGTGGCGCTGTTCGGCTCCACCCGGGGAGAGATCGACACCGCGCCGGTGCACGCGGCGCTCGTCGCGCGCGGCGCGACCGTCGCCTACCCGCGCGTCGTGGCCGGCACGCCCAGGCTCGCGTTCCATGCCGTACGCGACCTCGCCGCGCTCCGTCCCGGCGAACGGCTCGGAGTGCCCGAGCCGCCCGCGGACGCGCCCGAGCTTCGACTCGAGGACATTCGGGTCTTCATCGTCCCCGGCCTCGCCTTCGACCCCACCGGGGCGCGGGTGGGCTGGGGACGCGGACACTACGACCACACGCTGGCCGCGGCGCCCCGGGCGCTGCGCGTCGGCTACGCGTTCGAGTTCCAGATCGTGGCGGCGGTGCCCGCCGGCGCCGGGGACGAGCGCATGGACGTCCTCTGCACCGAGGCGGGCGCGCGCGCCGCAATCGAGGGGAGGCAACGTTGACCGTCTTCTATTTGCTCGCCGGCCTGGTCGGGGGCGCCATCCTCGGCGTCCTCCTGGGGCGGGCGTTCGCGCGCAAGACGGCCGCCGGGGCGGAAAGGCTCGCCGAGACGCAGGCCGCCGCCATCCTGGAGGCCGCGCGCGCCGAGGCCGACTCGCTCAAGAAAGAGGCCCAGGTCGAGGGAAAAGAGCTCGCATTCAAGGTCAAGGCAGACGTCGAGGAAGAAATCCGCCGCAAGAAGGCGGAGGGCGCCAAGAAGGAAGAGGCCGTCGCCGCGCGCGAGGAAGAGCTCGGCCGCCGGGGGCGCGAGGCGCAGCGGCGCGAGGAGGACCTCGGCCGGCGCGAACGGCAGATCGCCGGGCGCGAGCAGGCCGCCGAGAGCATGGCGCAGAAGGCGGGCAAGTCGCTCGACGAAGCCAAGGCGCGGCTCGAGCGCGTCGCCGGCATGACCGCCGCCGAGGCCCGCAAGGAGCTCGCCGACCAGGTCATCGACGAGGCCAAGAAGCTCGCCGCCGGCGAGGTCAAGCGCATCGAGGCCGCGGCGCGCGAGGAGGCGGCGGAGAAGGCCAAGAAGGTCATCGCCACCGCCGTGCAGCGCTATGCCAGCGAGTACGTGGCCGAGCGGACGGTGTCCGTCGTGCCCCTCCCCTCCGACGACATGAAGGGGCGGCTCATCGGCCGCGAGGGGCGCAACGTGCGCGCGCTCGAGGCGGCGACCGGCACCGATCTCATCATCGACGACACGCCGGAGTGCATCACCATCTCCTGCTTCAACCCCGTGCGGCGCGAGGTGGCGCGCCTGGCGATCGGGCGCCTGGTGGCCGACGGGCGCATCCATCCCACCCGCATCGAGGAGGTGGTGCAGAAGTGCGAGCAGGAGGTCGACGGGCAATGCAAGGAGGCGGGCGAGCAGGCGGTGTTCGACCTCGGCCTGCATCGCGTCCACCCCGACCTGGTCAAGCTCCTCGGCGGCCTCAAGTTCCGTCAGAGCTACGCGCAGAACCTGCTCCAGCACTCGGTCGAGGTCGGGTACCTCGCCGGCCTCATGGCGGGCGAGCTGGGCCAGAACGTCAAGCAGGCGCGCCGGTCCGGCCTGCTCCACGACATCGGCAAGGCGGTCGAGCACTCCGAGGAGGGCCCGCACGCGCTCGTGGGATCGGCGCTCGCCAAGAAGTACGGCGAGGCGCCGCGCGTGTGCCAGGCGATCGCCGCGCACCACGAGGACGTGCCGCACGAGAGCGTGCTCGATCACGTCGTCGACGCGGCGAACCGCCTGTCGGGGCAGCGCCCGGGCGCACGGCGCGAGACGCTGGCGCAGTACATCCAGCGCCTCTACGACCTGGAGAAGATGGCCAAGAGCTTCCAGGGCGTGGAGAAGGCCTACGCCCTGCAGATGGGGCGCGAGGTGCGCGTCATCGTGGAGAACAGCGTGACCAGCGACGACCAGGCTGCCCTCCTGTGCCGCGAGCTCGCCAAGCGCATCGAGTCCGAGGCCACGTACGCCGGCCAGGTGCGCGTGTGCGTGATCCGCGAGACGCGGGCCTCGGACTACGCGAAATAGATCACATGGCGATCCTCGACGAGATCGAAGCGCGCGGGCTGCTCCAGGACGTCTCCGATCGGGAGGAGCTGGGCAAGCTCCTCGCCCACCCCCCGGTGACGTTCTATTGCGGGTACGACCCGACGGCGGTGTCGCTGCATGCCGGGAACCTGGTTCCGCTGTCGCTGATGCGGCACCTCGCCGCGGCGGGGCACAAGATGATCGCCCTCGTCGGCGGCGCCACCGGCATGGTCGGCGATCCGTCGGGACGAACGAGCGAGCGCAAGCTCCTGGACGAGGAGACGCTGGCGCTGAACCAGCGCGCGCTCGAGGCGCAGATCCAGCGCCTCATCTCCGCCGACGCGCAGGTGGTCAACAACGCCGAGTGGCTGGGGCCGATCGGGTTCCTCCAGTTCCTGCGCGACGTCGGCAAGCACATGACCGTCAACTACATGCTGGGCAAGGAGAGCGTGCGCGCGCGCCTCGAGGACCGCGACCACGGCATCAGCTACACCGAGTTCTCCTACATGCTGCTCCAGGCCAAGGACTTCGTGCACCTGGCCGAGACGCGGCGGTGCCGGCTGCAGGTCGGCGGCTCCGACCAGTGGGGCAACATCACCTGCGGCATCGAGCTCCATCGCAAGATGAGCGGGGGGACCGCGCCGCCGATCTTCGGCATGACCGCGCCGCTCCTCCTCGACGCGTCAGGCAAGAAGTTCGGCAAGTCGGAGAAGGGGCAGAACGTGTGGCTGGACCGGGCGATGACGTCGCCGTACCAGTTCTACCAGTTCTGGGTGAACGCCGACGACCGCGACGTGGGCAGGTACCTGTCCATGTTCACGATGATCCCCCTGCCGGAGGTGGCGGAGATCGCGGCGGCGCACGCGGCGGCGCCCGAGCGACGCGAGGGGCAGAAGATCCTCGCCCGCGAGGTGACGACGTGGGTGCACGGCGCCGAGGACGCGGCGCGCGCGCGCAAGGCCTCAGAGCTCATGTTCGGCCAGGAGATCGACGGGCTCACCGACGCGGATCTCGAGGCGCTGGTCGGCGAGGTGCCGCTCATCGTCGTGCCGCTGCGCGAGCTCGACGGCGGGCTGCTCCTCGTGGATCTACTGGCGCGCACCTCGCTGGCGACGTCCAAGGGCGAGGCGCGCCGGCTCATCGCCCAGGGCGGCGCCTACGTCAACAACCGCCGCGTCGAAGACATCCAGGTCTCGCTCACCCCGGCGACGCTGGAAGGGCGGACGACGCTGTTCCTGCGGGCGGGGAAGCGCAAGATGCACCTCGTACGCTTCCAGTAGCGCTACGAGCTCACTTCTTCTTGCCCAGGACGCAGATGACGTCGCAGATGAACGACAGCTTGCCCTCGGCGTCGGCGAGCGGAGCCGCCGCCTCGGCCAGCGCCGCCCACGCCCCCGCCTGCCGCTCGTCGGGCTTCTCCGCCACGATCTGCCCCAGGCTCGTCGCCTCCTTCACGTAGTCCACGTAGGCCGCGGCCGACGGAAACTCCCACACGACCGTCACCCGCTCGCCGCGGATCGCGCCGAACCCGCCGCTCGACATCGCCTGCTCGAGCATCCCCGGCGTCGACAGGCCGAACGGCCCCGCATTGCCCGGCCCCATCGGCGGCAACGACATGTGCTCGGCGAGGACGGTGAGGGGAAGGTTCAGCGCGGGCACGCGGTCGGCCGGCCCCCACACGGCGGCGGCGAGCGGAGCGCCGCGCGTCAAGACGTGCCGGATGCCGGAGATCGCGGTCGTGAGCTGCGGCAGGTACGACAAACCCAGGCGCGACAGCACCGCCTCGTAGCTGCCCTCCGGCTGCGTCCCCAGGTTCTCGGCGTCGAGCTCCTGGAACCCGCACTGCGACAGCCTCTGCGCCTTCGCGCGCTCCTCGGCGATCGCCAGCATCCGCCGCGACAGGTCGATGCCGACCACCTTTCCCTGGGGGCCGACCTTCCTGGCCGCGGCCGCCGCCGGCTCGCCGTGCCCGGTGCCGACGTCGAGGAGCCATTGCCCCTCCTGCAGCTTGGCCATGTCGAGGAGGAGCTCGTTCACCGGCGCGAGGCCGGCGTCCATGGCCGGCGCCCATTTTTTCCAGCCGGGCGCGATCGCATCCCAGATCTTTTTCTGCTGCGCTTTGATGGTGCGCGGATCCGCCGTCATGTCTCACACCCCTTGCGGGCGGCGCCCCTTCCACGGGCGCGCCGCTTCGAGCTGCGCGGCCAGGCGGAACAGCGTCGCCTCGTCGCCGAACCTACCGATGAGCTGCGTCCCGATGGGCAGCCCATCCCCGTTCCACACGAGCGGCACCGACATCGCCGGCTGCCCCGTCATGTTCGCGATGGCGGTGAACGGGGCGAACGCCGCC
The DNA here is from genome assembly GCA_035259575.1 of Haliangiales bacterium. Classification (GTDB taxonomy): domain Bacteria; phylum Myxococcota_A; class Polyangia; order Haliangiales; family SHYZ01; genus DATFWE01. The sequence goes on from DATFWE010000207.1 coordinate 5,752, forward strand.
GCCCGGAACAGCGCCATCATCGGCTGGTCTCCGTGCGGCGGCGGGTCGAACGTCCCCAGCGGGACGGGCGGCTCGGCCAGCGTCGGCGTCAGCAGCATGTCCACGTCGAGGAAGAACCGCTGGAACTGGCGCGACGCGAGATCGAGCTGGTGGCGCGCCATCATGAGCGCGATGGCGGTGGTCTTCGCGCCGAGCTCGTACATCGCCCAGGTGAGCGGCTCGAGGACCTCGGCGCTGGGACGGCGCCGGGCCGCCATGCCCGTCTCCTCCACCGTCGTCGCGTTGCACGCGGTCCACAGGGTGATGAACGCGGGCGGCAGGTGCGCCTCGTCGAGCTGCGGCCGGCCCTCGAACACTTCGTGGCCGAGCTCGCCGAGGAGCCTGGCCGCGTCGGCGACGGCGGCGACGCAGTCGGGATGCACGGGGCCCCCCGTCGGCGACACCGTGGTGAACGCGATGCGCAGCTTGCCGGGGGGCGCACCGACCTCCTCGAGGTACGGCCGCGCGCGCGGCGGCGCCCAGTACGGGTCGCCGACGTCGGGCCCGCAGGTGGCGTCGAGGAGCGCGGCGCTGTCGCGCACCGACACGGTGACCGCGTGCTCCGCGACGAGGCCGAGGTAGACCTCGCCGAACATCGGGCCCACCGGGTTCCGCCCGCGCGTCGGCTTGAGACCGAACACGCCGCACGCCGCCGCCGGGATGCGGATCGACCCGCCCCCGTCGTTGGCGTGCGCCATCGGCACGTAGCCGGCGGCGACGGCGGCGGCGGCGCCGCCGGACGACCCGCCGGGCGTGCGGGTGGGATCCCACGGATTCCGGGTCGCGCCGTGGAGAAACGGCTCGGTGGTGGGGAGGATCCCCATCTCCGGCGCGTTGGTCTTGCCCAGGAAGACGAGCCCAGCGCGCCGGTAGCGCCGCGTGAGCTCGCTGTCGTCGCGCGACACCAACCCCTGCGCCAGGCGCGACCCCGACTCGAGCGGCTTGCCTTTGACGCTGCAAAGGATGTCCTTCATGAGGAACGGCACGCCGGCGAACGGGCCGTCGCCGAGGGGGCCCTTGGCCTGTGCGCGCGCCTCGTCGAACCAGCGCTGGATCACCGCGTGGATGCGGCCGTCGGCCTCCTCGATGCGCGCGATCGACGCGTCGACGACTTCGGCCGCCGACACCTCGCCCCGGCGGATGCGCTCGGCCCAGCCGAGCGCATCGGTCTCGCGCACGTCAAGCACGGCCCGCCTCCCGCGCCGCGTCGGCGAGGATCTCCGCCGCCGCCGTCGCGTCGATTCCGGCGCCGTGCGCGAAGGCATCGAGGATCGTCTGCTCGTCGTCGCCCACGCGCCCCCCGGCGTACACCATCGCGCACCCGAGCGAGAACACCGTCATGCGCTCGTCGGGGTCGGGGATCTGGCGCGCCAGCGCCGCCACGTCCGACCGGCGGTTGAGCTCGTCCTCGAGGATGCGCCGCGCTTCCTCCTCGCCCATCTCCAGGCCGGCCGCCACGTCGAGGAGGAGCTTGACCTCCCTGGGGTCGACCACGCCGTCGGCGTGGATGACCCGTGCCAGGAAGCGTAGGACCACCGTCTCCACGATGAGCGTGGGCGCGGCCCCCTCGAGGGTCGTGGGCGGGTCCATGTCGGTCATGACGTGAGGACCTTGCCCCTGATCGCCGCCCACTTCGACTTCTTGGGCGGCGCGCCCAGCTGCGCGCGCACCGACGCGGCCAGCCCCGAGGCGTGCTCGCGCCACGGGCCGCCCAGCGCGACGCAACGGTCGAGCGCCGCCAGCGCCTCGTTCGGCAGCCCGCGCCACAGGAGCGCCGAGGCGTACTGAAAGTAGGCGCCGTCGAGGCGGGGCGCCAGCCGGATCGCCTCGTGGTAGGCGCGCGCGGCCTCCTCGTACTGGCCGAGCTGCATCGCCTCCTGACCCTTCAGCGTGAACTGGATGGCGTGGTCGACGTCCATGCTCCCCTCAGACTATGGGTACCGGCTTCAGCGTCACCTGATTGCCCTTCGTCTGCACCCGGAAGCGGACCGCCTTGCAGTTGTACTTCTTCTTCAGGTTTGCCTCGTTCAGGCGGAGCTTGGCGACGAAGCCCTCGTACGTGACGCCCTCCACCTTCTCTCCCACACCCTTGCGCGCCTCGATGTACTCGGCGTAGATGCGCTTGTAGTAGTCGGCCTCCGCCTCCTGCGCGAGCGCGACCACGTCGGGATCGCTCGACACGCGCGGCCCGGCCTTCTCGTCCTCGAGCATGAGCTTCGCCGACGGCGTGCCCTCCTCGCCGAGGTCGTCGTCGCCCGGCTCGGGGCGGCCGAGCAGGCGCGCCAGCATCACGTTCAGCCCGTTCGCCAGCCCGTCGAAGTCCTTCCCCGCCGGACGGAACGTGTAGTCGACGTTGCCGTTGATGATCTCGTTCACGCCGAGCTCGATGTCCTCGGCGGGATGGAGGATGACGCGCGTCGTCACCACCATGACCAGGAGCGCGACGACGAACGCGCCCACGCCGAGGAGAAGGATCGTCCAGCGGATCGCGGCGACCGCGTCCTCGGCGCCGGACAGCGACGCCATCACCACCGCCGCCGACGATCGATCCTCGTAGTTCTGCGGCAGCGGCGCCGCCGACGCGAGGTACGTCGTCCCGCCCACCTCGAGCGGGACGACCTTGCGCTCCTTGCCGGCGAGCGCGTCCTTGGCCAGCGCCTTGAGCGCGGCCGCGTGCGCCAGCTCGTCCGCCTCCGACGGACGCTTGAAGCTCGTCGCCTCCACGCGATCGCCGTAGAGATAGACGACCTCGGTGCCGAGGAGCTGGGCGTTGAGCTGCGCTTCCTTCTGCGACAGCGCGTAGGCGATGACGACCACGCCCTTGACCGTCAGGAACGACGGATCCTCCACGGGGGCGACGCCGACCTTGATCGCCGACTTGCCGTAGGACCACACGTCCTTGGACGGCTGGCGCTTGGCGATCGCGTCCCCCACCGCCTTGAAGCGCGTGCGCCAGCTCTCGGTGTCGGGAAGGGGCGAGTTGGCGGCGACCACCTCGCCCCTGCTGTCGAGCACCGCGACCCAGTCCGGCCGGTTTTCGCCCTTGCCGGCAAAGTTGTCGATCGCTTGGCGCGCCAGGTTGTGCCGCGCGGCGGCATCCTCGCTGTCCAGCGCCTTCTGCAGGGCGGCCTCGCGGGCGAACGCCCGGGCGCGGGTGATGATGTCGAACGCCTCCAGCGAGGCGACGCGAACGAGCAGGTCCTCCGCCCGCGACGCCTTCGCCTCGGTATCCTGGCGGATGTTGGCCTCGAGCTTCTGCGTCGCAAACACGTAGGCTACACCTGTGAGGACGGCGACAATTACCGTCATAACTGCGCCAATCTTCGCGCGGGACATCCTACCGTGTCCTCCGAGGTCGAGAAGTTTCGCAGCGCATTATCGTGGCGGGGTTCGCGCCTTGTCAACGCGCAAGGAGCCCACAGCTTGTTCACAAGCTGTCCCCATCGGGTAACCACAAATCCGACATTGTGGGTGGACGGCGGGAGCATACGGGGATGACTTGACTTTTCCTCCGCGCCGATCCTGGCTCGCCTTGCGACTGGCCCAAACGGGAAAAATTTACGTCCCGGTGTGCTTGACCTGTGGACAACGCGGTTCCCAGCCGGGGATGCCACCGAGGAAGGCGAGCACCTCCGCCTCGATCACCTGGGGGAACTCGAGCGGCGTGTAGTGGGTTCCCCCCGGAATGACCACCAGCCGCGCGCCGCGGATCCAGCGGCTCATCCTGCGCGCGGTGAACGTCGGAGTCATGAGGTCGCGGTCGCCCGCGATGACGAGCGTGGGGACGTCGAGGCGCGGCAGGATGTCGCGCGCGTCGTGCTCCCCCAGCGCACGCAGCGTGTCGCTGTAGATCGCGAAGTCCATCCCCTTGAAGCCCTCGGCCACGTCGCGCATCGCCTCCTCGTCGATGCGCGTGGACACGAGGCCGAGGCGCGCCATCGCGGGCACGAGCCCCGACCAGGCCACCGTCGCCTGCGACACGCGCGAGATGAGCGGCGCCTGCGCCTTCATGAACGACAGCCACGGCGGGATGAGGTAGCGGGCCAGGCGCGACGCCAGCGCGGTGCGGAACGGCGAACCGTAGGTGCCGTTGATAGCGACGATGCCGGCGGCGCGATCCCGGTGGTGGCGGCACAGCTCGAAGTTCACCTGCACCCCCATCGACCAGCCGATCAGCACCGCCCGATCGACCTTCTCCCGGTCGAGGAGGAGCGCGAGGTCGCGGCTCTGACTCGCCACCGCCAGGGTCGCGAGATCGCGCGGCCGTGCCGAGCCGTACAGCCCGCGGTAGTCCCAGCAGACGATCCGGTAGGCCTCGCCGAGCGCGTGGTAGACGTAGCGGAACGCTTCGTACGTGCCGCCGAGGCCGTTCGCGAGCACGACCGGCGGACCCTCGCCGCGCACCTGGTAGGCGATCTCGGTGCCGTCGAAGCTGGCGAAGCGCTTGTGGACGAGGCCGGGGACCATCCCCGGAGAGTACTAGAAGTAAAAGATCGCGGAGACTCGTCCTTCGACGCCCGCCTCGCGCTTCGTGTCGCTGGTCGTGGTGCCGGGCGGCGCCGTCGACGCGCTGTACACCACCGGCGTCGTCGACGACGACGCGCTGTCGAAGAAGTGGCGCACCATGTAGCGTACGTCCGCCGCGAGCGTGAAGCCGCGTCCGATGTTGAGCGCGAGGCCGCCGCCGCCGGCGAGGAAGCCCTGCGTCCGATGCGTGGAACCGTCATCGAAGTCCACGAAGTTCACGCCCGCGCCGCCGATGACGTAGGGCTGGAGCACGGTCCCGAACAGCGGCACGACAAGCGAGGCGCCGACGCGCGTATCGTTGCGCGTGAGGTCGGGATAGTGATCGCGGAGGATCTCGAGCTCGAGCTCCACCGAGCTGACGCGGATGCGGAGGAGCCCGCCGAGCCCCTCGGAGTGGGGCTGATCCTTGCCGAAGCTCGTGCCCGACCCGCGGATGCCGAGGCCGAAGCGCGGATCGTAGGGCTCGGCGGGGCCGGCGGCGTAGCCGACGCGCTCGTAGGCGCAGCAGGCCGCCCCGGGGTAGTAGCCGTAGTAGCCGTAGTAGCCCCAATCCCAGTAGCCCCACGGGCGCCGGTACGGCCACCAGTAGCGGTAGTACCAGCTCGGCTGCCACACGCGCACCGGAGGGACCCAGACTCCGCCGCCGCGGAAACGGTAGTCGTGCACGACCACCCTGCCCTGCGGCACCACGACGGCGCGCGGCGCCGGCGAGGAGTACACGTGGGGCGCCGACACGTGCACGGACGGGGCGGCGTGGTAGCCGCCGCCCCCGCCTACGTGGACGCGCCAGCTCTCGGCGCGTGCCGGGGCCGCGCCGAGAACGATGCCGATGACCCCTGCGGCAACAACGAGGACGGCGGAAACGACGAGCTTGCGCATGGAAGGCCTCTCGCCGCCAAAACCGTAGCACATGGCATACCTACGTCCAGTCTACGACCTTTCGAGGACTTGGACGAAGCTAGAGAACTACCGTTCACACCCCGTGGTCGCCTTGACACAAGGATTTCCGAGGGATAGAAAGAAATTCTGACCCCATGAGCGAGAAAGAATGAGTGAAAAAGGAAAGAGGACTGGGGCGCGTGACATCAGCGACCTCAAGGCTCGGCTCGGCCTCAAGCGCGGGGGGCAGAAGGGGCCCGGGGGCGAAGTGCCGCCGCCGAGCGCCGGCAAGGGCGCGGGCTATGTGCCGCCTCCGCCGGGAGTGACGCCGCCGCAGCCGGCGGTGCCCGATGCGCGCCAGGATCCGTTCGGCGCGATGAATGCGATGGCCGCGCAGGGCGCGGTCACGCGCGCGCCCGAGGTCATCGTCGTCGACAAATCGTCGGTGGAGCAGGTGCACGGACAGCCGCGCCTCGCCAAGTACGGCAGGATCGGGCTGCTCGTCGGCGCGCCGCTCATCGTCGGCTTCATCCTCGGCGGCATCAACCATCAGCGCTCGCGCTTGAACGCCACCGTCGACGACGCGAATGACGTCGCCGAGGAATTCTCCGACCAGGGCAAGCAGCTCGAGGCGCTGAACAACGTGCTCCTGCGCGCCAAGGAGCGCGGCCCCGGCCACAAGGGCTACGCGCGGAACGACCTCGAGCTCGTCCGCGACATCGAAGGGCTGAAGTTCAACTTCCCGCCCAACGACGAGCTCGTCCTCTCCCACCGCAATCTCTACCTGCTCGACCCCAAGCTGGTGCAGGACACGCTGTCGTTCTACACGCGCATGCGCACGCTGTCGCAGAAGCTCAGGGAGCACGTGCGGCTCACCAAGGATCTCGCGCAGAAGGTGCCCCCTTCCGTCGCCGAGAAGATCGGTGCGCAATCGGGCTTCGCCGGGACGATCCGCGTGCCGTCCGCCGAGGACGCCAAGAAGGGCGCGCTCCCCGCCGTCGAGATCCTCCAGGTCGGCATGCCGATTTGTCCCGACGGAAAGCCCGCGGCCGAGTGCCCGGGCGGACCGCCCATCGGGCTCCAGGTACGCGGCGACACCTCGGCGCCCTGGTTGAACAAACCGCTCGCGTCGGCCGGCGACACCAGCGACAAGGTGTTCCTGCTCCGCGCCAACGGCATCTTGAAAGCGCTCGTCGAGGGGTCCCCGCGGTACCTCGACGAGCTCCAGTACTACCAGCGCCTCGCGGAAATCGATGTTCTGGTGTCGGGCTCGGGGGGCGATGGTGGGTTGATGAAGGACCGAAAGGACGTGGAGGATCGGCTAAAAGCCGTGGCGCAGCGCGGCAAAGCATTTGCTTTGTAGGCGCAGATACGGCCCAATGGCGCAACCAATCGCCGCTGGGCGGCATCCGAACCGCACATAGCTGATGAGAGAAACTGTCGAACACGTGCTCGAGCGCATCCGGCCTCAGCTGAAGGTTGACGGAGGCGACCTCCAGCTCGTGGACGTCTCCGACGGTATCGTCACGATCCGTATGGTCGGCGGCTGCTGCGGTTGTCCCTTCACGAAGCTGGCGTTGATGAACGGCCTCGAGAAGACGATCATGGAGCAGATCGCCGGCGTGAGGCAGGTCAAGCTCGTGAAGGGCTGACGGCCGGAGCGCTACTTCTTGGGCTCGGCGGGCGCCGGCTTGGGCGTATCGGTCGTCCCCGGCTTCGCCGCGTCCTTGGTGATTTCGTCGACGATGTTGGCGTTCGGATCGTTGAGCTGCGCGTTGGTGGGGCCTTCCGTGACGGCGGCGCGCGGCGGGGGCTTGGGCGCCTTGACGGCGCGCTTGTCGAGAACGACCTTCTCCACCGAGTCGTCCGACAGCACCAGGCAGAAGTTCCCGTAGAACTTCAAGAGGTCGACCGCGCGCAGCGTGCTGCCGCCCGCCCGCCACTCGACGGACGCGAGCTTCGGCTTTCCGTCGGGACCCGGCTTCATGACCGGCGTGCCCCTACCGTACCGCGCCTCCATGATGTCGCGGAAATCGACGAACGTCTTGTCCTTGAACGGCGTCATGTCGAACGCGATGAACATCTTCCACAGCTTCCCCTCGCTGAAGAAGAAGAACCGTCGCTGGTCCTTCTTCGCCGCGGGGTCCTGCTCGTGGTAGACGGCCATCGACTCGTCGGTGCCGTGTGCGAACTCGCCCTCGATGATCGAGACGTCCCATCCCGTCTTCGCCCCCTCGAACGACGTGGCGCTGCGCCGCACCACCGCGACCTCGGACTTGATGTCCTTCTGGATCTGCTGGCGGCGGTAGACGTCGCTGAGCTTGGCCAGCTCCTCGGTGTAGCGCGACGAGATCTGTTTCTCGAGCGTGCCCAGCACCTGATCGAGCGTCATGCCCCATTTGTACGGGCCCATGAGCTCCTGGACCGCGCCCTGGTTGGCCGACGCCGTCGGCGTCGGTTTCGGCTTCTTCTTGGCGAGCGCGTGGTTTCCCCCCAGAAGGACCCCCAGAAACGACGTGACCAAAAGCCAGCGGAACCTCATGAGGGGAATGTAGCAGACGGCGGCTCCATCTGCTGGATCAGCCGGCGGAGCTGCGCCAGCGCCCCCAGGGCCTCCATGGGGGTCATGCGGTCGGGGTCGAGCGCGAGGAGCTTCTCCTCGACGCCGGTCGTCGCTTGGGGCGACGGCGGCGGCTCGGCGCGACGGAACAGGGGCAG
>DATFWE010000208.1:0-17120 GCA_035259575.1 Haliangiales bacterium
CCCGCCGCGGCCCAGCCCGCCCTGCACCATCGGTTTGGGCTCCGCGATGGCATCCATCGCGATGACCAGGCGCCGGATCGCGGTGACGAGCGAGGTCGCGCCCACGAACATGAGCACCAGGGTCAAAACGCCCGTCGACGCCTGGGGACCGACGTGGTCCACCGCGCCGGCGACGAGCAAGCCGAGACCGACAAGGATGATGCGCTCGCTCCGCTGCATGAGGCCCACGGCGAGCGACACGCCCAGCGCCTCCGCGCGGGCGCGGGTGTAGCTCACCATCTGCGACCCGGCGGTCGCGACCAGCACGGCGATCATGCCGAACGCGTCGGCGCGCAGGGCGAACGCGATGCCGCCGAGGACGAGGAACTCGGCCCAGCGATCGCACACCGAGTCGAGGAGCGCCCCCGCGCGGGTCGCCTTGCCCGAGCTGCGGGCGACGCGGCCGTCGAGGATGTCGAGGATGCCGCCGGCGAGGTAGAACACGCCCGCGGCCGCGACGGCCGAGGCCGCGGCGAACGCGCCCGCGGCGGCGCACAGCGCGAGGCCCGCGAGCGTGAGCGCCTTGGGCGTGGCGCCCAGGTACAGCAACGCGCGCTCGACGGGCGTGAGCAGCCAGTAGACGTACTCCATGAGGCCGTGGGTGACGAGGGCCGAGGGCGCCCGACGCGATGCGCCGGTTGCGCCCGCGCGGCCGTCCTTCCGCGACGATTGGCGGTAGAACGCGTAACCCAAGAAGAATGATGCAGCGACGACGACGATCGCCGTCAGTCCGGGGAGTAACACCATGACGCTTCTCCCGCTGCAGGAGCTGAAGTCGGTTGCTCAGCGTGGGCAGTCAATGGGCGAGCGGTTATGAATGGACGTGGCGTGAGGGACACCGACATGTTTCCCACATGCTTTGATGCCGCGTCCGGCGAAATCCATTCTCCTGCCGTTTCAAATTCGTGCGGCGGGTCGCGGCTCGGCTTCGCGTCAGCCGGCGAGAAGCTCGGGGATGGTCACGAGCTCGAGGCCGCGCGCGCGCGCCGCGGCGAGGATCGTGTCGAGGGCCTGCAACATCGGCCCGCGGTCGTGACCGCGCTTCCCGTCATGAAGTAGCAGAATGGTTCCGGGCCTCAGCCATCGCATGGCGCGGCAAGAGAGGGTGTCGCCGCTTGCGGAATCGGTATCGTATACCCCCGCGGTCCACGCGATCATCCGCAGGCCGTTGCGCGTGAGGTGCGCGACGACGCCGGGCCGTTTGTGCCCGTGGGGCGCGCGGAAAAGCGCCGCGTCGGCGATGCCGGCGGCGCGTAGGCTGCGGTGGCCGCGGTCGATTTCGTCGATCGCCACCGCGAGCGGAACGGTGGAAAGCTTCACGTGCGACCAGGTGTGGCTGCCGACCGCGTGTCCTTCCGCCACGACGCGCCGCGCCAATTCGGGCTCGGCGTCGACGTTTTGTCCGATCATGAAAAACGTGGCTTTCGCCCCGTGTCGGCGGAGCAATTCCAGGACCACCTCGGTCGCCGCGCCGTTGGGCCCGTCATCGAAGGTGATCGCCATCCGGCGGCGGGACCGCGGTCCGCGCCAGGGGATGCGGAACAGCGGATCGAAACCCGGGATGTAGATGAACGCGGCGAGGACCAGTTGGGCAACGCCGGCGAGCGTGAGCGCGGCGAATGCCCACCGCCAGACGGCTGTGTCGGCCCGGGCCAAGGCCACCGCCGGAATCACAACTGCGAGGATGTGCAGCGCGGCTTGCGCGAACGCCCGCAGCTGCCGCCGAAACTTCATTGCGTGGGTGAGATGCCATTCCGTGGCGTGGTGATGCAAGGCGGGGTTGGAAGCAGGCTTGCTGGAAAATTTTGGCGCCGGCGGAGATCGAGGCGCCCATGCGGCGCCATTGCTGGCCGTACGTCTCCGATGATATGGTGAATGATTATGCTCGCCCGCAGATTGCTGTGCTCTTCCATACCGGTTCTTGCGCTGGCCTGCGCCACGCGGACGTTGGACACGGCCTCGGGCTCCACCGAGGAAGTGCGCGCCGCGCCCGGCGACGCGACGCTGGTCATGACCCAGGAGGGCGCCGTGCGGGGCGTGGTCGAAGGAGACGTGCTGGTCTGGCGCGGGATTCCGTATGCCGCGCCGCCCGTCGGCGAACGGCGCTGGCGGCGCCCCGAGCCGCCCGAGCCGCGCGCTGACGTGTTGCAGGCCACGACTTTTCGCCCGGTGTGCGCGCAGGCGCGGGGGCATGTCGGCAGCGAGGACTGCCTGTACCTCAACATCTACGTCCCCGCGGCCGCGCACGGCCGCTCCTTGCCGGTCCTCTTCTGGATCCACGGCGGCGGCAACACAGGTGGAAGCGGGCAGAGCGAAGCGCACCTGCTCGCGCTCAGCGGGGCGGTGGTCGTGACGATGGAGTATCGCCTGAGCAACCTGGCGTGGATCGGCCACCGCGGGCTCCTCGACGAGGCGCAGTCGCTCTACGGCGCGCGCACGGCGGGCAACTACGGCTACCTCGACATGCTGGCGGCGCTCGAATGGGTCAAGGCGAACATCGGCGCTTTCGGCGGCAGCCGCGGGCGGCTGACCGCGTTCGGCGAGTCCGCCGGCGGCACGGACATCCAGCGGCTGCTGGCGTCGCCGCTGTCGCGCGGGCTGGTGCACGGCGCCGTCTTGCAGAGCAGCCAGGGAGTCATCACGCTGCAGAACGTCAGCACGCTCGCGCAGGCCGAGAGCTCGGGCGCGCGGCTCGCCGCCGCGATCGGCTGCGCGCAGGACGACGCCGCCGCCGAGCTGGCGTGCCTGCGCGCCGCGCCGGTCGCGGAGATCCTCGGCCATGGCGCGTTCTTCGGGGCGACGGTCGTGCTCGACGGCTTCGTCTTCGACGACGTTCCGCTGAACGTGTACCGGCGGCGCGGCGTAGGCGTGCCGCTCATGCTGACCTCGAATCTCCAGGACGCGATCGTCGCCTTCCTCGACCGCTTCACGATGACCGAAGCCGAATACGTGCAGGCGGTCCAGGATGCGTTTCCGGATATCGCCGCCCAGCTCCTCGCGCTGTATCCGGTGGGCGCCTACCCGGAGCCCTTCGACGCGTGGGTCGACGTCCTGAGCGACGCGTCGTTCGCCTGTCCCAATCGCGCCCTCGCCCAGATCGTCACCGCCGGCGGCAACCCGGCGGTCTACTGGGGTCTGTACGCGCACCGCATCGAGAACGATCCGGATCTGGCGCTGCTCGGCGCCTACCACAACCAGGACGTGAATTTCGTGTTCGGCGAGTTCGACGACCTCCTCCTCGGCGGGTACGTTCCCACCGCCGCCGAGCTGCAGTTCTCGAGCGATCTGCGCGGCTACTGGACGCGCTTTGCGGCGCACGGCGACCCGAACGGGGCCGGCGCGGTGCCGTGGGCGCGGTTCACCGGCGCCGGCGATGCATTCCTGCGGCTCGACGACGTCTTTGTCGCGGGCGCCGGGTACAAGACGCAGGCGTGCGATCTGCTGTTCCCGAACTGACGCTCACGCGGGGTCGCGCGCGCGCTCGTAGCGGGCTTGCACGAGACCGCTCGGATAGCCGCGGACCGAGGTGAGCGTCCACGCCGTCGTGCGCGGCGCGCCGCCGAAGAGCGGACGGCCGGCGCCGATGGTGATCGGCACCGTCGAGATCGTCATGTCGTCGACGAGATCCTCGTCGAGTCCCTGGCGGATCGCGACCCCGCCGTCGAGGTAGACGCGGCGACAGCCCTCGGCGGCCAGGCGCGCTGCGAGCGGGGCGAGCGCGCCGGCGTGCGTCGTCTCGCCGTGCCGCGCGTCGAGCGGCCGATGCGTGAGGACCACGACGCGTTTGCCCGTCCATGGCCACGACTCGAAGCCAAGGACAGTTTCGTGGGTCGCTCGGCCCACGACCAGCGCGTCGACGGAGCGCATGTACTCCTCGTAGCCGTGGTCCTCGCCCTCGAACGGGGTGAGGAAGTCGAGGCCGCCGTCCTGTCGAGCGATGAAGCCGTCGATCGAGACACCGACGAATACGCTGATCCGCATGGGAGTCCTTATCATGCGACGGGGCGGGCCGTCTTGACGGAGCGGTCGGCGCCGTGATTCACTCGCCTGATTCGGAGGCGAGCGATGACCAGGACTCTGTTTTGGGCGGGATGTCTGTTGATCCTCGGCCACTCGACGGCGAGCGCGCAGCGGACGTCGGTGTCACGCGATTTTCCCATCTACGCCAACGGCGGGTTGCCGGATCTGACTCCCGACCCTCAGCGATTCGAATCGCAGATGGAAATCGTCGACCGCTTGTTTGCTCCGGACGACTGCAGCGTCCTCGAAGGGGCCGTGGGCGGCACGGGCTATCGTCGCATCCTCCGCTTCGACACCGTGATCATCAACGCCGGCGACGGCGACCTCGTGGTCGGCGATCGTTCGGACCCGAACAACCCCTACCACGAGTGGTTCTACTTCTCACCCTGTCACGGGCATTATCACCTGCGCGGCTTCGCCGATTATATGTTGTTGCGACCCGACGGCAGCCTGGCCGCCGCGGGTCACAAGCAGGGCTTCTGCATGGAGGACTCGTTCAAGTACGACGGCGGGAAGAGCGCCGGATTCAACTGCCAGTTTCAGGGGATCACGTCGGGCTGGGGGGATTGGTACTTCAAGCAGCTCGATGGGCAGTGGATCGACATCACGGGCGTGCCGGCGGGGGACTATGTGGTCCGCGTGGTGATCAACGCCGCGGGCACCTTCGACGAAGGCGAGGACCGCTATCCCAATGTGGTCGAGGTGAACATTCGCGTGCCGGATCCGCGCAACAAGGTCGCGATCGCCGAATAACCGCCGCGCCCTCGAGTCCGTGCGACGCCATGATGCCGAGGTAAGCTCGACGGCGTGACCGGCCGTGTCTTCCTCCTCTCCCCGGCCCGCCTGGACGGCGAGCGCGCCCGCATGCTCACTCGCCCGGGCGCGGGCTTCCCGCTGGCGCACTCGCTGCGCCAGGGCGGCGTTCCTCTGGCGGACGTCATGACGTTCCTGTCCGCCCTCTATTTCCGCGGCAAGCAGGCCTACGCTCGCGCGTTCGGGCGGCCGCCCCGGACGGTCGCCAGCGCCGGCCTCATCGTGACGTCGAACCGCGGCCTGTGGCCGATGGAACGGCCGGTCACCGCCCGCGATCTCGCCGCCCTCGCCGAGGGCGACATCGATTCCGCCGACGATGGTTATCGCGCGCCTCTCGAGCGCGACCTCGCCGCGCTCGCCGGCGCGTCCACGGAGATCGTCCTTCTCGGCAGCATCGCGTCCCACAAGTACGTGACGCCGATGACGCGCGTGCTCGGCGAGCGGCTCCTGTTCCCACCCGACTTCGTCGGACGGGGGGACATGAGCCGGGGCGGACTGCTCCTGCGCTGCGTCGAGGCCCGGGCCGAGCTGTCCTACGCCCCCGTCCTCGGCGCGCCCCGCCACGGCAAACGACCCGAGCGCCTTCCCCCCAAACCGCGACGCGCCGGCTGATCCGAAAATCGCGAAGCTACCGCGTCCGCGCCGCGGAGCGCGACCTCAGGAACTGGACGAGGTCGCCCAGCTCGTCGGGGCCCAGGGTATTCGCGTACGCGGGCATGTTCCGTCCGCCGTTCGAGATGCGAATCACCAGCTCGCTCTCGGACAGACGATCGCCGATGCGCGACAGGTTCGGCCCGCGGCGGCCGCCGAAACCGTCGACGAGGTGGCAGTTCAAGCAGCCCCGGTCGTGGAACGCCTTGGCGCCCTCGGCGACCTTGGCCGGATCGAGGCCGAGCCTGGTCAGCTGCTCGACCGACCCCACCTCGTCGGCCGTCAGCCGTTCCACGTCGAACTTGGGCGACCATGGCGACGCCGCGCCGAAGACCCACAGCGTGCCGATCATGACCACCACGCCGATGACGACCCCCACGGCCCACGGCCGCCGGCTCGGCGCGCGCTCGCCCCTGTTGGACAGGAACGGCACCGCTAGCAGCGTCACGCCGATGATGAGGGGGACGCCAAGGATGACGATGGTCTCCAGCGATGCCGGCGTGAGCGCGAGCAGCGCGAAGTACCACAAGAGGTACCAGTCGGGCTTGGGGTCGGCCTTCGTGAGCGTGGGATCGGGCGGCGCGTCGAGCGCGGGCGGACCGACGAACAGGGCGAGAAGGATGATGCCGAGCAGCATCGCGAACCCGAAGACGACGTCGCGCCAGGCCGCGTCGGGCCAGAACGGCACGCCGTGCTTCGCCAGGTGCGCCTCGTACTTCTTGCGGTACGTCTTGGGATCGACGGGCTCACCCGGCACCGGCGGCTCGGCGATGCCGTGGCGCAGGACGAGCATGAGGTGAAGCCCGATGAACGCGAACAGCAGCGCCGGGATGAAGAAGACGTGGATCGCGAAGAACCGGCTCAGCGTCGCTCCACCCACGGTGTCGCCGCCGAGGATGAACCGGGCGATGTACTCGCCGCCCGGCGCGCGCCCGGCCTGCTCGGCGCCGACGACGACGGAGTACACGGCATTCTGATCCCAGCGCAGGAGCTGCCCGGTGAACCCCATGGCCAGCGTGAACAGGAGCAGCAGCACGCCGCTGAGCCAGTTCATCTCGCGCGGGTACTTGAACGATCCGTGGAGAAACACCTGCGCCGCGTGGAGGCCCACCATCAACACCATCATCGAGCCGCCGTAGAAGTGGAGGCCGCGCAGGAAGTGCCCGAACGTGGCCTCGTGGGTGATGAACTTGAGCGTGTCGTACGCCTGGCCCGACGACGCGATGTAGGAGAACGCCAGCGTGATGCCGCTCAGGATCTGGACGATGAACGCCAGCAGCGTCGCGCTGCCGAACACGTACCACCAGCGCGCCCCGCCCGGCACGGGGTGCTTGAGGACCTTGGCGATCATGTCCGCGACGCCGGTGCGATCCTCGAAGGTGCTCCAGGCCCGTTTGAGTAGTCGGATGATCATCGCGCTAGCCGATCGGCAGGGGTTGGGCGGCGATCTCGACGAGGTTGGCGCGCACGCGAACCGGGTAGCGGGTGAGGGGATGCGGCGGCGGCCCCGCGGCGACCGTGCCGTCGGCGTAGTAGACGCCGCCGTGGCACGGACACAGGAACAGCTGCGCCTGCGGGCGCCACTGGACCGGGCATCCGAGGTGGGCGCAGTTGACGGAGTACGCGATGAACTCCGTCGCGCTGACTCGCCGCAGCCACGCGGCGGTCAGCCCGGTCACGCCGGCCCAGGGAAGGACCGACACGTCGTCGAACTTCACCGGGACGGTCTCGCCGATCGCCAGCGTGTCCACGTTGATGATGCGTGGCGGCGGCGCGTCGGGCTCGGTGCGCCAGTTGAAGTCCCCGCCGCCCTTCGCGCCCAGCGGCTCGCACCAGTAGAAGGCCTGCAGCACGGGCTTCCAGCGCGATTCGTCGGACGGCGGCTTCTTGAGCAGCGGCCCGACGACGAAGCCCACCATCGGGACGCCGAGCGCCGCGCCGCTCGCGACCCCGAGCCCGACGCACATCTTGGCCAGCAGTTGGCGCCGCGCGATCAGCGCCGGATCGGTCGTCGCCTCGGCCGTCGCCTCGGGCGCGCCTTCGGGCGCGTCGGCCTTGTCGTCAGGAGGAGGATCAGTGTCTGTCGGCTTCATGACGAATGTCTCCGATCCACCCGCGGAGCGCCGCGGCGAACAGCACGAGACCGATCCCGACGAGAATCGGCGATCCGAGGATGCCCCAGGCGACGAGGGCGATCGCCAGCCCCAGCGCCGAGGGCCACGCCGTCGGCTCCGGGATGACGGCGGGCTTCGGCGCTCTCCACCCGGGACGAATGTTCGTGTCGCTCGGAGTCATCGCGACACCTCGGCCCCGGTGCCTACGCGATAGAAGCGCCGCAGGGTCGCGAGGATCGCGACCAGGTAGACGAGGCACGCGGGGACCCACATGAGCAACCCGCCGAGCTGCTGATCGCGCTCCGGCGTGAGGCCCCAATCGCCGCGCAGCGTCGGGAGGATGCCGAGGGCGTCGGCGGGATGCGCGTAGACCGGGCAGACCTGGACCGGCGACAGCGACACCGCGATGCCGAGGATCGTGCACGCCACGCAAGCGCCGAAGAGGTACACCACCCCGGCGAGCGGCGCGATCCGGCGCGCCGGGTCCGGCGCGAGCGCCGGCCACCAGAAGACGGTCCCCATCGCGAGGAGCGAGCCCTCTTGCACGCGATGCACCAGCTGGCTCGTCGCCGCGGCGTCGCACAGCGCCGGAGCGTGCCACAGCCACATCGCCCCGACCCCCATCGCCCAGGCGACGAGCGTGGGGACGCGGCGCCGCGACGGGACCGACCCGGAGGCGGCGCCGCCGAGCGCGAGCAGCGCGAGCGGCGGGATGACGAGGACCAGGAGCAGGTGCTGGAGCATGTGCGCGCCGAACAGGTAACCGTCGGCGAGCGTGGCGATCGGCGACGCGAGCGCCAGCGCGAACGTGAGCGCGGCCGCGGCGCAGCACAGGGCCCGCGGCCAGGCATGCGGACGCCGGGCGAAGGCGTAGGCAATCGGCGCGGCCGCGGCCAGCCCGAGCGCGACGGGGTCCCATTTCCAGGTCAGGGCGAAAAGCTCGAAGGTCGTCATCTTGCCCTCAGGTACACGACGGTGAACACGACCACCCATACGACATCGACGAAGTGCCAGTACACGCCGACCGCGCGGAGCGTGCTCGACGGCCGCTTCTTGAAGTCGCCCGCGAGGGCGCGGCCGAGAACGATCGCCAGGGCGACGAGACCCGCCGTGACGTGCAGGCCGTGGAAGCCGGTCAGCGTGAAGAAGGTCGTGGCGAACAGGTTGCTCGACAGCGTGACGCCGCTCTGCCACAGGCCGATGTACTCGCGGGCCTGGCCGACGAGGAAGATCAGTCCGAGCGCGATCGTCGCCGCCAGCCAGCGCGACGATCCGGCGTGATCCCCGCGATCCTGCGCCCTCTCGGACAGCCACAGGGTGAAGCTCGAGGACAGGAGGCAGGCGGTGTAGATGCTCACGGTGCGCAGGTCGAGCGTCGACGCGGCGGTAGGGCCGCCGCCCGCGAGGTTCGCGTTGTAGAAGACGTACGCGAAGATGAGGATGACGAAGAACGATGCCTCGGAGGCGACGAGGCTCCACACGCAGACCGCGTTCTTGTCGAGCGTGGGCTCGCTCGCGTCCTCCGGCGTGGGCGCGCCGCTCGCGCCGCCGTGCCCCAGATCGTAGAGCGGGCGGCGGCCGCGGACCGGCGGCACCTCGTGGAAATTGTGCGCATCCGGGGGCGACGTCGTGGCCCACTCGAGCGTCCACGCCTCCCACGGGTTGTCGCCCGCGACCTTGCCGCGCCGCAGGCTGACGACGATGTTCACGAGCAGCATGAGCACCGACGCCGCCATGAGGAAGGCCCCGATCGTCGACACCATGTTGAGCGGTCCCCAGCCCGGCAGATCCGGATAGGTGAACACCCTCCGCGGCATCCCCATGAGCCCGAGGAAGTGCTGGACGAAGAAGGTCAGGTTGAAGCCGACGACCATCGTCCAGAAATGGGCCTTGCCCAGGCGCTCGGACAGCAGGCGCCCGGTGATCTTCGGAAACCAGTAGTGGGTCGCGGCGAGGATCCCGAACGCCGACCCGCCGAAGATGACGTAGTGGAAGTGCGCCACGACGTAGTACGTGTCCGTCGTCTGCCAGTCGATGGGCGCGGCCGCGAAGGTGATGCCGCTGAGGCCGCCGATGACGAACTCGATGAGGAACGCGACGGCGTAGAGCATCGCGGTGGTGAACCGCAGCGAGCCGCGCCACATGGTCGCGATCCAGTTGAAGATCTTCACGCCCGTCGGGATCGCGATCAGCATCGACCCGGCGACGAAGACGAGGTCGAAGGTGTGACCAAGTCCGACGGCGAACATGTGGTGGGCCCACACGCCGAAGCTCAGGACCGCGATCGCGACCGTCGACGCCGCGACGAACTCGTAGCCGAAGATGGGCTTGCGCGAGAAGACCGGGATGACCTCGGAGATCATCCCGAACGCCGGCAGCACGAGGATGTACACCTCGGGGTGGCCGAACGTCCAGAAGAAGTGCTGCCACATCACCGTGTTGCCGCCGCCGGCGACGGTGAAGAAGTGCGTCTCGAGCTGGCGATCGATGAACAGCATCACGATCGAGGCGTTGAGCACGGGCAGGGCCAGGATGATGAGGATCGCCGTGACGAACGTCATCCACACGAACAGCGGCAGGCGGCGGATGGACATGCCGGTCGCGCGCAGGGTCAGCACCGTGGCGATCATGTTGATGGCCGTCGCGACCGAGCTGATGCCGAGCACGAGCAGCGCGATGATCCAGTAGTCGGTCCCGAGCGACGACGAGAACGGCGTCTCGCTGAGCGGCGTGTAGGCGAACCACCCCGCCGCCGGCGCGCCGCCGGCGACGAGGCTGAAATGCAGGAGGAACCCGCCGAACGGGAACAGCCAGAAGCCGAGCGCGTTGAGGCGCGGGAACGCCATGTCGCGCGCTCCGATCATGAGCGGCACGAAGTAGTTCGCGAAGCCGGTCAGCACCGGCATGACGACGAGGAAGATCATCGTCGTGCCGTGCATCGTGAACAGCTCGTTGAAGGTTTCGGGCGACACGAGGTCGGCGCCCGGACCGGCGAGCTGGAGGCGCATGACCAGCGCCTCGCACCCGCCGATGATGAAGAAGACGAGCGCGGTGAGCAGGTACAGGATGCCGATCTTCTTGTGGTCGACCGTGGCGAACCACGCGTACAGGCCGCGCGTTTCCGTCGGCCCGCTCATTGTTGCACCGCTCGCTCGCGGCGGCTCGGGGCGCCGGGTCGCTCGGCTGCCCGCTTCGCGCGCTCCAGGGCGCCTCTTCCACATGGCCTCGCCGCCGCTCGCTCGCTCATTTCAGCGTCTCGAAGTAGGCGACGAGGTCGGACACCTGGCCGCCGGTCAGCCGTAGGCTCGGCATGTGGCTCCCCGGCTTCAGCGCCTGCGGATCCGCCAGCCAGGCCGCGAGATTCGCCGGGGTGTTCTCGAGGAGACCGGCCGCGAGCGTGCTGCGCTCGGCGAGGTGGGTGAGGTCGGGGCCGACGCGGACGTCGGGGGTCACGCCGGCGATCGCGTGGCACCGCACGCACGTGAGCTCGTTGAACAGGCGAAGGCCGCGGACCGCCGGCGCATCGCCGACGGGCGCCGCGGGGAGGAGCTGGCGTCGCTGCCAGGCGTCGAAATCGGCCCGGGTCTGGGCGACGACGCGGATGCGCATCCACGCGTGCTGCGCGCCGCAGAACTCCGCGCACGCCCCGAAATAGTTGCCGGCGCGGTCGGCGCTGATCCAGAAATGGACCGGACGGCCGGGGGTTGCGTCGATCTTGCGCGCGAGCGCCGGCACCCAGAAGTCGTGGACGACGTCGGCCGACTGGAGCTCGACGAGGACTCGCTCGCCGGCCGGCATATGGATCTCGTTCGCGGTGACGGCCCCCGAGGGGTAGCGCACCTCCCACCACCACTGATGCGCGGTGACCGTGAGGTCGGCCGCGCGGTCGACAGGCGGGTCGGTCGCGCCCATCGTGCGGGCCGTGAGAACGAAGAGCGCCACTACGATGAGGAACGGAACGATCGTCCACGCGATCTCGAGGCCGGTGTGACCGTGCGTCTGGGCCGGCTCGGCGCCGTCGCGCGCGCGGAACTTCACGACGCAATAGGCGACCAACCCGGTGACGAGAGCGAGGATCGCGGCGGAGATCACGAGCGTCTCCGTGAACAGCTGCCCGATGGCGCGCGCCTCCGTGGACTGTCCGGCGAACGGAGTTGCCATCGTCTCGCCCGGCAGGAGCATCACCTGGGACGTTACGAGCGTCCGCGCATCGCGTCAACGCCGAGGGCGCGCCGCGGCCAGGCGCCGCACGGCCCGGATACTGAGGACGGGCACCGCGCGGCCGGATTTCGGCACTGGTGCCACGCGCGAGGTGGGTCAACGTCGCGAAACCGGCCGCCCCGGCGATGGCATGGCGGTTGCTCCTCCGCGGCGCCCGGAGGTCGGAATGAACGTTGCCCTTCTGCGCGACAGCTTCGAGCTCGTGATCGAGCGCCAGCCCCAGCTCGTGACCCGCTTCTACGCGATCCTCTTCCAGCGCTACCCGCGGGCGCGCGCGCTCTTCGGGCGCAACGCGCAGGCGGCGCAGGAGAAGATGCTAGCCGACGCGCTGGTGGCGGTGCTGGATCACATCGAGGACGCCGCCTGGTTTCGGTCCACGCTCGGCGCGCTCGGCGCCAAGCACGCGACCTACGGCGTGACCGAGGAGATGTACGGCTGGGTCGGCGAGTGCCTGCTCGTTGCGCTCGCCGAGGCCGCGGGGGAGGCGTGGAGCGACGAGCTGCATCAGCTGTGGGCCGGCGCGTACGGGGCCATCGCGGGCGCCATGCTCGACGGGGCGCGCGGCGCGGTGGCCCGCGCGGCCTGACGCCGCCCGGCGAGGGCTCCTGGGGCGAGCCGATCTGGACCATACTTCAGCGGGCCTAACTTACACGTCCAGGAGGTTCGCCATGCGCACGAACGCTGCCCTCCGTGTCCTCGGCTGGCTCGCTTTCGCCGCCGCACTAGCCCTGCCCGCGTCCGCCGCCGCCGCCGGCAAGCCGGCCTTCCTCGTCGTCGGCAACGACGAGAAGGTGAGCTTCGACGACACGGGCAAGACCGTCGTCGCCGCGCCGGGAAAGGACTCGGTCACGATCCTCGACATCGCCGCACACCCGGATACGCCGGCGGTCGTCGCCAACCTGCCGCTGGCGAACACGATCATCGGCCCGCCCACGAACGTGGCGATCACCCCCGACCAGAAGCTCGCGCTGGTCGCCAACTCGATGAACGCCGTCGAGGAGGGCGGCGCGTGGAAGCTCGTCCCCGACAACAAGCTGTACGTCCTCGACCTGACGGTCAGCCCGCCGGCGTCGGTCGCCACGCTCGAGGTCGGCAAGCAGCCGTCGGGCGTCGCGATCAATGCCCGCGGCGATCTGGCGCTGGTCGCGAACCGCAACGACAAGTCGATCTCGGTCCTGTCGATCGCCGGGAAGGACGTGAGCCTCGTCGGCTCGGTGCCCGTCGAGGACGAGGTCGCCGCGGTCGCCATCACCCCAGACGGCAAGCGTGCGCTCGCCGTCAAGTTCGCCGCGAACAAGGTGGCGGTGCTGAAGATCGACGGCACGAAGGTGACCTACGACAAGGCCGACGACTTCCCGGTGGGCCTCTGGCCGTACAACGTCGACATCACGCCGAACGGGCAGCTCGCCATCGTCGCCAACAACGGCAACCAGGGGAAGGGCGACGGGCACGTGGACACCGTGAGCGTCGTCGATCTGTCGACGCCGCAGCCGCGGGTCATCGATCACGTGGTGATCGGCGACGCCCCCGAGGGTCTCGCGATCAGCCCCAAGGGCGACGTCGCGGCGGTGATGCTCCTCGGCGGCGGCAACATGGCCAAGAGCCACTGGGCCTACAAGCGCGACGGGACGCTCGTCGTCCTCAAGATCGCCGGCAAGCAGGTGACCAAGGCGGGCACGGTGCCGCTCGGGGGCCTGCCCGAAGGGCTGGCGTTCAGCCCCGACGGCAAGTTCCTCTACACCAGCGACTACTTCGACGCCGATCTGCGGGTCTTCCGGGTCGACGGCGCGCGGGTGACCGACACGGGCAAGCGGGTGAAGCTCCCCGGCCATCCGGCGTCGATGCGCGGCGCGGCGCGGTAGATCACGCCTGCTCGATCAGCGCGAGAATGTTCCCCTCGCTGTCCTTGAACCAGGCCGCCTTCGCGCCGCCCGTGTTCGCGATGCCGTTCACCGTCTTCAAGCCGGGCATGTCGTAGTCCTCGAACTTCACGCCCTTGTCGCGCAGCGCGGCGACCTCCGCCTCGACGTTGTCGACGGGCCAGAAGGCGATCGAGGCCTTGGACGTGCCCGCACCGGGGGACTGGTACATGAAGGCGACGGTGCCTTTGCCGCATTCGTAGAGGACGCCGTTATCCTGGACCTCTTTCGGCTTCAGCCCGATCCTGCCCTCGTAGAACTTCCGAGCGCGGGAGATGTCGGCGACGGGGATGTAGGGAATGATCGGTGCGTTTCGCAACATCGTTTCAGCTCCTTGGATCCCGTGAAACTATGGGACGCGATCGGCCGACGGTCCACGCGTAAATCCGAGGGCTACCTCGTCATCATCTCCGCCGTGCGGCAGGCCGCTCCCTGGCAGTCGCGCATTCCGTGCGCCAGGGCCGCGAGCCGCGATAGCAGCGCCGGGTCCGCCGTCGCCGCGATGTTCTGAAGCTGATCGGGGTCGGCCGCGTGGTCGTAGAGCTCCTTTTCGCCGCTGGCGTACTCGATGAACGTGTACGCGGCCGTGCGGATGCCGAGGAACGGGGGCGGGTCCGCGGACACGACCGCCGCCACGAGCTCGTCGGCGGTCGCCGTGTCGGGCGGCTCGAGGGTGCCGGCGATCTCGGGCGGCCTCGGTTTCAGACCGGTCACGTCGGCGGCGTGCTCGAGGAGGACGAGCTGCCGCCATACGGACGTCGGCGGCGGCGACGCCCCGAGGAGCGGCACGAGCGACCGGCCGTCCACGATCCCGGGGATGGCCGCGCCGGCCAGCTCGACGAACGTGGGGGCAAAGTCGCAGTTGACCGTGAAGTGGTCGAGCGTACGGCCCGCCGGCACGCCCGGGCCGCGCACGATCAGCGGGACGAACAGATCCTCGTCGAACTCGGTGTTCTTCCCCGACGGGAGGCGGTGCTGACCCTGATGGAAGCCGTTGTCCGAGCTGAAGAACACGTACGTCGTGTCGAGGAGTTGGGCGGCGTCGAGCGCGGCGATGACGTTGTCGACGAGGTCTTCGATGGCCTCCATCGACGCCAGCCGCTTGCGATAGAGCGCGTCGATCGCGGCAATCTGCACGTCGGTGAGGAGGGGGCGCGCCGCGAGCCACGCGGGCTTGTCGCTCACGTCCGCCTCGTTGAACGACGGCGTGCGCGGCGCCTGCGCGGTGAGGAAATCGTTGGCGTACCGGGGCGCGGGCGTCGCCGGCGCGTGCGGCACGTACGGCGTGAGGTACAGGAAGAACGGCGTGCCCGGGCTCTGCGCCGCGCGGTGGATGAAGTCGACCGCTTTCGCGGAAATCACATCCACCATGTAGTCGGAGGGCGCGGCACCGTGGACGACGAGCGTGCCGTTGTCATTCAGCGTGTAGTTGTATTCGGAGTAGGGATTGCCCGCGACCGGGCTCGCCCATTCCGCCCATCCGGGCGGGATGTACGTCTGGCTGGCGGTGTTGGGATATCCGTTCAGGTATTTGCCGAAGAAGCCGGTGTGGTAGCCGGCGGCCTGGAGCCAGACCCCGACGGTCTGATCCTCCGACTTGTCGGCATAGAACGTCTCGAACCCGCCATTGGGCGGCGCATTGGTGAAGATGTGCGTGTTGTGCGCGTACTGGCCGCGCAGGATCGCCGTGCGTGACGGACAGCACAGGGAGATGTTCAGGAAGTGATTGCGAAATGCGGTTCCTTTGGCGTCGAGGGCCGCTTTCAGCCGGGGCATGTGCCCGTAGACCTCGACGTTGAGGTCGTCGGTGAGGATGAAGACGATGTTCGGGCGATGCGCCCCGCCGACGGTGTCGACGGGCGCGTCGATCGGTCCGCCATTGCCGTTGCCGCTGGACGAGCAAGCCGCCCCGACGACCACGAAACCGAGCAGATAGGCCAAGCGATGCATCGTCTACCTCCGTCTGCGTCTACGGGCGGGACATAGACCCGGGCCCAGGACGGAAGGTAAACGGCGCGCGACCTCGAAGCCCTTTCGGCGCTACGCTTGGCCGCATGCGACTCCATTTATTGTGCGGCACCACCAAGGGCGCGTTCCTGTTCACGAGCGATGGCGACCGCCGGCGCTGGCAGGTCGCCGGACCCCTGTTCAAGGGGCAGGCGGTGTACGCGCTCGCCTGCGCGCGCGGGCGCTTCTACGCCGCCACCCACTCCCCACACTGGGGGGCGGTGGTCTCGCTGAGCGACGACCTCGGGGCGACGTGGACCGCTCCCGAGCGCGCCCCCATCCGCTTCCCGGAGGGGAGCGGCGACGCCCTGCGCCAGATCTGGCAGATCGTCCCCCGCGACGACGGGACGGTCTACGCGGGCGTCGAGCCGGCGGCCCTGTTCGTATCGCGCGACGCCGGCGAGACCTGGTCGCTGGTACGGGGTCTGTACGAACATCCCCACCGGAAGGAGTGGCAGCCGGGCGGCGGCGGCCTCTGTCTGCACACGGTCATCCCGCAGGGGCGGCGCATGTTCTGCGCGATCTCCGCCGCCGGCGTGTATCGCAGCGACGACGGCGGGGAGACGTGGCAGGCGCGCAACGTGGGGATCCGCGCCCCGTTCCTCGCGCCCGGCAACCAGTACCCCGAGTTCGGGCAGTGCGTGCACAAGATGGCGGCGCACCCGTCCCAGCCGGCGCGCCTGTACCTCCAACATCACTGGGGGGTGTATCGCAGCGACGACGGCGGCGACTCGTGGCAGAGCATCGGCGCCGGGCTCCCGTCGGACTTCGGCTTCGCGTTGGTCGTGCATCCTCGCGATGGCGAGACGCTGTGGATCCTGCCCCTCGAATCGGACGAGTTTCGCGCCGCGCCCAACGCGCGGCTGCGGGTGTACCGGAGCCGGGACGGCGGCCGGAGCTTCGCCGCGCTCACCGAAGGCCTGCCGCAGGAGGGGGCCTACGAGGCCGTCCTGCGCGACGCGATGGCGGCGGACGCGCTGGAGCCCGCGGGCGTGTACTTCGGCACCCGCAGCGGCAAGCTCTACGCTTCCCGCAACGAGGGCGATGCCTGGAGTCGCATCGCCGACGGCTTGCCCCCGATCGTCTGCGTCAAGACGGGGGTGACCGACTAGTGGCGATCCGGTTCTACATCCCGACCGCGTTGCGGGCGTTCACCGGTGGGCGGAGCGAGGTCGAGGTCCCCGCCGAGCCGGGCACCCTGCGCGACGCGCTGGCGGCGCTGTTCGCCGCGCACCCCGGCCTCGCCGACCGCGTGCTGACCGAGGCGGGGACGCTCCGCCCCCACGTGAACGTGTTCGTTGGGGTTGACAGCTGTCGCGGCCTCGGCGGCCTCGAC
>DATFWE010000209.1:0-10345 GCA_035259575.1 Haliangiales bacterium
GGTGAGGAGGCCCACGTCGAGCGGATCCTTCACGCCCGCCGACTTGATGAGCGACGGCAGCCAGAAGCTGACGCCATAGAGGCCCATGAGGAAGAAGGCATAGGTGACGGCGAGCAGCCACACCTTGGGCTCGCCGAACACATGGCGCAGCGAGTGGTGCTGCTTCTCGCGCGTCTCGCTCTGGATGCGCAGCTCCAGGTGGTCCTTCTCGCTGTCGGTGAGCCAGTGGCAGTTACGGATCCCGTCGGGCAGGTAGAAGAAGGTGACGACGCCCAGGGCGAAGGACGGCAGTCCCTCGAGGAGGAACAGCCATTGCCAGCCCGCGAGGCCGTGGTGCCCGGCGAAGGACGACATGATCCAGCCGGACAGCGGACCCCCGATCACCCCCGAGATCGGAATGCCGGTAAGGAACAGCGCCGATATCCGCCCGCGGCGTTCGGAGGGAAACCAGTAGGTCAGGTAGAAGAGGATGCCGGGTATGAATCCGGCCTCGGCGGCGCCCAGGAGGAAGCGCAGCACGTAGAACTGGAACGGCGTCTTCACGAACATCATCGCGATCGCCAGGATCCCCCACGTCACCATGATGCGGGCGATCCACACGCGCGCCCCGACGCGATACATGATCAGGTTGCTGGGGACCTCGAACAGGAAGTAGCCGATGAAGAAGATGCCCGCGCCCAGCCCGTAGACCGTCTCGCTGAACTTGAGATCGCTCAGCATCTGCAGCTTCGCGAACCCGACGTTGACCCGGTCGAGATACGCGAAGACGTAACAGGCGAACAGGAACGGCAACAGGCGCCACGTCACCTTGGCGTAGGCGTGCGCGTCGAGGGAATTGGCGTAATGGGTGTCCACGTTGGTGTTTCCTTCCTCTTGGCGGGGGGTCAGAAGACCGGGTTCTCGCGGTAGGTGCCCCACAGGGTTCGCAAGCGCTCGATGATGTCCCCCATGCTCGCGCCGGCGCGCACGAGCTCGATGGTCGCGGGCATGATGTTCTGGCTCGGGTCCTTCGCGACCCGCACCAGCTCGTCGAGGAGCGCGCCGACCTTGTCGTTGTCGCGCTCGCGGCGGACGCGCCGCAGCCGATCGATCTGCCGCCGCTCGGTCGTGGGATCGTGCGGATGGAGCTCGACGTCGAATTTCTCGTCCTTCTCCACGTACGCGTTCACGCCGACGACCGGCTTCGTGCCGGACTGCTTGCCCAGCGCCGTGTCGTATGCGTAGTCGGCGATGTGCTTCTGGAACCAGCCCTCCTTGATCAGCTTGATGGTGCCGCCGAGGCTGTCGACCTCCTCGATGATCTCGAAGATCTTCCGCTCGTATTCGGTCGTCAGCGCCTCGAGGTAGTACGAGCCGCCCATGGGATCGACGACGTCGGTGACGCGCGTCTCCTCGGCGATGATCTGCTGCGTGCGCAGCGCGATCTTCATCGCCTCCTCGGTGGGGATCGCGAAGGCCTCGTCCATCCCGTTGGTGTGCAGGCTCTGGGCGCCGCCCAACACCGCAGACAGCGCCTGGAACGCCGTGCGGACGATGTTGATCTTGTACTGCGGCCGCGTCAGGCTCGCCGCCGCCGTCTGGCAGTGGAAGCGGAGGCGCATCGACTCGGGGTTCTTGGCGCCGAAGCGGTCGCGCATGATCTTCGCGTACGCCCGGCGCACGGCGCGGAACTTGGCGATCTCCTCGAAGAAGTCGTTCTGGCACACGAAGAAGAACGCCAGCCGGGGCGCGAAGTCATCGACGCCCACGCCCGTCTTGAGCACCTCCTCGACGTAGGTGATGAGGTTGCACAGCGGGAACGCGACCTCGTGCAGCGGCGACGAGCCGGCCTCGGAGATGTGGTAGCCGGAGATGTTGATGGGGTTGTACCGCCGCATGTTGCGGGCGCAGTAGGTGATGCAGTCGCGCACGATCCGCACCGACGGTTCGATGGGGAACACGTACTCCTTCTGCGCCATGTACTCCTTGAGGATGTCGGCCTGGATCGTCCCCGACAGCTTGTGGAGGTCGTTGCCGCGCTTCTGCGCCAGGGCCACGTACATTGCCAGGAGGATCCACGCCGACGGGTTGATCGTCATGGACACCGAGATCTTCTCCAGGTCGATGCCGTCGAAAAGCGCCTCCATGTCGGCGAGCACGTCGATCGCCACGCCCTCGCGGCCGACCTCGCCCTCGCTCATCGGATGGTCGGAGTCGTAGCCCATGAGCGTCGGCATGTCGAAGTCGACGGACAGGCCGGTCTGGCCCTGGGCGATGAGATACTTGAAGCGCCGGTTCGTGTCCTCGCCGGTGCCGAACCCGGCGATCTGCCGCATCGTCCAGGTGCGGCTGCGGTACATCGTCGGGTACGGGCCGCGGGTGAAGGGAAAACGCCCGGGCAGGCCGATGTCCTCGAGCGGCGTGTCCTTCACGTCGGCGGCGGTGTACACGCGCTTCACCGGGAACCCGCCGCCGGTGAAGAACTGGTCCTTCTTCTCGTTTTGCTTGGCGAGGAACGCCTTGACCTCGCGCTGCTCCCATTCGGAGACCTCGTTCTCGAGCGCGGCGGCCGTCTTGGGGTCGAGCTTCGTCATGGTTCAGAGTCCTTTCACGACCCCGGCGAGGAGCTGCTCGCCGGCGGCATAGGGGGTGGTCTTGCGATCGGCGAGCCCGTCGGCGAGCGCCGCGACGCGGTCTGCGCTGCTCGCCTGGAAGCGCAGGCGCAGCAGCTCCTCGGCGGTCTTCAACATGCGAAACGCCGCGATCTTGCGGTTGCGCGCGCGGCCCGCGTCCGAGCCGGCGAGGTAGGCCTTGTGGCGGTCGAGCGCGGACACCAGCTCCTCGAAGCCCTCGCCCTTGTGCGAGCTGGTCGCGACGACGGGGGGGCGCCACGCGGGCTTGGGCCCCATCGACAGGCCGAGCGTGAGCATCTGCTTCAGGTCGCTGACGGTGGAGCGCGCGTCGGGCCGGTCGGCCTTGCTGACGACGTGGACGTCCGCGATCTCCAGGATGCCGGCCTTGATGGCCTGGATCTCGTCGCCCAGGCCCGGGGCGGACACCACGAGCGTCGTGTGCGACGCGCTCGCGATCTCCACCTCGTCCTGCCCGACGCCGACCGTCTCGATGAGGATGTAGCGGTATCCGGCGACGTCGAGGATGTCCGCCGTGTCGAGCGTGGCCCGCGCCAGGCCGCCGACCGACCCGCGCGTCGCCATGCTCCTTATGAATATGCCCTCGTCGGAGGCGAGGTCGCTCATGCGGATGCGGTCGCCCATGATCGAGCCGCCCGAGTAGGGGCTCGACGGGTCGATGGCGATGATGCCGACGTTGTGCCCGAGCTTGCGCAGCCGTCCGGCGAGCACCGACACCATCGTCGACTTGCCGCTGCCCGGGACGCCGGTGATGCCGATGACGTGCGCGCGTCCCGCCCGCTTGTACACCTCGTCGAGCGTGTCGCGGCACTCGGGGTGGGCCGCCTCCGCCCGGGTCAGGAGACGCGCGATCGCGGCCACCTCGCCGGCGGCGACGCGCGGCAGGAGCTCGCGCGACGGCACGAATCGGCTCATGGCTTGCGCTCCGCGGTCAGGCGCTCGTTGAGCTCGCGGAAGACCTCGCGATCGTCGACCACGCGGCGCGCCTTGAAGTCGGTGCGCGGGATGCTCCCCGACGCCACGATCTCGACGCCGGCGCGCAGGCCGAGCATGGTGTGGATGCGCCTGGCGACCGTGTCCTTGAAGCCGCGCAGCGCCTCGGGCCCCGCCAGCTCGGTCTCCGGCGACGCCTCGACGCGCAGCATGAGCTCGTCCATCGCCGCCGCGCGGGTGATGATGATGCGATGCTCGCCCCCGTAGCCGGGCACCTGGTTCAGCGCGGCGTCGATCTCGCTCGGGTACACGTTCTCGCCCCGGATGGTGAACATGTCGTCGATGCGCCCGAAGATGCCCTCGGGCAGCCGGGGATACGTGCGGCCGCACGGGTTCGGGTCGTTCGTCCACCGGGTGAGGTCGCCGGATACGAGGCGGATCATCGGCTGCGACGTGCGCTCGAGGTGCGTGTACACCGGCGTGCCGCGCTGGCCGTAGGGGACGCGCGTGAACGTCGCGGGATCGCACACCTCGGTGTAGATGACGTCCTGCCAGCACAGCATGCCGCTCGTCTGCTCGCTGCCGGCGACGTTCATGAACGGCGACATCTCGGCCATCGAGCCGCAGTCGAACACCTTGCCGCCGAACGCGGCCTCGATGCGATCGCGCACGCCCGGCACCGACGCGCCCGGCTCGCCGGAGAAGAACAACCGCTTCACTCCCAGGCTCGCCGGGTCGATGCCCTCCTTGCGCGCCGTCTCGGCGAGGTGCAGCGCGAACGACGGCGTGCCGTAGAACGCCTCGGGCTTCATGATGCCCATCCACTGGATCGCGCGCGACGTCATGCCGGCCGCGCCCGCGCCGAACGGGAACGCCTTGGCGCCGAGGCGCTCGGCGCCGGCCAGCGCGCCCCAGCTCCCCATGTAGAGGCTGAGGATCGCCGCGATGAACACCGTGTCGCTCGGCCGGATGCCCATGCCCCACATGATCCGGGCGTGCGCGTTGGCGATGTTCCGCCAGTCGTCGCGGCCGATGGCGAACGCGGTCGGCCGACCCGTGGTGCCCGACGTGCCGTGCACGTGATAGACCTCGGAGTCGGGGACGCACAGGTAGTCGCCGAACGGCGGCGTCCGCGCCTGGGCGTAGCGCAGGTCCGCCTTGGTGAGGACCGGGCACCGCGACTCGAACGCCTCGAGCGACGTGATCTGATCGGGGTGGAAGCCGGCCGCGTCCCACTTCGTCTTGTAGAGCGGGGCGTGCTCGTACGCGTACCGGCAGATCTCGCGCAGGCGCGCGACGATCGCGCGCTCGCGCTCGCCCGGGTCCATGGTCTCGCGCCGGGAGAACCAGTATCGGCTCGTCGGCTCGGGTCGGTAGTTGTCGTCGTAGCGCGGCGGCCACGACCAGAATTCCATTTGGCGCATGCCGATCCTCTCCTAGCGGGCGCCGCGCTCGCTCACGAGGCGCCGCACCGTTTCCACGATCGCGTCGGGGGGAGTGTCCTGGAGCAGGATCTCCGCGACGCCCAGCTTCTTGAGCGCGACCACGTCCTCGTCGGGGATGACGCCCCCGCCGAGGAGGATGATGTCCTCGACTTTGCGTTCGCCGAGCCGCTTGATGACGCGGGGAAAGATCGTCATGTGCGCGCCCGACAGGAGGCTGATGCCGAGGACGTCGACGTCTTCCTGGACGGCCGCGTCGACGACCTCCTCGGGCGTGCGATGGAGGCCCGTGTAGATGACGTCCATGCCGGCATCCCGCAGGCAGCGGGCGACCACCTTGACGCCGCGGTCGTGCCCGTCCAGCCCCACCTTCGCGACCAGCACTCGAATCTTCTCGTTCATGATCTCCTCCACCCCCCTTGACACGTCGCGTCGCGACAGCTATATGTACTCAGTATACGGTATCTCGTATGCGAAAGTTCGTATACGATGTAAGAAACGCCCCGGAGGTGTCAAGTGGAAAGTGGCCGTAAATCAAAATTTTTTGGAACGGTCCATCTTGCTGATAAACTTACTCGTATGCGGAATACGAAACTCGAGGGACTGAGTCCCGGCCCGACACTCATCGAGCGGGCCTACGAAGCCATCCTCGATGCCATCTCCGACCGGCGGCTCGAGCCGGGGGAGCGGATCAACCAGGAGGACCTGGCCGGGCGCCTCCAGATCTCCCGCCAGCCCGTCGGGCAGGCGCTGAACATCCTCAAGTCGCAGGGGTTCGTCCGCGACAACGGCCGGCGCGGCCTCATCGTCGCTCCCCTCGAGCGCGAGTTCTTCCAGTCGATCTACCAGCTCCGCGGGGCGCTCGACGCGATGGCCGCCGAGCTGGCCGCGGGCCGGCGCTCCGACGCCGACGTCGTCGAGGGTCGGGGCCTGGTCGCCGAGGGGCGGCGGGCGATGAAGTCGGGGAAGATGGAGGCGCTCATCGACGCCGACAAGCGGTTCCACATGTGGACCTACCGCGTCGCCGGCAACCCGCTGCTCGTCGACACGATGGGCCTGTACTGGAACCACCTGCGGCGCGCGATGGCCGAGCTCCTGCGCCGGCCGTCGGGGCGAGACCTGGTATGGGACGAGCACCAGGCGATCCTCGACGCGATCGTCGCCGGGGACGCGGACGAGGCACGCGCCCGCGCGCTGGCGCACGCCCGCGATGCCTCGGCGCGCCTCGTCGAGGCCATCCCGGCGCCGGCCGTCCCGGCGAGCGAGGACGAGGCGCGCGCGGAGCGTCGGCGAGCATGACTCCGCCCTTCCCTTCCGCCGATTCGGCGGCCGGCGTCGTCGCGCGCTTCCTGGCGGCGCGCGGCGTCGATCGCATCTTCGCGCTGTGTGGCGGTCACATCATGCCGCTGTGGATGCGCGCGGACGCAGAGGGCATCCGCATCATCGATGTGCGCGACGAGCGCGCCGCGGTGCACATGGCGCAGGCGCACGCCGAGCTCACCGGCGGCCTCGGCGTCGCGCTGATCACCGCCGGCCCCGGCGTGACCAACGCGATGACCGGGATCGCCAATGCCCACGTCTCGCGCGCTCCCGTGCTGGTGCTCTCCGGGACGGCCCCGCGGCCGCAGGAGAACCGGGGGGCGCTCCAGGACATGTCGCACGTCGACCTCGTGCGCTCGATCTGCCGCTGCGCGCGCACCGTGCGCGAGCCGGCGCTGGTGCTGCAGGAGCTCGACGAGGCGGTCGCGCGCGCGCTCGGCCAGGGCGGCGAGCCCGGCCCCGCCTACCTCGATTTTCCGACGGACACGCTGCGCGGCGACGTCCCCCGCCGCGTGCAGCTCGAGGAGCATTTCCGGCCGAAGCGGTCCGCGCTGCTCCTTCCGGATCCGGACGACGTGCGCCGCGCCGTCGACCTCCTGTGGTCCGCCCGGCGTCCCGTGGTGATCACCGGCCGCGGCGCGCGCGGCGCCGGGCCCGAGCTGGTGCGCTTCCTCGACCGCCTGGGCGCGGTGTACCTCGACACCGGCGAGAGCCGCGGGCTCGTCCCCGAGGATCACCCCGCCTTCGTGGCGGCCGTGCGCGCCGGCGCGATGGGCGACGCGGACGCGCTGGTCACCGTCGGCCGGCGTCTCGATTTCCAGCTCGGCTACGGCTCGCCGGCGATCTTCGGCGGGGCGCGGCTCGTGCGCATCGCCGACGCGCCGTCCGAGCTGCGCGACAACCGGCGCGGCGCCGTCGAGATCTTCGCCAGCCCGAAGGCCGCGCTCGCCGCCCTAGCCGACGCCGCCGAGGGGCGCGCCCCCGCCGTCGACCGCGAGTGGGCCCGCGCGCTGCGCGCGCGCCACGACGAGCGCGCCGCCAAGCTCCGGCGGTCGATGGCGGAGGCCCCGCCCGGCCGCGACGGGCGCATGCACCCGAACCGCATGCTCGCCGCGCTCCAGAAACAGATAGGCCCGGACTCCATCGTCGTGGCCGACGGCGGCGACTTCCTCGCCTTCGCCCGGGTGGGGCTGTCGGCGGGCACGTATCTCGACCCGGGGGCGTTCGGCTGCATCGGCGTGGGCGTGCCGTTCGGCATCGCGGCGAGCCTGCTGCATCCCGATCGCCGCGTGCTCGTGGCCACCGGCGACGGGTCGTTCGGCTTCAACGCCATCGAGCTCGACACGGCGGTGCGCCACCGCGCGCCGGTCGTGATCGCGGTCGCCAACAACGGCGCGTGGCAGATCGAGGTCCACGATCAGACCGAGACCTACGGCCGCGTCGTCGGCACGCGCCTGCAATACGCCGATCACGCGGCGATGGCGCGGGCGTTCGGGATGCACGGCGAGCGGGTGGAGCGGGCCGAGGATCTGCCTGCGGCCCTCGACCGCGCGTTCGCGAACGCGCCGGCGCTGGTCGACGTCCTCGTCACCACCGACGCCGTCTCGTCCGACGCGCGCTCCGGGCTCGCCTGGGTCCCGGACCTTCAGCCGCTGGCGGCCTGGGACGACGCCGAGCGCGCGTGGCGCAACGGCTGATCAGGTCGTCTCGGCGACCGAGTTCGCGAGGACGATGCGGCCGTCCTGGGTCTTCGTGCGCAGCACCCACCTGCCCGGCTCGACTCGCCACCCCTCGGTCGTGAGCGCGTCGCCCGGGAACACGACGCCGGCGAAGCGGGCGGCGAAGCTCCTGAGGCGGCTCGCGTCGCCGCCGCAGGCGTGCCGGAGGACCGCGCGGCCGGCGTAGCCGTAGGTGCACAGACCGTGGAGGATCGGCCGGTCGAAGCCGCTTCGCCGCGCGAACTCCGGCGAGATGTGGAGCGGGTTGAGGTCGCCCGAGAGGCGGTACAGGGCCGCCTGCTCGGGAAGCGTCCTCTCGGTCATCGCGAAGTCGGGCGCCCTGCCGTCCGGCGGGTCGGCCCGGACGGCCTCCGCGCCGCGGTCGCCGCCGAATCCGCCCGCGCCGCGGACGAACGCGGCGAACCAGTTCTCGCACACCGGATCGCCCTCGTCGTCGACCGTCTCCGCGTGGATCGTGACGAGGGCGCCCTTGCCCTTGTCGTAGATGCCCGTCACCTCGGCGATGGTGTAGACCTCGCCCCGCGGAGGGATCGGCCGGTGCAGCCGGATCTTGTGCTCGCCGTGGAGGAGCATCGTGGGGTCGGCGCCCGTGCTCGCCGAGGCCGCCTCGAGCGCGGACCACGCCGGGACGACCGCGAACGTCGGCAGCACCCGGGGTCCGTCCTTCTCGAACAGGTAGTCGAGCTCGTCGAGCTTCGCGCCCACGCCGAGCGCGTAGACCACGACGTCCTTCCAGCCGTAGGTGTACGAGACGGGCGCGGACTTCTCGCCGACCCGGCCGCGATCGATCTTCATGGCCTCGTCCTTTCTACCGGGGGAGGACGTACGTTCCCGGCGCGTCCGCCAGCGGCGGGTGCTTCGGGCCGCCCATCGGCGGCGGCGCCCCGCGCTCGCCCGCGCGGGCGTCGATCCAGCGCGACCACTCCTCCCACCACGTCTCGTTGCGCTTGGTCGCGCCCGCCAGCCACAGGTCGGGATCCGCGACCGTCCGGTCGTTCGTCCAGTGCACGGCGCTCTTGCTCGGCGGGTTGACGATCCCGGCGATGTGACCTGAGCTCGACAGCACGAACTTGGTCCTGCCCCCGACGAGCTGCGGCGTCTTGAACTGCGAGCGCCACGGGGCGATGTGGTCGTCGATGGCGGCGAGCACGAACGCGTCCTGCTTGATCTTGGACAGGTTCAAGCGTCGGCCCGCCGCGACCATCTCGCCGCGCGCGAGCTGGTTCTCGCCGTAGCAGGTGCGGAGGTAGGTCTTGTGCATCATCGCCGGCATGCGCGTGCCGTCGGAGTTCCACGCCAGGAGGTCGAACGCCGGCGGGTCCTCGCCGGCGAGCCAGCCGCTCGCGACGTAGTTGAAGATGAGATCGTTGGCCCGGATGAAGTTGAACGTCCGGCTCATCTCCTCGGACTCGAGGAAGCCGTTGCGCGCCATCATGCGCCCGACGGTGCCGCGCGTCTGCTCGTCGACGAAGGACCCGAGGATGCCGGGCTCGCTGAAATCCACGAGCGTGTTGAGGAGAGTGAAGTTGTTGACGAGATCCTCGCCGGTCTCCGCCAGCCAGGCCATGAACATCGTGGACAGCGTGCCGCCCAGGCACAGGGCGGCGAGGTTGATCTTCGGCGCCCCGGTGATCTCGCGGACCACGCGCGCGGCCTCGAGCGGGCCGTGCAGGAGGTAGTCGTCCATGGAGATGTCGCCCATAGAGGCATCGGGGTTGCGATAGCTGATGGCGAACACGCTGTGCCCGTGCTTGACCGCCCACTCGGCGAAGCTGCGGCCGGGGGCCAGGTCCATGATGTAGTACTTGTTGATCCACATCGGGCTGAGGAGGAGCGGCAGCGCGAACGTCGTCGGCGTCTGCGGCGCGTATTGGATGAGCTCCATCAGCTCGTTGCGGTGGACGATCTTGCCGGGGGTGGCGGCGAGGTTCTTCCCCACCTGGAACGCGGAGGCGTCGACCTGCCGCGGCCAGCCCTGGCGCAGGCGGTAGTCGTCGAGGAAGTTGCGCAGGCCGCGCAGGACGCTCAGCCCGCCGGTCTCGAACGCCCGCCGCAACGCCGTCGGATTCGTCCACAGGAAGTTCGTCGGTGCGCCGGCGTCGATCGCCAGCTGGCTGGCGAGCCGGGCCTTGCGCGCGGCGCGCTCGTCGAGGCCCGCGGCGTCGACCAGCTCGTGCGCGAGCCGCTCGCGCAGAAGGTGCGCCTGCAGCAAACCGTAGAAGAAGGCGTTCTCCTCCCAGGTCTTGTCGGCGAAGCGGCGGTCCTTGGCGGGGACGGGCAC
>DATFWE010000210.1:0-2612 GCA_035259575.1 Haliangiales bacterium
CGATCTTCTCGTCGGTGGGGACGAGGCGCGATTCGTTCTGCAGCCCGTCGCGCGGGCCGACCTCGTAGACGGTGACCCGCGGGGGGTAGCGCGTCATCGCCGTCCGCCTTTAGGGGGGCGGCTGCGAGCACTCGCCGCCCCCCCATCGGGCGGAGCCCGATGGGGCCCCCCCAGCCGCGCCACCAGATCGTCGGTCACCTCGTCGAGCGTCTCCACCACGTGGTGCGCGGCGGACTGGTCCTGACCGAGGAAGTTGCCGGCGCTGACCGCGACCACCGTCATGCCGGCGGCGCGCGCGGCCGCAATGCCGGCGGCGGAGTCCTCGATGACCAGGCAGTCCGCCGGCGCGGCGCCGAGCTTGGCGGCGGCGGCGAGGTAGCCGTCCGGCGCGGGCTTGCCGCGGGCGTAGTCCTCGGAGGCGAGGATGACCGGAAACGCGTCCGCGATGCCGAGCGCGCCGAGCGCCTGGCGGGCCTCGGCGCGCGACGAGCCGGTGACGATCGCCTTGGGGTAGGAGCAGAAGCGGCGCACGGCGGCGACGGCGCCCGGCATGTGGGTGAGGCCGAGCTCGGCGATCACGTGCTCCCGCTCGGCCGCGGCGCGATCGATGAGCTCGCGCATCGACCACGACAGCCGGTCGCCGAAATCCTCCTTGAGCCGGGCGTAGATCTCGTTCCACGAGTGCCCGACGACGTAGTTGCGGTGGGCGGCGGTGACGTCGAGACCGAGCTCGCGCGACAGCACGCGCGCCATCGCCTCGGCGGATTCGCGCTCGCTGTCGACGAGCGTCCCGTCGAGGTCGAAAAGGATGGCGCGGAACGTCACGATGGGTTGATAGCAAGGAAGCGCGGTGATGCCAAGATCGGGGCGCTGCTATAGTCAACGCGCGCCGGAGTGGTGGAACGGTATACACGCGAGACTTAAAATCTTGCGCCCCACGGGCTTGCGGGTTCGAGTCCCGCCTCCGGCACCGAAGCGCGCGATCCGATCCGAGCGCATGAAGCCTCGGCCCGCCCTCTCCCTCCACGCGCGGCGCCGCGGATCCGCGCGGCCGGATCTCGCGCGGCAGCGATTGGTCCCGGCCGACTCGCGCAGCACCTCGTCGCCTATGCGCACTCTGGATTACTTTATCCTACATAGTGACCCATTAAGTTCCTTTCGGCCAGAGCTCCTTCACCGTCGGAGATTTTGAAATGTAATTTTCTTACATACATTGGGACCTTTCTCGTTTAATATGCTTCTTGTAGGGGAATGCGCGATTATGCTTGACGCTACCTACTTGTAAGCGCGACCGTCGCTGGCGAGAGGAGGCGAGGATGACCCGCATTCTCCGCAATCGATGGTTCGCGATCTTCGCAGCGGTTGCCGCGGTCGGCTGCGCGGGCGTGGAGGACGCGCCCACGGACAACGCGCCGCCGCGCGATGACATCGGCGCCCAGGATCGCGTCGCGCAGGAGTTCGCGAACGTCCCCGAGTACCCGCACATCCGCGTGTGCGCCGAGGCGGCGCCGGGCCAGGTCGCGTGCCACGCCCGCGTGCGCGTGAGCGCCGACGGCAAGGTGCAACCCGCGGCCGCCCCGAGCGGCTTCGGTCCCGCCGATCTGCAGAGCGCCTACGCGATCGACGCGACCAAGGGCGCCGGCGCGACCATCGCCATCGTGGACGCGATGGACAATCCCAAGGCGGAGCAGGATCTCGCCACGTACCGGAGCACGTTCGGCCTGCCGCCGTGCACCACCGCCAACGGCTGCTTCAAGAAGGTGAACCAGGACGGCAACGCGAGCCCGCTGCCCGCCGCCGACAAGGGCTGGGCGAGCGAGATCTCGCTCGACCTCGACATGGCGTCGGCCGTGTGCCCCAAGTGCAAGATCCTCCTCGTCGAGGCCAATTCCGCCGACATGAACGACCTCGGCGCCGCGGTCAACCGCGCCGTGGCGATGGGCGCGACCGTCGTGAGCAACAGCTACGGCGGGAACGAGGACGCGACGATCGTCGACGCGGACAACCAGTTCTTCAACCACCCCGGCGTCGCCATTTTCGTGTCGTCGGGCGATTCGGGCTACGGGGTCGAGTACCCCGCGTCGTCGCGGTTCGTCGTCGGGGTCGGCGGCACGGCGCTGACCAAGTCGACCACGACCTCGCGCGGCTGGGTCGAGAAGATCTGGGGCAACGCCCTCAACATCGGCGGCGGCGCGGGCTCGGGGTGCAGCCAGTTCATCGCCAAGCCCACCTGGCAGAAGGACACGGGCTGCGCCAAGCGCACGGTCGCCGACGTCTCGGCGGTGGCCAGCCCGAGCACGGGCGTCGCCGTGTACGATTCCTACGGCACCGGCGGTTGGGCGGTGTTCGGCGGAACGTCGGCGTCGTCGCCGATCGTCGCGGCGATCTTCGCGCTCACCGGCCACGGCAAGGACACGGCCGAGGTCGCGTACCTGAATCCGAGCGCGTTCTGGGACGTGACCACCGGCGCGAACGGCAGCTGCGGCGGCAGCTATCTGTGCACAGGGAAGGCCGGCTATGACGGCCCGTCGGGGATGGGGACGCCCAACGCCGCCGTGCTCGCGAACATCGGCGGCGGCGGGGGCGGTGGTGGCGGCGGCGGCGGCGGCGGG
>DATFWE010000211.1:0-7220 GCA_035259575.1 Haliangiales bacterium
GACGGCCCCGCCGAGGTCACCCTCCGATCGCCGCCGCCGCTCGACGAGGAGCTCCGCGTCGACCGCGAGTCCGACGGACGCGTGATCGTGCGCGCCGGCGACCGCCTCGTCGCCGAGGCGCGACCGGTGGATCTGCCGCTCGAGGCGCCCGCCCCGGTCGGCTTCGCCGACGCCCAGGCCGCCTCCCGCGCCTATCCATCGCCGACCGAACATTACTACCCGGATTGCTTCGTGTGCGGACCGGCGCGCCCTCCGGGGGACGGGCTCCGCGTGTTCGCCGGCGCCATGGCCGGGCGCGAGGTCGCGGCGGCG
Source organism: Haliangiales bacterium (assembly GCA_035259575.1). GTDB lineage: Bacteria > Myxococcota_A > Polyangia > Haliangiales > SHYZ01 > DATFWE01. Next base: position 313 of record DATFWE010000211.1, read on the forward strand.
CCGTTCGTCGTCGACGACGCGAGCCTTTGCGACGACGCCGGCGCCGTGCGCTCCGAGATCGTGTGGGCCGCGCTCGACTGTCCCTCGTGGTTCGGCGTCGCCTGCTTTCACACGGTGCCGACCAATGTGCTCATCGGGCGGCTCGCCGGGCGGGTCGAGCGCCGCCCGCGCGCGGGGGAGCGCTGCGTGTGCGTGGGCTGGTTCATCGGGCGGGAAGGTCGCAAGATCCACGCCGGGTCCGCGATCTACGCCGGCGACGAGCTGTGCGCGGTCGGGCGAGCCGTGTGGCTCGTCCTCCGCTGAGGTGGTAAGGATCAGCCGTGCCGCCCTCCCCCGTGGCGCGGCTTCGCAGCGTGTGCGCCAAGCTCCCCGGTGCCGAGGAGACGACGAGCTTCGGCCACCCCGCATTCCGCGTGGGCAAGAAGACGTTCGCGGTGCTCGACGCGTACCGCGGCTCCGCGTGCCTGTGCTTCAAGGTCGCCCCCTCGCTCCAGCGGATGCTCGTCGAGGACGCGCGCTACTTCGCCGCGCCGTACGGCGCCAAGCACGGCTGGACCTGCCTGAAGCTCGACGCCCGCACGCCGTGGCGCGACGCCGCGGCGCTGGTGCGCGAGAGCTGGCGGCTGTGCGCGCCCAAGCGGCTCGTGCGCGATGAGGCCTTCTAGGAAGCTTCACGCGCCGCGGCTCTGGGTGAGGTGTTTTAGGAGGACGGAGCCGCCGAGGGAATGCCCGACGAGCATGGCCCCGTCGCCCAGGCGGCGCAGGTGATCCTCGAGCACCGCCGTCCACGCCGCGTACGAGGGAGGGTGCGGCAGGACCGGCGCGGTGACGACATGGTCGGCGGCGAGCGCCTCTTCGAGCACCTGCCCCGTGGAGGACGAGGACCGGCGTGCTCATGCGGCGGTCACCGCCCCGACCCCCGATCCATCCCGTAGATGTCCATCCAGCGATACACCTGCTTGCGGTTGCGCTGGACCAGACGGGCCACGCGCGACACGTTGCCGCGGCACCGCTCGAGCAGCGCCGCCAGCTCCTCGCGCGACGGCGGGCCCTTGCGCGCCTCGATGGCGTCGTCGGGCGCGCCCCGCGCGCGCAGCGGCGCCGCCATCTCGTCGTCGAGCATCGCCAGCTCGAAGCGCGGCGCGTCGGGGTGGAGGACCTGCAGGCGCTCGGCGAGCATCATCAGCTCGCGTACGTTGCGCGGCCACGCGTAGGTGAGGATCGCCTCGACGAAGTCGGGGGCCATCGGGCGGGCGCGCGCGGCCTCGGGCAGGAACCGGCGCAGGAGGAGGAGGACGTCCTCGCGGCGCTCGGCAAGGAGCGGGGTGCGCAGCGTCACCCCGGCGAGGCGGGCGTAGAGGTCCTCGCGGAACCGCCCGTCCCTCATCGCCTGATCGAGCGCGGCGTTCGTGGCGACGACGATGCGGAGGTCCACGCCGACGTCCGCGGTCGCCCCCACCGGCGTGACCTCGCCGCTGTCGAGCGCGCGCAGCAGCTTGGGCTGCGCCTCCGGGGCGAGCTCGCCGATCTCGTCGAGGAACAGCGTCCCGCCGTTGGCGCGGACGAACGCGCCGTCCTGATCCGACGTCGCGTCGGTGTACGCGCCCTTCTTCCGCCCGAACAGCGCGTTCTCCACCAGCGGCCCCGGCAGCGCCGCGCAGTTGACGGCGAGGAACGGGCCGCGGCGGCCGCTCTGGGCGTGCAGCGCGCGCGCGACGAGCTCCTTTCCCGTGCCGGTCGCCCCGGTCACCATCACCGGCAGCTGGCTGGGTCCGACGCGCCGGATGATCGTCCGCAGCGCCCTGATCGACGCGGAGCGGCCGACGATGCCCATGTCGTCCTCGTCGCCGCGCGGCGGCGGCGGCCCGCGGTCGACGAGCAGGATGGAGTCGCCCACGCGGAGGACGTCGCCGGCGCGGACCTCGCGCTCAGCGACGCGCTGCCCGTTGACGAACACACCGTTCGACGATCCGTCGTCGGCGACGACGATCGCGTCGCGGCCCGGAAGAAGAGTGGCGTGCGAGCGCGACACGCGCGGGTCGCGCACGACGATGCCGACGCCGCGCGCCTCGCGGCCGAGGCGCAGGAGCTCGCCGTCGAGGGCGTGGACCTCGTCGATGCACGTGGGATCGGGGCAGCTCATCACCCGGATGGTCCAGGCGCGGCGCGCGCGCGTCCCCTCGGCGAGATCCCCCCCGGGTGGGATTGTCCTCCTGAGCGTTCGCATCGCCCGAGTGTCCCCGTCCCAGCGATTGGACGGGACAGGTCGCAGCTGAGTGTACCAACAAAGCGCGCGCAGGCACGTCGACATACGGCGCGCAACGACGGGTCGATACACGCGAAACGCGCCGCCGGGCGCGCGCTCGGTCCGGCTGGCACGTTCTTTGGTTGTCTCCGATGCAAAGGAGGACGTCATGATCGTACGCAACACACTTGTCGGCCTGGCGTTGGTGGTGGCGAGCTGCGCCACGACGGTGCCTCCCCAGGAGCTGACGAACGCCCAGATGGCCTATATGCGGGCCAAGTCGGGGCCTGCCGCGACCGTCGTGCCCGACGAGCTGCACAAGGCCAAGACGGCGCTCGACACGGCGGAGCAGGCGTACCTGAAGTCGCCGAAGGCGCAATCGACGCGCGACCTGGCCTACATCGCGGAGCGCAAGGTGCAGCTGGCCGAAGCCAAGGCCCAGGTCGAGCTCGCGCGGCGCGACAAGGCGGTCGCCGACGAGCAATACACCAAGTCGCTGGCCGGTCTGCAGCAGAAGACGCAGAAGGAGCTGGAGGCGACCAAGCGCGCCGCCGAGCAGAGCAAGCGCGACGCCGAGGCGCGGCTCGTCGAGCAGAAGCAGGCGGCGAACGAGCAGATCGCCGCCGAGCAGCAGGCGCGCGCAGACGCCGAGCGCAACGCGGCCACGGCGCTCGCCGACCTGGCCAAGATCGCCCAGCTGCGCGAGGAGGAACGCGGGACGGTGATCAGCCTGTCCGGCGACATCCTGTTCGCCACCGGCGAGGCGAGCATTCTCCCGTCGGCGCAGCTCAAGCTGAACCAGCTCGCCGAGGCGTTGACCCAGACGAATCAGCGACTGATCGTCGAGGGGCACACCGATTCGCGCGGGTCGGAGGCGTTCAACCAGGACCTCTCCTACCGCCGCGCGACGGCGGTGCGCGACTACCTGGTGGGGCGCGGCATTCCGCTCGAGCGCTTCCAGGTGAACGGCTACGGCAAGATGCGGCCGATCGCCGACAACCGCAGCCCCGAGGGGCGGGCGTTGAATCGGCGCGTCGAGATCGTCATCGAGGGCAGGCGCACCGACAAGACCTTGACAGCGCCAGGGAGGAACCCATGAAAGCGAAGATGATCCTGTGTGTCTTGTTCGGGCTGGGAGCGATCGGCTGCGGGTCGGCGCAGGTGCCGGCCGACAAGATGGCCGCGTCCGAGGCCTCGATCCGGGCGGCCGATGAGGTCGGGGCGAAGAACGTCCCGACCGCGGCGCTGCACCTGCAGTTCGCCAAGGAGCAGGTGGAGCAGGCCAAGAAGCTCATCGCCGACGACGACAACGAGCGCGCGCGCTGGGTGCTGATGCGCGCCGAGGCCGACGCCGAGCTGGCGCTGGTGCTCGCGCGCGAGCAGTCCATGCGCGACGCCGCGCAGAAGGCGCTCCAGCAGGTGCAGGAGGTCAGGCAAAAAGGGAGCGTAGCCCAGTGAGGGCTGCGCGGTGGTTGTCCGCGACGTCCCTCGCGGTCGCCGCCCTCGCCGGCGGCGGCCGCGAGGCGCGGGCGGATCTCTTCGGTCTCTATGCCCAGGGACAGGCGGCCGCGGTGAGCGCCGCCGGGCCGGGGGTGGGTCTGCGCGCCGGCGCGGAGCTCATGCTGTTCGAGGCGTACCTCGATCGGACCGAGTTCTTCAAGGGAAGCTCGACGACCCGGATCATCGGCGGCCTCCAGGCGAGCCTGCCACTCGGCGTCGTGCGCCTGTCGGCGCGCGGCGGCGCCGGGTACGTGGTGGACGAGAGCGGGGGGCTCGACGGGGACACCTCGCATGGCACGCGCAGCGGTCTCGTCGCGCGCATCGGCGGGGCGGTGGAGATTCCCTTCTCCGCGATCGTCTCGTTGGGCTTCACCCTGGAGGAGGAGTACTTCGCCGTCCGCGACCGCGATGCCGACACCGGCACACATACGGGTACAGATGCGCTGGCGCTGCTCTACCTAAAGCTGGGAGTGGGTTTCTGACGTAATGCACCGCACACTTGACTTTATGGTGGCTCCCTCTCTGAAATGAGGTCATCCTGGTAATCATGCGTAGAACTATTCGTTTTTGCAGGAACTTATTGATAATCGGAGGGTTGGCGCTGTCCCTCGGGACCGGATGCCTCGTTCGTGGGCGGGGCGTGTTCGTGGCGGTGGCGCCGCCCCCGCCGCGCGCCACGGTGGTCGTGGAATCGCGACCCGGGTGGATCTGGGTGGAAGGTCACTGGATGCGCTACGGCGATCGGTGGGAGTGGGAGGACGGGTACTGGGAGCGCTCGCGTCCGGGGCAGGTATGGGTGCCGGGTCGCTGGGATCGCGAGCCTGAAGGATACGTGTGGATCGAAGGCCGCTGGCAATAGCAGGCCATGCCCAGGGAGGGAGAAAGACCGAGGAGTGACATGATGCGCACGATACGAGCGCTCGCAGTGTGCGGCGCGCTGATCGTCGCCGGAGGCGTGGGCGCGCTGCCCGGAACCGCGGGCACGGCGCGAGCCGAGGTCGAGGTCTCCGCCGGCGTGTTCTATGACTCGCTCTCGCCGCATGGCGAGTGGATCTATGTCGCAGGCGTCGGCAGGGTATGGCGGCCGTACCGCGCGGTCGTCGGCGCGGACTTCACGCCGTACTCGACCGGCGGCCATTGGGTCTACACGGACTACGGCTGGTCGTTCGAGAGCGATTGGGCCTGGGGCTGGGCGCCGTTCCACTACGGTCGCTGGTGGGACGACCCCGCCTACGGTTGGGTCTGGCTGCCGGGGACGGTGTGGGGTCCGGCCTGGGTCGACTGGCGCTTCGGCGGTGGGTACGTGGGCTGGGCGCCGCTCGCTCCGGTGGGCCTGAGCGTGACGGTCGTGTCGGTTCCGAACCGCTGGTGCTTCGTGCAGGCGCCGTACTTCACCGAGCGACGGGTATGGGACTACCGCGTGCCGCACGAGCGCGTGCAGGTCGCGATGGCGTCGACCCGCCCGCTCCACAACGATGTGGCCTTCCGCGGCGCGCGCTGGAACGCCGGCCCGTCGGCCCGGCGCATCGAGTCCGCGGGCGGCCGTCCGGTGACGGCGGTGCACATGGCGCCGCCGCGTCCGGGCGTGGTGGCCGAGGTGCGGCCGAACCAGCCTGCCCGCGTCGTGCGCTCGGAGCGCCTGCAGGGCCCGGCGGCCGGCCAACGCGGCGAGATGCGGGGGCCGCAGCCGCAGCCGCCGCGCGAATCGATGCGCGGGCAGGGTCCGCGCTCGGAGCGCCTGCAGAGCCCGCCGGCCGGCCCGCGCGGCGAAATGCGGGGGCCGCAGCCGCAGCCGCCGCGCGAATCGATGCGCAGGGAGCCGCCGCAGCGTTTCCAGCCGCCGCCGCGCGAGGCGCCGCAGCGTTTCAAGGAGCCGCCGCAGCAGCGCTTCGCTCCGCCGCCGCGACAGGCGCCGCCGCCGCAGCGCTTCGCTCCGCCGCCGCGAGAGGCGCCTCCGCAGCACTTCCAGGGACCACCGCAACAGCGCGGCGAGGGGCACGGCGGACAGCACAACCCCAATCGGTGACTCGGTCTCCCGCCTTCATCCTCAACGCGCGCGCCGCGGCGATCCGCTGCGGCATACATCCGATTACCTCCGAGGTAGTTGCCGCGCGTCCGCGAACGTCGCACATATGGAACATGGAACGCGATCGCACCGTCGAGCTCAGCGCGGGCACGCTCCGCTACGCGGACGTGGGGCAGGGGTCGAGCGTGGTGTTCGTGCACGGCATCATGACGAACGGTAATGTGTGGCGCGGCGTGGTGGCGCGCCTGGCGGGGCGGCGGTGCATAGTGCCGGACTGGCCGCTCGGATCGCACGCGGCGCCCCTGCGGCCGGACGCCGACGTGTCGCCGCCGGCGGTCGCGCGCCTCGTCCTCGAGCTCCTCGACAAGCTGGACCTTCGCGACGTGACGCTGGTGGGCAACGACTCCGGCGGCGCGCTGTGCCAGATGGCGATCGCGGAGAACGCGGACCGGGTCGGCCGGCTCGTGCTCACCACTTGCGACGCGTTCGAGCTGTTCCCGCCGCCGCCGTTCGGGTACCTGAAGGTCGTGGCGCGCCTGCCGGGCGTGCCCGCGCTCATGGCCAAGGCCATGCGGGCGTTCCCGCGACTGGCGCGCCTGCCGCTTGCCTACGGTCGGGTGACCAAGAAGCCGCTCGACGAGGCCATCTTGGTCGAATGGCTGGCGCCTGCGGCGTCCGACCGCGCGATCCGGCGCGATCTGGTGAAGTTCCTGCGCGGCGTGACGTCGCGCGACACGCTCGCGGCGGCCGAGGCGCTGCCGCGGTTCGGCAAGCCCGCGCTGGTGGTATGGACGCCGGAGGACCCGAGCTTCCCCTTGTCGCTGGGGGAGCGTCTCGCGAAGGCCCTGCCCGCCGCGCGTCTCGAGCTCATCGCCGACGCCCACGTGTTCGTGAGCGAGGACCAACCGGAGCGTCTCGCCGCGCTGATCGACGCCTTCGTCGGGGGCGCGTCCGCGCGCCCTGCCGCGTAGCCCGAACCTCGCCGAAGGCGCGTCGCCCCCCCACCGCCTCCGGCTTGCCTGACCATTCATCGCAAAAGTCCCTGCTCGCGAAGCTTTCTGAAGAGCTCGGCCGCGAAGAGCACTTTCTCGAGGCCGCGGGAAATTGTCGTTGCACCCGGATGAGGGTTTCGTCGGC
>DATFWE010000212.1:0-48743 GCA_035259575.1 Haliangiales bacterium
GGCGGGCTCGCCGCCCGCCTGTGCGGGGTGCGCACCACCGTCGGATCCCTCAGCGCGTTCGCCTGCCAGGTGCCGGACCGCGAGTATCGGTTCCTCCCCGCGGAGCTGCACAACCGCGGGCGCGGCCAGGCGCTGCGCAACCAGCTCGCGTGCGCGCTCGCGCGCAACCTCGTCGTCGTGTCGGACGAGCTGGGCGAGCGCTTCTGCCGCTTCACCAGCGACGCCGCCCGCCCGCTCGGCCTGTTCGGCTACGACGCGCTCCGCCGGCGCATGCGCACGATCAGCTACGGCATCGACCTCCGCCCGTACGCGGCGGTCGCCGCCGAGGAGATCGCGGAGCTGCGCGCGCGCGCGGGCGCCGGGCCGGAGGACGTGCTCGTCGGCAGCGTGGGCCGCCTCGTCGAGCAGAAGGACTACCCCACCCAGATCGCCGCGTTCGCCGTGGCCGCGCGCGCCGAGCCGCGCCTGCGCATGGTCCTCGCCGGGGACGGCCCGCTGCGCGGCGCCGTCGAGGCGCAGGTCGCCCAGCTCGGCATCGCCGACCGCGTCGTCCTGCTCGGCCACTGGGCGCGCGTGCCCGCGCTCCTCCGCGCGCTCGACGCGTTCGTGCTCGCGTCCAAGTTCGAGCCGTACGGCGTGGCGCTGCTCGAGGCGAAGTGCGCCGGCGCGGCCATCGTGGCGACGGCGGTGAACGAGGTGCCGAAGCTCATCGACGACGGCGCGACCGGCCTGGTCGTCCCCGCCGAATCGCCCGAGGCGATGGCGGACGCGTTCGTGCGCCTCGCGCGGGACGGCGATCTCCGCCGCGCGCTCGGCGCCCGCGCGCGCGCCGACGCCGAGCGCAAGCACAGCATCGAAGCCGTGGCCAGCGCCTACCAGGCGCTGTACGATGCCCCCCTCTGAATGTCAGCCATCTGCGGAATGATTGGGAATTACGCGCGGCGCCCGACCGCCGAGGTCGAGCTCAACGCCATGCTCGAGGCGCTGGCGTTCCGCGCGCCCGACGACGCCACGACGTGGCACGACCCCGAGGGCGGCGCGCGGCTGGGGTTCCGCTGGCTGCGCACGCAGCCCGGCGAGCAGAATCCGGGCGTGCGCGTGGTCGGCGGCGGGACGCGCGCCATGGTGTGCGACGGCCACGTGTTCACCGACGACGGCGGGCAGAGCCCGGCGCCGCTGCTCGACCGCTTCGCGGCCCGCGGCCCCGACGGGTGGCGCGACCTCGACGCGCAGTTCGCCCTGGCCATCTGGGACCGCGAGCGCGGGCGGCTCACCCTCGCGCGCGATCCGCTCGGCGTCCGCTTCCTCTACTACCACCGCTCCGCCGACGGCGTGGTGTTCGCGTCCGAGATCAAGGCGCTGCTCCACCACCCCGCCGTCCGGCGCGCCCACGACGAGGTCGCCGTCGTCCAGTACCTGTGCTTCCTCACCGCCCCAGGGCCGCGCACGCTGTTCGCGGACGTGCGGCGGGTGCCCGCAGGCTGCGCGGTCGACCTCACGCCCGCGGGCGACGCGGAGGAGCGTCGCTTCTGGGACCTGCTCGACGACCCCGTCGACGAGCGCGACGACGAGGCGTTCTACGTGAAGCGGACGAGCGAGCTGCACGCGGCGGCGGTGCGACGGCGCGCCGTGTCCGGTCCGATCGGGGCGCTCCTGTCCGGGGGCAACGACTCCAGCGCCAACGTCAGCCTGCTCGCGCGCGGGGGCGCCGCGCCGCTCCACACGTTCACCGTCGGCCTGGCCGAGTTCGAGGGCGACACCAAGTACAACGACCTCCACTACGCCCGCAAGGTCGCCGCCGACGCCAGGACGCAGCATCACGAGGCGCTGCTGTCGACGGACGACTTCCTCGCGATCATCCCGGAGACGATCGCGGCGCAGGACGACCTCGTGTCCGAGCCGTCGAGCGTGTTCCTGTTCCACGCGCTGCGTCTGGCCCAGGCGGAGGGGGTGCGCGTCGTCGTCACCGGCGAGGCCAACGACGAGCTGTGCTGCGGCCACGGCGGGATGGTGCAGATCCGCGACGGCTACTACGCGCGCTGGCAGCCGCTCATGCGCCTGCCGCGCTTCGCGCGCCAAGCGGCGGCGATGCTGGCGCCGCTCGTGTCCCCCGCGCGCCAGGACGTGCTCGGCCGCGCCGCCGACGACGACGCCGAATATTTCTGGAGCTACGAGGTGGCGTGGCCCCAGAGCGAGCTCCCCCGGCTTCTGCCCGCCGACCTGCTCGCGCGCTGCCGCGACGAGCTGCCGGCGACGATCGTGGCGCGCAACCGCAGGCGCGTCGACGCCAGCGCCCACGGCCGGCGCGACTACCTCAACTACATGATCTACGCGATGATGCAGGACAACTACTTCGGGAACTTGATGCTCTCGAAGCTCGACCTGCTGTCGTCGCGTCTGGCGCTCGAGGCCCGCTGCCCCTACACCGAGCCGGCGTACGCGCGCTTCGTGTACAACGTGCCGGCGAAGTTCAAGTGGCGCGACGGGTGGGTCAAGCACTTCTTCAAGAAGGCGATCGAGGGCGTGCTCACCGACGACATCATCTACCGCCCCAAGCAGGGCTTCCGCACGCCCGTGCAGGAGCTGTTCGCGGGGCGGCTCGGCGAGTGGGCGCGCCCGATCCTCCTCGAGACCGGCTTCACCAAGCTGGGGATCCTGCGCCGGGACGCCCTCGCCGACCTGCTCGACCGCCACAAGCGGCACGAGCGCGACTACAGCAACAAGCTGTGGACGGCGATGGCCTTGAACCTGTGGTACGCTCGCTGGTTGGGTTGATGGTCGGGACCGGATGTCGCGCCGCCGCTTGATCGCGTGGACCGCGGGCGCGGCCGCCGTCGCCTCGTTGCTCCTCGGCTGCGTGTTCTACTTGAATCCCCGGTGCGACGACCAGATCCACAACGGCAGCGAGACCGACGTCGACTGCGGGGGGAGCTGCGGCCCGTGCGCGCTGAACCGCTCGTGCGACGTCGGCGCCGACTGCCAGAGCGGCAACTGCGTCGACGGGACGTGCCGGCCGCTCCCCTGCTTCAACGGGGTGCGCGACGGCGCCGAGACCGACGTCGACTGCGGCGGCGGAACCTGCCGCAAGTGCGCGGGCGGCCGCCACTGCAAGGTGGACGCCGACTGCTTCGGCGGGACGTGCCAGCCGGGCTCCGGCACGTGCTCGGCGCTCGCCGTCGTGTCGTTCGCCGACGCCGTGTCGTACGGCGCCAGCTTCAAGACCTACGCGCTGTTCTACGGCGACCTCGACGGCGACGGGCACGTCGACCTGGCGGCGGCGAACGAGCAGGACAATTCGATCACCGTGCTCATCAACCACGGCAACGGAACGTTCCGCAACGTGGTCCCGAACTTCGGCACCGGCGCCTACCCCACCGGCGGCACGGTCGCGGACTTCAACCGCGACGGCATCCCCGACATCGTGACCGCGAACTACCACGGCAACTCGGTGAGCGTGCTGGTCGGCAAGGGCGACGGCACGTTCCAGGCGGCGCGCGAGTATCCCACCATCGCCGGCGGCGCGACGTCCAACCTGGCGGTGGGCGACCTGAACGGCGACGGTTTCCCCGACGTGATCGCCACCAACCCGGACAAGGCCTCCGTCAGCCAGTTCATGGGCCGGGCCGACGGCACGCTCGACCCGGCGATCGACGTGCCGGTCGGCATCCATGGCGGGTCGTCGCCGTTCTCCGCGGCGATCGGCGACTTCAATGGGGACGGCAAGAACGACCTGGCGATCGCCGACCTCACCAGCCGCACGATCATCGTCAGGCTGGGCAACGGCGACGGCACGTTCCGCCCCGAGGTGCCCTACCCCGAGGGCGGCACGCCCGCGTTCATCGTCATCGCCCACGACATGAACCTCGACGGCAAGCTCGACCTGGTCGTCGCCAACCGCGGCAGCGACGACGTCAGCGTGCTCCTCGGCCGCGGCGACGGCACGTTCCTCGACGCGATCGTGTCCCCTACCGGCGTCGGCACCGGGCCGTACTCTGTGGCCGTGGCGGACTTCAACCGCGACGGCGTCCCCGACGTGGCGACGGCCAACTTCATGAGCAGCAACGCGTCCGTCCTGCTCGGCGTCGGCGACGGCAGCTTCGACCCGCCGATCGACGCCGGCAAGATGGGTCAGTTCTCCTACGGCGTCGTGGCCGGCGACTTCAACGGCGACGGCAAGCCCGACCTGGCCACGTCCAACGCGGTGTCGAACGACGTGACGGTGAAGCTCAACACGTCTCACTAACGCAATCGGTTGCGTATGGCCTGCCACACCGCGCGGCTCAACGTCAGCGACATGGGCACGTCGCGCTGGCTCGCGTCGCGCAGCCGGCGCCACATGAGCTTGAAGTCGCGCGCGTACAGCGCCCGCAGCGTCATGTCGGCGTGGACCGAGCGCAGCGTGGCGCGGCTCTTGTCGCGATCGGCGAACACGGGCAGGAAGTCGCGATAGACGCGATCGGCCTCGCGCCAGAACGTCGCCAGGTTGCGCGACAGCCCGTCGTCCTGGATGCGCCGGATCATGAGCGGCTCGGGCGCAACGTAGAACTTCCCGTCGCCGTAGCAGAAACGCAGGAACAGGTCGAGATCCTCGCAGCAACGCTTGGTCGGATCGAACAGGCCGCACTCGAAAAGCGCCTGGCGCTGCATGAGCACCGCCGACGGGAAGATGGGGCACGGGAACTCCAGAAAGTCCTCGAACGTCACCTCCCCCTTGTCGTACACGACCTCCTTGCCGCCGGGGAGAATGGTCGTCATGCCGCAGTGCACGGCGCGGCAGTCGGCGTTCGCCGCCACCACGGCGGCCTGCAGCTCCAGCTTGCGCGGGGCCCACAGATCGTCGCAGTCGAGGAACGCGATCCACTCGCCGCGCGCGCGCGCGATACCGATGTTCCGGGCCACCGACGGGCCGCGGTTCTTGGGCAGGTGGATGACGACGCAGTCGTGCGCCTCGCGATCCAGGGCCGCCGCCTCGTCCGGGCGCGAGCAGTCGTCCACGACGATGACCTCGAGCGGCGCGAGCGTCTGCGCCCGCACCGACGCCAGCGCCTCGGCGATGAAGCGCGAGCCGTTGTAGTACGGGATCACGACCGAGATCGCGAGCTTCTGATTCGGAGTCATGCCGTCCTCCGGCGGAACAGCGACGAGCGCACCAGCTCGAGGAGCTCGCGCGCAGCCGCGGGGAAGAGGAGGAATGCCGCGGCGACGTAGACCGCGCCGCCGATCGCCACCTCGACGGCGAGCCGCGCCGGCGGCGACAGGCCGAGGATGGCCGGGCGCGCGAGCCAGATCGCGGCCACCATGAGCGCGCACGCGACCAGGGGCCCGACGAGGGGCAGGAGGAACCGGCGCAGGGGGATGTCGTCCAGCCGGCTCGCGGTCCACATCGCCGCCAGCGTGCGCAGGACGAACACGGCGCCGACCGACGCGCACGTCCACTCGATCGCGATGCGACCGACGGTCGAGATCGCGGCGACGATGGCGACCAGGCTCGCCCACTCGAGGATGAGCACCACGCGCGGGCGATGGCAGGCGTAAAAGTACGATTGCAGGATGTGCGCGATGGGGCGCGGCGCCGACAGGATCGACAGGAACACCAGCATCGGCGCCACGCTCGCCCACTTCTGATCGAAGAACGTCTTCACTACCGCATCGGCGACGGCGCCCAGGCCGAAGGCGAGCGGGAACATGATCAGCGACACCATGGTGCAGGCTCGCACCACCGCGGCGGCGCGCTTCTGGTGCTCGGCATGGGGGAACGTCGCGCCGATGACGTCGCTCATCTGCTCCCCGATGGCCACCGCCGGCGTGTCCGCCAGGTTGTAGGCGTAGTTGTACGCGCCCATCATGCCGGGGCCGAAGTAGCGGCTCACCAGCAGGTTGTCCCACCGGCGCATCGCGAACGTGGCGATCGAGGCCACCGACACGTTCACGCCGTAGCCGATGATCTTGCGCAGCGTGGCCAGGCGCAGGCGGTGCGGCTCGAGCCACTCGCGCCAGCCCACCGCGGGCACGACGGCGACGAACCGGAGCGCGGAGCGGGCGAGGTTGCCCCAGGCGATCGCCATCGGGCCGACACCGATGGCCGCCAGGCCCAGGGACACGCCGGTGTAGGTCAGCTCCCCGGCGGCGCGCGAGATCGACAGCCAGCCGAACCGCAGCTTGCGCACGAGCATCCGCTCGGGCAGGAACACGACGCGATCGAGCATCGCGCTCAGCACGAAGAGGGGCATGTAACGCCCCAGGCCGGGCGCGTCGGACCACTCGCCGAGCGGACCGCTGAGCGCCCACACCGCCGCCAGCGCCGCCGCGCCCGTGGCGAGGAAGAAGCACGTCGCGTGGAACGCCTCGGCGCGGGTGACGTCCCGGTTCGACACGAGGTAGATGCCCAGGCCGAACGTCGTGACGGTGAACGCGGTCACCGTGACGATCGCCGCGGCCGACACCTCGCCGTACTCCGCCGGCGCGAGGTAGCGCGCCAGGATCAGCGTGCCGACGAGCCCGATGATGCGCGAGCCAAGGCTGGTCGGCAGCGTCCACGCGACCCCGCGGACGGCGCGCTGCGTCAGGGTGGGGGCGTTTCCCGTCATCGTTGCACCGCTCGCTCGCTCATGCCCTTCGCGCGGTCTCGCGCCGGATGCCCTCGACGACCCCGACGCGCGGTTGCCAGCCGAGGAGCTCGCGCGCCCGTTCGGAGGCGAAGTCCACGCGCGCCAGCGCCGACCGGAGGCGGTAGGCCGACACGGGCGACTTGCGCCCCAGCGCGGCGAGGACGGGCTCGGACGCGCGGCCGCCGGCGAGGATCAGCGCGCGCGGCAGGCGCACGACGCGGGCGCCGTTGGGCAGCGCGGCTGCGAGCACCTCGTTCTGGGTGAGCTGGTGCGGGTCGACGATCTGGATCACCTCGCCGCGCGCCAGCGGCCCATCGAGGGCGCTCACGATGGCGTCGACGACGTCGTCGAGGTACACGAGCGGCAGCTTGAGCCGGCCGTCGCCGAGGACGACCCAGCGCCCGCCGGCGCGCCGCGCCACCGCCGGCGTCAGGAGCGGGATCTTGCCGCCGAAGATCTGCCCCGGCCGCAGGATCACCGCCGGCAGGCCCGCCGCGACCGCGGCCGTCACGGACTTCTCCGCCTCGAGCTTGGCGCGCGTGTAGTGTCCGCGCTCCTCCGGGCGCGGCTCGTAGGGCGAGCTCTCCGACAGGACGCCGCCGTCCTCGCCCGCCCAGTCGTTCACCGACAGCGACGAGATGTGGACGAGCTTGGTCGTGCCGTGGCGGCGGCAGGCGTCGACGACGTTGCGCGTGCCGATCACCGTCGCGCGCTCGTGCTCCTCCCAGCCGCCCTTCATCGCCGCGCCGACGTGGACGACCGCGGCCGCGCCGCGCACCGCCGCGTCGACCGCGTCCGGATCGCCGAGATCGCCGAGCGCGACGTCCACCCCCGGCGGCAGGTCGGCGGGGGGCCGGCGCACGAACGCGCGCACCTTGCGCCCGGCGGCGGCGAGCCGCCGCACCACCGCGCCGCCGAGCCCGCCCGAGGCGCCGGTGACGAGGACGTCGGCGCGGTCGGAGCGGGGTAGCCCGGCGACGCGCGCGGCGTGCTCCGCCTCGGCCGCGCCCGCGACCTCCTCGACCCAGCGCACCACCGTCGTCGCGTCGTCGAGCGCGACCGGCAACGGCCGCTCTCCGTCGAGCGCGCGGTAGAACGCGGCGACGAGATCGCGCAGCCCCTGGTACGGCTTGACCGCGCCCGCCGCGAACCGGACCACGCCGCGGGGCACGTCCACGAGCGGCTGGACCGAATCGGTCAGCGCGTTGACCACCCGCTCGATCGGCTTGGGCACCGGCATCGCGCCGCGCCGCGCGTGGAACATGAGGAACAGGTCGATGCGCAGGACGCCCTTCGTGCCCTGGACGATGAGCTGGCTCTGCATCGGCTTCACGTTCCACGACAGCTGGAACTGGCCGAGACCGTCGCGACAGCGCACCAGCGCGCGCCACTCGTCGTAGGCGAGGTTGGGGTCCCCGCCCTTGGACTCCCAGATCGCGCTCACCCCCTCGATCGGCCCGAGGAACGCCTGGAACAGATACAGCGCGTGCACGCCCAGGTCGCGGAACGGATACGCCGCGGAGCGGTACTGGGGGGGCAGCGGCCCGCCGCGGTAGGGCGGATACATCGAGCCGCGCAAGATGTCGACGGACACGACCTGGCCCAGCTTGCCCGCGCGCACCAGCTCCAGCGCGCGCACGATCTGGGGATCGAAGAGGAGCGAGTGGTTCACCGACGCCGACCGCCCCGCCGCCGCCGCCGCCGCCTGGATGCGCTGGCACGCGTCGACGCTGGTGGCGAGCGGCTTCTCCACCAGGACGTGGCACCCGAGCTCGAGCGCGGCGACCGCGACGTCGGCGTGGCTGTCCGGCGGCGTCAGCACGTGGATCGCGTCGGCGCCGGCGTCGCGCAGCGCCGCGAGCGACGGGTGGCTGCGCGTCCCCAGCCGCTCGGCGAGCGCGGCCGCCCGCTCGGCCGACAGGTCGGTCACGCCGACGAGCTCGACGCCGGGCAGCGCCCGCAGCGCGCCCACATGGTACTCCGCGATGTATCCGGCTCCGACGAGCCCTGCGCGATGTCTCACGGTCATGGTCACCAGCCCAGCTTCAGCCCCGTGTAGCCCATGAAGACGAGGAGGAGCGCCAGGTCGAACAGCGCCACGATCCCCAGATCGCGGAGACCGAAGCCGACGCTGAAGCTCGGATCGTGCCGCCGGATTGCCTGGTACAGGGCGCCGGTCAGGCCGATGTAGATCCACAGCACGTCCTTGTACGCGTACGACAGAAACAGGACGCCCACGGCGAGCGACACGATCGAGGCCACGAACGCCGTCGCCCACGATCGCGCGATCGGCGCCAGGCCCGGCGTCCGCAGCGCGTGGACGGGGATCTTCAGGGCCACGTAGACTATCGACGTCCACAGCAGCATCCCCGGCAGCCCGAGCTCCGCCGCCGTCAGGATGAAGCTGTTGTGCGCCGTCAGGTAGTGGTGCTCGGTGAACTGGGCGAAGCCCACCCCGAACCCCGGCGACGCGACGACGAGGTGCAGCCCCACCCACCAGCACTCGGTCCGCTCCATCGTCGACGACTCGGCACCGGTGCGGCCGCCGAGGAGGAGAAGCGGCAGCGCGAGGACGACGCCGATGACGAGGCCGCGGCGGACGCCGTAGCGCCGCACGAAGTAGACCGCGAGCACGGCGAGAAACACGATCTGGCCGCCGCGCGACTGGGTGAAATAAGCGCACAGGCCGACGAGCCCCACCGTCAGCCCGACGAGCAGCAGGCGCGGCAGCGAGCGCCGCCGGTCGAAGAACGCAAACGCGAACGGGATGGCGATGCCGAGCGCCAGCGCGAGCTCGTTGGGGTCCTGGAGCGTTCCGCGGTAGCGCACGCGACCGTGATCCGACTGGGTGCCGAGGAGCCCGACCTTCTCGCACCAGTACTCGGCGCCCGGTTCGGCGCCTTCGTTCTCGCATATGTTGCGGTCGGCGTCGCTGCACGGCCGGCCGTCGTACACGAGGACGACGTGGCCGTCGCTCATCGCCTCGCGGTGGCAGCCGTAGTCGGCCAGCCCCTGATGGACGCCGAGCGCCGCCAGCGCGACGCAGATGGCGAGGAGGAGCCCGCACACCACCTCGAGCACGCGGAAGCTCTGGATGGCGTGGGCCACGAGGAGGTAGACCGCGATCGGGATGACGAGCGACGACGTGCGCGCGGCCAGCTGGTCGGGCGCGCGCACCGCCAGGGTGATGATGCACCACACGAAGAACAGCAGCGCGAGCGCCAGGTGCGGCGCCGGGTGCGGCCGCGACAGGCCCAGGCGCAGATCGAGCAGGAACCCGAGAACCGCGAGCCCGGTGGCGATGTGGAGGAGCGGCAGCGCCGCCAGGAACGGGAAGTACTCCTGCGGCCGCAGGTAGTCGACGAAGATGAGCGCCAGGAGCCCCGGGACCGCGAACATGCTAGCTGGTCACGACCGGCGGGGGTGGGATTACGCGATCGCGGTGGGCGGCGGGGTCGTCGCTCGCGCCCTCCATCGCCGCGACGGCGATGTTGTACATCTCGCGCGCGGTGACGTAGTGAAGGATCCACCGGCGGCCGTCGTTGTAGCGGGCGGCGAGGTGCCGATGGAGGCGCCGGCCCTCGGCGCCCAGGAGCGACGCGGCGTTCTTCTCCGGCGCGCCGTGGGTGTGCACCTTGACGAACGTCCACTCCGGCCGCCCCGCGACGTGGATGTCCTGCGCGACCCACGTGTCGACCCGCTCCGGCGTCGGCGGGTCGCCGGCGTCCAGTGCCGCCGCCTCGATGCGCACCGCCGCCCGGCCGGCCCGCCGCGCCAGGGCGATGGGGCCCTGGATGAACAGCAGGCGGTCGCGCTTGACCTCGCCCACGCGCGCGCGCGCGCCGCGCTCGTAGGCGCGCCGGCGGGCGAGGTCGCCGACGGGCCAGTAGATCTGGTTGACGATGTTCGGCTGGGTCTCGTCCGGGGCCGACGGAAACGTGAAGTCGGCGTAGCAGCCGGCGTCGAACAGGAGCGGCAGCTCGGCGTCGACGCCGCACCAGCGGCCGTCGCGCCGGGCGTTGGCCAGGCACCAGTTGCCGTGGATGAACGCCCACCGCGGGCGCCCGGCGGCGTCCTTCGAGATGTGGCCGTGGCGGCCGAAGTCGGCGAGCGCCTGGTGCAGGCTCGCGCGCAGCGTCTCCGCGGTGTCGCCGTCGTGATGCAGGTGGACCTCGACCTCACCGAACCCGCGGCGGGCCAGCGCCGCCAAAGGCTCGAGATAGTCCGGCGCGTACTGCTCGCCCGGATAGAAGAAGCTGTGGCGCGGCGGCCGTCCGTCCGCGTCGCGGAACTCGGCGGCCAGCGCGGGATACCCGTCGGACCAGGCGCGCGTCCGCTCACGCCCCTGCGCTGGGGGCGCCCCCTTCCACAGCGGCTCGAAGTGATCGCACACCGCGAACAGCAGGTGGCGCGGCCCGCGCGGGCGCGGCCGGAGCGCCCGCCTGGCGACGTCGATCGCGTACCCGCCGAGCCACGTGTGTAGGTTCTTGGCGGATATGCGCGACAGCACCGGCGAGAGAGTAGCAGACATCACAGCCCCGTGAGCAGCACGCCGAGGCTGCTCCACTCGGGGATGTCGCGCAGCCGGCGCTGGATCTGCCGCGTGGTGGTGCGGCCGCTGCGGGCGACCACCGCGACCGCCTCGAGGAGCTCGAACGCGGCGAGCTGGTCGCCGAGGTGGTCGAGGCCGGTCAGGTCCACCACCAGGTCGCTGAACGCGACCCCGTTCTCGACCACCGCGGCGCGCAGCTGGCCCAGCATCGCCCCGGCGTCGAAGATGCGCGGGGTGAGGACGGCCAGATTGTCCGTGATCCAGCTCGTCGCCACGAGCGTGCCGTCGGCGGGGGCGGCGCCCGCCAGCGCGCGCGCGCACGCCCAGCTCCCGTGGGCGTCGACGACGCCGACGGATCCGGGGCTCTTGTCGGCGAGCGCCCGGCCGAGCTCGATCGCGATCGACGGCACCGCCACGGTGTCGTCGGCGGGGTAGAGGCCGATGGTGCGCACCATGCGCTCGCGCATGCGGCGCGCCAGGCGGGCGCACTCCACGCGCAGAGCCGGCCGATCGTCGTCGGCGGTGAGCTCGATGCCGGCCGCGCGCAGGAGCTCGTGGACCCCCGCCATGCTACGTCCCGAGCAGGACGACGCCGAGGAGCTTGCTCCTGCCGATCTGGTCCACCGCCTTGCGCAGCGCCCGCGCGCGCGACTTGCGCGCCCACATCGCGATGACGATCCCGTCGACGCTCTCCTCGATGAGGTTGACGTCCGCGCTGCCGAGGATCGGCGGGCTGTCGATCACGATGTAGTCGTAGCCCGCGCGGCGCATGTCCTCGATGCAGCGGGCCAGCGCCGGCCCGTCGAGGATGGGGCGCGTTTCCATCTCCGGCGCGACCGCCGCCGTGTGCAGCCACGGCGCCACCGTCTCGACGACGATCCACGGCTGCGCCGGCTGCAGGCGGTGCGCGTCGAGCTGCTCGCACACGCCCATGGGCGGATAGAACCCGAGCAGGCGCGCGACCGACGGGCAGCGGAAGTTGGCCTCGAGCAGGAGCACGCGGGCGCGCCCGGCCTCGCCCATGGCGAGCGCCAGGTTCACCGCGCACAGCGTCTTGCCCTCGCCGGCGCGCGGACTGGTGACGAGGATCGCCTTCACGCCCTTGCGCTCGCCCAGGCGGTGGCGCAGGACGCGGAAGCTGGCCGCGGCGGCCGAATCGGGCGCGCCCAGCATGAGCAGGCGCGGGTCCATCCGGCGGGTCGGCGCCATGCGGTGGACGCGCACCAGGTCCGACGAGTCGGACGCTTTGTGGAACACCGTCGTGTTGCGCACGGTCGGGCCGGCGGCCGGCTGCGCGAGCTGGGTCAGCTGCGCCGCCGCGTGCGCGGCCTGGCGCGCGGTCGTCTCGGGCGGGCGGTCCGCGGCGTCGGCCTTGATCGTCGGCTGCGGCTGCGTGGGCGCGCGCGACTGCACCGGCGGGGTGACCGCCGGCGCCGGCAGCGGCATCCCGGCGGGCGGCGGCGGGAGGACGCCGTGCATCTGCTTGGTGGTCGACCGCGGCGGCGCCTCGCGCACCGCACGCGGAAGGGTCACCTCCGGCTCGGCAAACTCGTTCCCCGGTCGATCCCGCCGCCCGCGCCGCTCGTCGCTCACTCCGCCGCCCTCCCTTGCCCCATGCTCCGCCCCGACACCTCGATCAGGACGGGCGCGATCTCCAACCTCTCGACGTCGGTGTGATCGTAGACGCGGTCGTCGAGCAGCGCGAACAGCACCGCGAGGCCGATGCCGAGCGCGAACGTGATCAACGCCCCCATCAGGAACAGCCGTCTCGCCGCCATCCCGATCGGCTGCACCGGGACGAACGCCGGATCGATGACGACGATCTGGGCCGCCTGTCCGCTCATGAGCGTGTTGGCGGTCATCGACGCCATGAACTGCTTGGTGTCGAGCGCCTGGAAGCGCTCGCGCGCCTCGGCGACCTCGCGGTTGAGGCGCGCCCACTCCGTCTCCAGCGCCACGATGCGCTGCGCGGCGTCGCTGCTCTCGACCGGCTCGTCGGGGACGGCCTTCTCCTTGGGGTGCTTGCGCTGGTAGGCGGCGATGTCCGCCTGCACCTGCTGAAGGCGCGACTCCAGCACGGCCTTCGGCTCGATCTCGACGATGGGCGCCGCCGCGGCGTCGGCGGCGGCGAGCGCGTCGACGGCCCGCCGGTAGCCGTCCTCGGCCTCCTTGACCAGCGCCGCCGCCGACCGCACGTCGGGGTGCTGCTCGGTGAAGCGCGCGCGCCGGTCGGCCAGCTCGCGCTGCGCCGCCTTGAGCTTGGCCTCGGCCTCGGTCTTGGCGGCGACGAGCGCCGGATCGCGCGGCGGGCGCGGGATCTGCTGCGGGTTGGCGATCTGGCGGCGGAGCCGCTCCTCCTCGCGCCGCAGCGCGCCCAGGGCGTTGTTGTCGTCCTTGCCCGCCGCGTCCGGGTCCTTCTTGGTCGCCCGCAGGGTCACGCCGATCGTGCTCTGCTCGTGCGCGAACTCGGGGTGCTTGGCGAGGAAGCGCAGCTGCTCGGCCTCCTTGGCGGCCAAGTCGTCCTCGTTGCGCTTCTTCTCCGCGTCGAGGAACGCGCGCGCGACCTCCGCCTGCTCGGCGCGCAGGCGGGTGTTCTCGCCGATGAGCACGTCCGTCAGCTTGGCGGTCACCCGCTTCGCCTCGTCGGGCGAGTTGCCGGTGTACGACAGGACGAACACGTCGCCCTCGTTGAGCTTGAAGCTCGTCGCCAGGCGCATCTCCTCCACCGCGTCGCCGGTCCGCCCGGCCTTCACGAGCTGGGGGTAGAGCCCGAGCTCGTCGATGAGCTTGGCGAGCTGCGCCCGCGCCAACAGCATGTCCTTGAGCCGCTGGCCGATGCGCCGCGTGCTCATCCCCTCGTTCGCCGTCCACTGCAGGCCTTCCTGGTAGTAGACGACCGCCTCGGAGCGGTACTGCTTGGCGCGCAGCTCCATCGCGGCGAAGGTGGCGCCCATCCCCACCACGAACGCCGCCAGCGCGACCCACCAGAACCGCACCGTCCGCCGCATCAGCCTGACCACG
This sequence comes from Haliangiales bacterium, assembly GCA_035259575.1. Lineage (GTDB taxonomy): Bacteria > Myxococcota_A > Polyangia > Haliangiales > SHYZ01 > DATFWE01. Next base: position 14,182 of record DATFWE010000212.1, read on the forward strand.
GGCTGCAGATAGTCGCTCGCGATCAAAGGCGATTTCGACATGGAGATCATGCAGTATACACCGTGGCCCGGCCGCGCGCCCGATACGACCCCACATCGTCCCCAGGGAAGCGCGGCAGCGCGCCGAACAGCGCGATTCCCCTGGCCCGCAGGTCCTCGGGCGCGTACACGCGATCGTCGAACGCGCCCACGATCGGCACGGCCAAGACGAGGACGATGACGAAGACGATTGCTCCCAGCCGAAGGAAATCGGCCGTCCCGAGGCGGGGTGCGGACGCGGTCAGGGTCTCGTCGAACAGCTCGAAGTTCATGCCGAGCTGCTCGCCCTCGGCGGCCGCAGTGAACGCGACGTCGGCCGCGCGCCGCTCGAGCGCGAGGAGCTGCTCGATCGCGCCCTTCGCCGCGGCCTGCTGCGCGGCGATCTGCGCGCGGATGGCGATCGCGCGGCGCGGGTCGGCCTTGGCGGCCTCGAGCCACAGGCGGTCCATCACATCCTGGCCCGCCTTGATGCGCGCGCGGGCCAGCGTAAGCTGCGCGCCGAGGAGCTCGCGCGCCCGCGCCAGGCGCCCGTTGCGCTGCGCGGCCTGCGCCTGAAGGATCGCGTCGCCGATGTCGTGGACGATCGCGCGCGTCTGCTCGGCGTCCCCGCCCTTCATCGAGATCGTCACCTGCGCCGACCGCGGCGCGTCGCCGGGGTGGCGGTCGTAGATGAAGTAGTTGCGGCTGACGTCGACCTCGACGTCCTCGCGGAAGCTGTCGGTCGCGGCGACCGGATCGCGCGCGAGGAGCGCCGGCGACAGGTGGTACTTCTTCATCAGCTGCTCGATCCGGTTGCGCGACAGCGCCACATTGGAGACGTAGTCGCGGATGGAGTGAAGCGGCTTCGGCGCGTTGTTCGGGTCGGTGATGTCGCCCTCGGCGAGAAGGAAATACAGGCGCGCCTCGTAGCTCGGGGACCGGCGCGCGCGGTAGGCGACGCACGCGCCGGTTATGAGGAGGGCGATCGTCAAGACGCGCCACGGTCGCCGCAACGCGCGCAGGATGGCCCGACGCCCGATCGCGCTCATGCGCGTCTCGGCGTCGATCCAGGCCTCCCTCGCCATGGGACCAGGGTAGCTCACGCCAGCGCCGCCCGCAGGGATCCCTCGAGGTGCGCGGCGCTCTCGCTCCAGCCGCCGCGCGCCCCTGCGCGCGCCACCGCCGCGGGATCGTAGGGAGTATCGGCCGCGCGGGCGAGGGCGTCGGCCAGGAGCGCCGGCTCGCGCGGCGGCACCAGCTCGCCCAGCTCGGGTGCGACGATCAGGTCGGGCGTGCCGCCCACGCGCGTGGCCACGGCCCGCCGGCCGCAGGCCAGCGCCTCGAGGACGACGTTCGGCGTGCCCTCCGCCCAGCTGGGCAGGACGAGCGCGTCGCAGGCCGCCATCCAGCGCGGCACCTCCTCCAGGGGGCGCTGCCCGGCGACGAGGACCCGGTCGCCCAGCCGCCCCGCCGCCCGCTCGCAGGCCGCGCGCGCCTCCCCGTCGCCGACGAGCGCCAGCCGGACGTCGGCGCGGCGCTCCGCGAGGCGCCCGAACGCCTCGAGCAGGTCGAGGACGCCCTTGTCCTCGCGGAGCCGGCCGACGTAGAGCAGCCAGCGGCGCGCGTCGCCGGCGTGCCCGAGCTCGGCGCGGGCGGCGGCGCGATCGCGCGGCCGGAACAGCTCGGCGTCGACCCCGTTGGGGACGACGTCGATGCGGTCGCGCGGCACGCCGAACGACGCCACGACGTCGCCGAGCGGGCGGGACACCGCCACCACCCGCCGGGCGCGCGGCAGCGCCCAGCGCAGGTTGCGCGCGATCGCCGGCGTCCGCGCCAGCACGTTCATGTCCGACCCGTGCACCTTGATCACCGCGGGGACGCCGAGCAGCCGGGCCAGCGCGACCGCGCCCACTCCGTCGGGGAACGCCCACGATCCGAGCACCACGTCGTGGCGGCCGCGCCGGCGCAGCACCTCGCGCGCGAGCGACGCCGCGTACAGCGCGCCCGCGGCGCCGTGGACCCGCGGCACGTAGAGGTAGCGCGGATGCACCACCGGCAGCCCGTCGATCCGCTCCTCGCGCGGCACGCCGACGAGGCGCCCGGCAGCCGACCAGCGCGCGAACAGGCGCGCGCCCGGGAACCACGGGATCGACGCGACGACGGAGACGTCGCACCGCCGGGCCAGCGCCGCGAACTGCTGCCGGTTGAATGGGGAGAACGATGGATCCCGGGCGTTGGGGTACAGGCGCGTGACGATGAGGACGCGCATCAGCCCTGGAGTTGCAGGGCCACCAGCGTCACGTCGTCGAGCGGCTTGGTCCCCTTCATCTTGCCCACGGCCTCGAGGATGCGCGCGTTGATCAGCTTCGGGTCGTGCGGCGCGTAGCGGATGAGGCCGAGCAAGAGCTCCATGCCCATGCGGTCGCTCGGGCGATCGAGCGCGTCGACCAGACCGTCGGTCATGAGCAGGACGATGTCGAGCGGCTCGAGGTCGAGGACGTCGTCGCTGTACTCGGAATCCATCATCCCGAGCGGCGTCCCCGACGGGGGTCCGAACGTGAACGTCTCGCCGCTGGCCCGCCGCACGATCATCGGGATGTGCCCGGCGTTGGCGACCGTCAACTTGCGCGCGCGCGCGTCGAGCCGGATCGACGACGCGGTCACGAACGTCTCGCTCTCGACGTCCTTGGTCAGGCCGCCGTTGACGTACTTGAGCACCCGCGCCGGGCTCACGCCCGAGCGCAGCGCGCGCCGGACCTCCGACGACACGCGCGCCATGACGAGCGCGGCCGACACGCCCTTGCCCGAGACGTCGCCGATGGCGCCGCCTATCTGGCCGTCGCCCAGGTGGATGATCTCGTAGAAGTCGCCGCCCACGTCGAACGCGGGCAGGTACTCGGCGTCCACCGTCACGCCGGTGTCCTTCGGCAGCGGCTGGCTCATGAACCGGCGCTGCACGTTGCGCGCCGACTTGAGGTCCTTCTCGACGGAGGCGTGGGCGTTCTGGGTCTCCTTCGAGCGCAGGCGCTGGAGCGCCAGCGAGAACAGCGCGGCCACGCCCTGCAGGAGGTCGAGATCGAACGCGGTGAAGCTGGGCGCCGCCGGCCCCCCCTCGACGACGCACAGGCCGATGACGGCCCCGGCGTCGAGGAGCGGCGCGCTCATCAGCGAGCCGCGCTTGGCCGCGTGCAGCGCGGGGAACAGGTGCGCCTGCGACAGGTCGCCCGGCTCGTCCTTCGCCGCCGCGGCAAGGCGCAGCTTCACCGACGAGAGGAGCTTCATGCCGGTCTCGTGCTGTCCCTCGCCGAGATGGACGGCGGGCACGAGATCGCCGCGCTCGTCCTTGACGAAGAGCTCGTAGCGAACGAGGCTGCGATACAGGCCGCGCAGCGTCGACGCGAGGAGATCGCGCAACTCCGCCTCCGTCTGCGCGGCGACGATCCGCGCGGGCGTGCGGTAGAGGATGCCCAGCTGCTGCATCATCGCGACCATGGAGGTTTGAGGACCGCTCATGCCGTCGTCCGCAGACATTGTCCGCCAACTCGGGCCGAGAAGTTTGTGCGCGACACTACCATATTGACGGCCCTTGTCACACCGTTAGTACGTACCATCTGGTAAAAAACTCCCAACAAAGATGGGGGGCGCCTCCCCCCATCTCGCGAAACTCTGTATTCCCAAGCAAGAACTGGACCTTATTTGTAAGCCACCCCCCGCTACTCCGGACCAGAGTTATCGCGCGGCGTCAAACCGGGCGCCTTTCAGCCACCTTACGCGCGATCCAGCATGTCGCCGCATGAGAAGCACGCCAGTCTATCACGCGCCTCCCGAAAAGCAGCCCACGAATCGACGTGAAAGCTGCTTGCTGCGGTCATTTCATGGTCGGGCGAACACCCTATCGAGCCTCAGCAGCTTGAAGATCGCGAGTGGTTGATCCTTCAAACCAGTCACGCGAACGACGCCGCCGAACTGTTTGCACCGTTTGAAAAGGCTGACGATCACCCCGACGCCAGAGCTGTCGATCAAGCGGAGGGAAGACACGTCCACCTGGATCGACATGCGCTTTTCGCTGACGAGGGCTTCCACCGTCGGCCGAATCTCGGGCGCGGTCACCGCGTCGAGGACGCCCTCGATCCACAGCACCGTCTCTTCACCGTTGTCCACGCGCGTAAACTTCATGGTTTTCTCGTGTCGGCTTTCAGGTACTTGGTCATCGAGAGCACGTTTGGGCTGCCCCCACTGTACGTGACGTCGTCCATGAACGACCGCAAGATGAAAACGCCGAGACCCGATTCGGGCATCGTGTCGAGGTTGGGGCTCGGCACCGACATAACGTCGAAAGTCTTGCCGTAATCCTTGAGCCGGATCGTCAAGCGATCGACGCCGGGCTCGATCTCGATCTCGAGCTGCCCGCCCTCCGAACCGTAGCTGTGCATGACGACGTTGTTGAAGGCCTCGCCGAACGCGGAGATGACCTCATCGTAGAACTCGTCCTCACCGTTGGGCACGAGCTTGCATGCCGAGGCCACCATGCGGATCGCGAGGTCCCGATACTCTAGCCGGCTAGGAACCTGCAAGCGAATCACTGCTCCTCGTCCCTCAGCAGCTTTACCATGGCCGATTATTCGATAGGATCGTCCGCAGAGGACTACTCTGCCACGCGCCCCCATGAATTGGAAGGTGAGACTCGCCAAGCGGACCATCGATATCGTGAGCGCGACGATCGGGCTCGCGATCACCGCGCCCTTGTTCCCCCTCATCGCGGCGGCCATCAAGGTCGACTCGCGCGGCTCGGTGTTCTATCGCCAGCGGCGGGCGGGCTCGCTCGTCGGCGCAGAGCGCGTCGACGGCCACACGCGCTTCCGCTTCGTCGAGTTCGACATGCCGAAATTTCGCACCATGCGCGCCGACGCGGAGAAGGGCACGGGCGCGGTGCTCGCGGCCAAGACCGACCCGCGCGTGACCCGCGTGGGCCGCGTCCTGCGCCGCCTGCGCCTCGACGAGCTGCCGCAGCTGTGGTGCGTGCTGCGGGGGCAGATGAGCCTGGTCGGCCCCCGCCCCGAGCGCCCCGAGCTCATCAACAACCTCGCGCTGGCGATCCCGCTGTTCGAGGAGCGCATGCGCGGCGTGAAGCCGGGCATCACCGGGCTGGCGCAGATCAACCTCGGCTACTCCGGCGAGGCGCCGCCGGGGAGCCACATCGAGAAGCTGCAGGACGCGCTCGTCAATCCGTTCAAGCTCGACGAGGCGGGCGGCGCCGAGGCCGACGACATGCGCCTCAAGCTGCTCTACGACCTCGCCTATACGGCGACGCTCGACGACCTGCGCACGTACCTCCGGACCGAGGCCGAGATCATCCTCAAGACCCCCCTCACCATGGTGCGCGGCTCCGGCCGGTGACCCGCGTTGTCGTTGACTCATCCCGGAGGAGGCCGATAGGATCCGAACGCCTGAACGCGCCCGCCCTCGCCCTGCTCGTCTCGCTGGCCGCCTGCGGCGGCCAGGTGCGCTACGACTACGACTACGCGAAGGAGCCCGATCCGCGGAAGAGCGAGTACGTGATCGGCGTCGCCGACCACCTGAACATCCGCGTGTGGAAGAACGCGGACCTGTCCACCGACGCGACGGTGCGCCCCGACGGGACGATCACCATGCCGCTCCTCGGCGACCTCACCGCCGATGGCAAGACGCCCAGCCAGCTCAAGGACGAGGTGACCAAGCAGCTGCAGAGGTACGTGCGCGACGAGGGCGCAGTGGTGACCATCGCCGTCACGGGCGTGAACAGCTACACGTTCACCGTGAGCGGCAACGTCGAGCACCCCGGCGTGTTCAACTCGACCAAGTACGTGACCGTGCTCGAGGCCATGCAGCTCGCCGGCGGCCCGAACCGGTTCGCGTCGCCGACGGAGACGAAGCTGTTCCGGCGCACCAAGAAGAACGGCCCGGCGCGCGTCATCCCGATCAACTACCCCGCCGTGCTTGACGGCTCGCAGCCCGAGGCGAACCTGGCGATCCTGCCGGGCGATCAGCTGTACGTGCCGTGACGCGCGGATAGGCCAACGCGGTGGATTTCACTCGCGGCAGGACAATCGCCGATCGCCTCCAGCGCCTCGTCCCCGGCGGCAGCCACACCTACGCCAAGGGCGACGACCAGTACCCCGAGCTCGCGCCCCCGGTGATCGCGCGCGGCCGGGGCTGCCGCGTGTGGGACGCCGACGGCAACGAGCTCATCGAGTACGGCATGGGCCTGCGCGCGGTCACGCTCGGCCACGCCTACCCCGCCGTCGTCGAGGCGGTGCGCGCGTCGCTCGCGCTCGGCACGAACTTCACCCGGCCGGCGACGATCGAGCTGGACTGCGCGGAGGCATTCCTCGGCGCGATCGACGGCGCGGACATGGTGAAGTTCACGAAGGACGGCTCGACCGCCGTCACCGCCGCGCTCAAGCTCGCCCGCGCCGCCACGGGGCGCGACGCGGTCGCCATCTGCCGCCAGCATCCGTTCTTCTCCTACGACGACTGGTTCATCTGCACGACCACCATGGACGCGGGCATCCCGCGCGCGGTCTACGAGCAGACGCTGCCCTTCGACTACAACGACCTCGGGTCGCTGCGGGCGCTGTTCGCCGCGCACCCGGGGCGCATCGCCGCGGTCGTGCTCGAGCCGGCGCGCATCGACGAGCCGGCGCCCGGTTTCCTCGAGGGCGTGGCCGCGGCGTGCCGCACCGAGGGAGCGGTGCTCGTGTTCGACGAGACCATCACCGGTTTCCGCTGGCACGCGCGCGGGGCGCAGAAGCTGTACGGCGTCACGCCGGACCTGTCGGTGTTCGGCAAGGCGCTGGCCAACGGCTTCGCGCTGTCGGCGCTGGCGGGCCGGCGCGAGATCATGCGGCTCGGCAGCCGCGAGCGCCCCCAGGACGCGGTGTTCCTGCTGTCGACGACGCACGGCGCCGAGACCCCGGCGCTGGCCGCGGCCATCGCCACCATGCAGATCTTCCGCGACGAGCCGGTGGTCGACCACCTCCACAGGCAGGGGGCGCGCCTCGCCGAGGGCGTGCGCCAGGCGAGCGCACGCCACGGCCTTCAGGCGCACGTCGACGTCGTCGGGCGGGCGTGCAACCTGTTCTACACCGCGCGCGACGCGGCCGGGCGGCCGTCGCAGGCGTTCCGGTCGCTGTTCCTGCAGGAGATCATCCGACGCGGCGTGATCGCGCCGTCGTTCGTGGTGAGCTACTCGCACGCCGACGCGGACATCGACCTCACGATCGAGGCCGTCGACGGCGCGCTCGGCGTGTACGCGCGCGCCCTCGCCGACGGTGTGGAGCGTCATCTCGTGGGTCGGCCGTCGCGGCCGGTGTACGACCGGCGGTGACGGACGCGCCCCGACTCACGCCTCCTCGATCAGCCCCGCCGCGAGGAGCAGGTCGGCCGCCGCGCGCAGCGCGCGGAACGACATGCGCGACCGCTCCGCGGCGTCGACGAGCGTGTGGCGCCCGTCGGACAGCGCCAGCACCCACAGCATCGCGAGGTTGAGGTCGGGGATGTCGGTGCCGCCCATGGCGCGGTAGAGCCCGCGGCGCCCGAGCTGCGGCTCGCCCTCCGGCGCGAGATTGCGGTAGCGGCTGTCGCCCTCGAGGACGTCGACGACGGCGAGGACGGCGTCGGCCGACTCCTCCAGCCGTTCGGGCGCGATGAACGACAGGTCGTCGGCGGACGTATGGTACTCGGGGAAGCGCCCGTGGCGGCCGCGCATCAGCGACCCCACGGGCAGGCGGAAGCCGGGCGAGTTGTACTGCCGCTCGTCATAGCCGTAGGGGAAGAAGTCGATGACCTCGTGGGCCGCGCCGGCGTCGCGCAGCGCGACGGCGGCCGCGCGGTCGATCTCGGCGTCGCCGTCGATCGTCCGCTTGTAGGTGAACGGCGCCGCGTCGCCCAGGCAGACCAGCGTCAAGCCGTGGCGGACGCGCGCGGCGGCCTCGCGGTTGCGCGCGAGCCACGTGATGGCGCCGATGGTCCCCGGGGCGTAGACGAAGCGGAACGTGTGGCGGCGCGGCCGGGCCGCGAGCGCCCGCGCGACGGCGACCGACACCGCGATCGCCGACAGGTTGTCGTTGGCGAGCGACGGGTGGCACACGTGGGTCGACACCAGGACCTCGGCGTCCGTCGCCCCCGGCAGGACCAGCTCGCCGTAGGTGAGGTGCCCCGGCGCCAGCGTCGAGTCGACGGCGACGTCGTACTCTCCGTCGGGGAGGGCGTCGAGCTGGCGCTGGCTCAGGCAGAAACCCCACGACCGCTCGTAGTACGACGTGCGGTAGGGGACCCAGTCGGGCCGATCGGGCAGCGCGTGGAGGTGCGGCCGCAGCTCGCCGAGCGTCATGCGCGCGCGCACCGGGACGCTGTACGACACGACGTGCAGGCTCGAGCGGCGGAAATCGACGACGCGCCGGCCGCTCGCATCGGCGATCCACGCGTCGCGGATGTTCCACTCGTCGGGCACGGTCCAGTCGAGCACCGGCGTGCCGCTCGCGACCTCGGTGACGGCGAGCGGCGCCGGCAGCCGCGCACCGACGATGCGCAGCGTTTCGCGCACCCCGTCGCCCGTGATGCTGCGACAGATGGGGTAGAGCTCGCGCGCGAGCTCGAACATGTCCCGCCCGCGCTCACCCATCGACGTAGTCCGGGTACGTGCGGTCGCGCTCCGACATCACCGCGGGCGGCGCCGGCCAGCGGATGCCGATGCGCGGGTCGTCCCAGCGCAGGCCGCGCGCCGCCTCGGCGACGTACGGCGCGCCCATGTGGTAGAAGACCTCGGTGTCGTCGGCGAGCGTGAGGAAGCCGTGCGCGAAGCCGTCGGGGATGTAGAGCTGCGTGCGCGAGCCGGCGGTGAGCTCGACGCCGAACCAGCGGAGATGCGTCGGCCCCGGGCGCAGATCGACGACGGCGTCCCATATCGCCCCGGCGGTGCAGCGGACGAGCTTGACCTCGCCGTGGGGCGCCGCCTGCCAGTGCATGCCGCGGAGCGTGCCCGCGCGCGCGTTGTACGACACGTTGGCCTGGGGGAAGCGCGCGTGCAGGCCGCGCGCGCCGAGCTCCTCCTCGCAGAACGTCCGGGCGAAGAAGCCGCGCTCGTCGACGCGACGCTCGATCTCGACGACGTAGAGGCCGGGCAGGGGCGTCTCGAGGAAACGCACGCGACCGCATTGTAGTCGCGCGGACCCGCCCGGGCCATACTGCGTCGTCCATGGTCCCGAGGCTTCCGAAGCGGCGCGTGCTGCTCGCCGTCATCGCCGCGCTCACTTCGCTCGCGGCGGTCGTCGGGGCCGTCGCGCAGCTGCGCCTGCGCGCGCCGCGCCCGGCGAGCGAGCTCGCCGGGGCCGGCCAGCCGGCGATCCGCGGCCCGTTGCGGCCGAGCGCGCGCAACCCGCGCTACTTCGAGACCCCCGCCGGCGAGCCGGTGGTGCTCGTCGGCTCGCACACGTGGGACAACCTGCAGGACGTCGCGCTCCCCGGGCGCCCCGCGCGCCCGTTCGACTACGACCGCTACCTCGCGTTCCTCGAGCGCAACCACCACAACTTCTTCCGCCTGTGGCGGCAGGAGGAGGCGCGGTGGATGGTGGAGCCCCCGGGGGACTGCGCGATCGCGCCCCACCCGTGGCGGCGCACCGGCCCCGACACGGCGCTCGACGGCGGTCCTCGGTTCGATCTCGCCGCGTTCGACGAGAGCTACTTCGCCAGGCTGCGCGATCGCGTGCGGCGCGCCGGCGACCGCGGCATCTACGTCGCCGTCATGCTGTTCAACGGCTGGAGCATCGAGAAGCACAAGGGGACGTTCTCGGCCGCCAACCCCTGGCGCGGCCACCCGTTCAACCGCGGCAACAACGTGAACGGCGTCGACGGGGACGCGAACGGGGACGACAGCGGCGAGGAGACGCACACCCTGGCCGTCCCGGCCGTGACCGCGGTGCAGGAGGCCTACGTCCGCAAGGTCGTCGACACCGTGAACGATCTCGACAACGTCCTCTACGAGATCTCGAACGAGAGCCCGCCGGCAAGCGTCGCGTGGCAGGTGCACATGATCCGCTTCGTCAAGAACTACGAGGCGGGCAAGCCCAAGCGCCATCCGGTGGGGATGACGTCGGCGTGGCCGAACGGCGACAACGCGGCGCTGCTTGCCAGCCCCGCCGACTGGATCTCGCCCAACGCCGGCCCCGGCGACCGCGAGGTCGACGATCCGCCGGCGGCGCGGGGCGACAAGGTGATCGTCGCCGACACCGATCACCTGTGCGGCGTGTGCGGCGACGCGGAATGGGTGTGGCGGAGCCTCCTGCGCGGGCAGAATCCCGCGTTCATGGACCCGTACGAGGGCGCGACCGGGATCGATCCCCACATCGATCCGTCGGCGCGCCGATGGGTCGCCCTGCGGGCGAACCTCGGCTACGCGCTCGCCTACGCGCAGCGGCTGCCGCTCGCGCGCATGGCGCCGCGCGGCGACCTCAGTTCGACGGGATTCTGCCTGGCGAGCCCCGCGCCGGACGGCGCCTACCTCGCGCTCGTGCCCGAAGGGCGCGACGTATCCATCGACGTCACCGCCACGCCCCGGCCGCTGGCGGTGGAATGGCTCGAGCTGCGGAGCGGCACGGTGGCGCGGCGCTCCGCACGCGGGGGCGCGCGCGTCGACCTGCGCGCGCCCTTCGCCGGCCCGGCGGTCGTGTACCTGGCGCCGGAGCCCCCCGAACGATGACGATCACAGCCCGAACAGGAACACCGCCCGCCCGGCCGCGATGGCGATGACCTGGCGATCGTCGAGCGTGAACGTGATGGGCGCGGCGGCGGTCGTCCCGCCCAGCCCCACGCGCCACAGCTCCTTGCCGGTGGCCGCCTCGAGCGCGAACATCTGTCCCTCGTTCGCGCCGAACACCAGCCCGGACGCGGTCGCGAGCAGGCCGCTCCGGCCGGCGGCGTTCTTGGCGCGCGGCGAGGGATACTCCCACCGCTTCTCGCCGGTCGCGGCGTCGAGCGCCTTGATGATCGGCTCGAACCGTTGCTGCGTGCCGCCGCTGGCGACGGACATGTGGCCCGGCTCGGGCTTGCCCGGCTCCGACTTGGTGAAGACGGAGCTGCCCTCCGTCGCGGGGACGAACACCAGGCCGAGGTCGGGGTTGAACGCCGCCGACTGCCAGTTCGCGCCGCCGGCGACGCCGGGAAAGACGAGAGTCCCGGCGGGGGTGGGCCGCGCGCCCTCCTCCTCGATCGGCCGCCCGTGCGCGTCGAGGCCCTTCGCCCAAGTCTGCCTGACGAAGGGCGCGCCGGCGAGAAACTCCCCGGTGACGCGGTCGAGGACGTAGTAGAACCCGTTGCGGTTCGCCCAGCAGATGACCTTGCGCTTGGCTCCGCCCACCGGCAGGTCCGCGAGGATCGGCGTCTGGTTGGAGTCCCAGTCGTGCTCGTCGTGCGGGGTGAACTGGAAGTACCACGCGAGCTTGCCGGTCTTGCGCGCCAGGGCGATGACGCTGTTGGAATAGAGGTTGTCGCCTTCGCGCCCGTCGCCGGCGTACACCGGGCTGGGGTTGCCTACGCCCCAGTACACGAGATCGAGCTCGGGGTCGTACGAGCCGGTGACCCACGTCGGGCCGCCGCCGGTCTTCCACGAATCGCCCTGCCAGGTGTCGTGCCCCGGCTCGCCCGGACCGGGCACGGTGTGGAAGCGCCACACCTCCTTGCCCGTCGCCGCGTCGTAGGCGACGAGGAAGCCACGGATGCCGAACTCTCCGCCGGACACGCCGGTGAGCACCAGGTCGCCGACCGCGAGGGGCGCCACGGTGATCGAGTAGCCTTCGGCCACATTCGCGACCTTGACGTCCCAGCCGACCGTGCCGTCGGCCGCGTTCAAACCGATGAGGTGCGCATCGACGGTGCCGAGGAACACCTTGTCGCCCAGCATCGCCAGACCGCGGTTCACGCGACCGCAGCAGAGGCTGAGCTTGGACGGCAGATCGCGCGCGTACCGCCACAGGAGGTTTCCGGTCCGCGCGTCCAGGGCGATCGCCCCGGCGGGCGGCTCGCTGAGGAACATGGCGCCCGCGGTCACGAGGGGCGTGGCCTCGACCATGTTGTCGTTGGTGGCGAGCTGGCGCACCCACAGGAGGCGCAGCTTGTCGACGTTGGCGGACGAGATCTGCTTGAGCGGGCTGAAGCGCCGGCCGTCGAACGTCCGCGAGTGGGTCAACCACGCGTCGGTCCGAGCCGCGGCGCCGACGATGTCGTCGTGGGTGACGTGGACGTCGACCGCGGCCCGTTTCTCGGCGCGGGCCGAGGCCGCGGCCTCCCCCTGGCGCGAGCGCAGGAACGCGACGACCTGCCAGATCTCGCGCTCGCCCAGGCCGGAGGCCGGCATCGCCGTCCCGGGGACGCCGACCTGGATGACCTTGTACACCACCCAGTCCGAGTCGCCGCGGGCGTAGTGCGGGTGGTTGAGCGGCGGTCCCTTGTCGCCGACGCCCTCGTTGCCGTGGCACAGGGCGCAGCGCGAGCGGAACGTCTTCTCGCCCTGCTCGACGTCCGGCGGCGCGTTGAACGGGTTCTCGATCGCGGCGTCGACGCTGCGACCCTCGGTGACGACCGTCTTGAGGGAGTAGCCGCTGCCCGGGGCGATCATGTGGAGGAGCTCGCCCCACGACAGCTCGGGGAGATTGCCGACGAGCTTGCGGCCCACCAGAGACAGCCGCCAGCGCGTGGACTCCAGGCTGAATCCGACGATGAGCCCGACGACGAGCAGCGCGAGGACGACGAGCAGCGCGCGCTTTACGACCTTGCCCAACCTGAGCCTGACTCCCATCGGCCGACAGCGTACCCGACGCGCGTCTCGAATCTCAAGCGATGGCCGTCGCGCGCGCTATGCTTCCCTGCTCGGATGCGCGATCGGCTGCACAGGCTCGCGCTCGCCGCCGCCGCGCTCGCCGCGTGCACCGGGTCCATCGCGCCCGCCGGGCTCGACGCGGCGCCCGGCGCCGATGCTCCCGCCGTCCCCGACGCCCCGCCCGGCCCCGACGCCCCGCCGCGCCCCGACGCCCCGCCGGGCGCTCCGGACGGCGGCGTGCTCGCGCTCCGGCCGCTGCGCGTCGATCCCCTGAACCCGCGCTACTTCACCGACGGCTCGGGGAAGGTAGTGTACCTGACTGGCTCCCACACCTGGGGGAACTTCAAGGACCGGGCGCATACCGATCCGCCGCCGCCGTTCGACTACGCGGCGTTCCTCGACTTCCTCGTCGCCCACCACCACAACTTCTTCCGCCTGTGGACGTGGGAGCAGCCGCACAGCTTCGACGACGACCCCCAGAATCTGCTCTACTTCGTTCCGTTTCCGTGGCCGCGCACGGGCCCGGGGACGGCGTCCGACGGCAAGCCCGCGTTCGACCTCGCGACGCTCGATCAAGCCTACTTCGATCGGATGCGCGCGCGGGTCGTCGCCGCCGGCGATCGCGGCATCTACGTCTCGATCATGCTGTTCGACGGCTGGGACGTGGCCAACGCGTACAACCCCACGACCGGCGGCTTCCCCTACGGCGCGGGCAACAACGTCAACGGCGTCGCGAGCGGCGGGCCCGAGTCGCAGCAGCTCACGAACGCCGCGGTCACGCAGGCGCAGGAGGCCTACGTCCGCAAGGTGATCGACACGATGAACGATCTCGACAACGTGCTCTACGAGATCGCGAACGAGACCGGGCAATTCGCGGTCGCGTGGCAGTACCACATGATCGACTACGTGCGGCAGGTCGAGGCGGGCAAGCCCAAGCGGCATCCGGTCGGCATGACGTCGACGTACCCGGGCACCGACGCAGACCTCTACGCCAGCAGCGCCGACTGGATCTCGCCCAACGCGCAGCTCGCCGCCGGCGACGGCCGCAAGGTCATCCTCAACGACACGGACCACTCGTACTACTGGACGGCGCTCAAGGCCGACGGCCTCGCCGCCCAGCGCGCGTGGGCGTGGAAGACGCTCGCGCTCGGCGCCTCGCCCCTGTTCATGGACCCGTACCTGGAGGTGTGGGCGGGCCGCAACAGCCCGAGCGGCTCGCAGCCCGACCCCTACTGGAACACGCTGCGCGACGCGCTCGGCCGCACGCGCACGTACGCGGACAAGCTGGACCTCGAGCGGGCGGTCCCCTCGGGCGGGCTCAGCTCGACGGGATACTGCCTCGCCGATCCGGGCAACCAGTACCTGGTCTACCAGCCGTCGTCGGGCGCGTTCTCGCTGACGGTCGTCGCCGGCACCTATCGATACGAGTGGTACGACCCGGCCGCCGGGAGCGTGGCCGCGACCGGCACGATCGTCCTCGGCTCGGAGGCGCACTCGTTCTCACCGCCGTTCGCCGGCGACGCCGTCCTGCTCCTCACGCGTTGAGCCGATCCCGGACCGCGTAGTACACATCGGCGATGCCCGCGCGCATCGCGTTCATCAGCCCGACGGGCTACGGGAACCTGGGCGACGCGGCGATCATCGACTCGCTCATCGACGGGATCCGCCGGCGCATCCCCGACGCGGGCATCGTCGGGTTCACGATGAACCCATCCGACACGCGCGAGCGCCACGGCATCCCCGCGTTCACCTGCACCGGCGTGTCGCTCCGGGACTACGAGGTGCGCGAGGCGCCGGCCGACCCCGGCCGTGCGGGCGCGCCCGCCCCGGCGCGGCGGGCGCTCGCCGCGATCCCCGGCGCGCGCCGCGCCTACCGCTTCGCGCGGCTCGCCGTCGCCGAGATACGCCACCGGCGCCTCAGCGCCGAGCGCATCCGCGGGTTCGATTGGGTCGTCGTGGCCGGCGGCGGCCAGCTCGACGATTTCTGGGGCGGCGCGTTCGGCCACCCCTACGCGCTCCTCCGCTGGGGGCAGCTCGCCCGCCGCGCCGGCGCGCGCTACGTGATCCTGAGTGTGGGCACGGGCAGCCTGACCGCGCCGCTGAGCGCGCGCTTCGTGCGCCGCGCGCTGGCGCTCGCCGACTACCGCTCGTTCCGCGACGGCCGCTCGCGCGAGCTCGTCGGCGATCCGGGTCTCGTGCGCGACGACCCGATCGTCCCCGACCTGGCCTACGGCCTGCCGCTCGGCCCGACGCCCGCCGCCGCGCCGGCAGCCACCGCCCGGCCGACCGTGGGCGTGAGCCCGATGGCGTTCGCCGACCCGCGGTTCTGGCCGGAGAAAGACCGGGAGCGCCACCGCCGGCACGTCGAGTCGCTGGCCGCGCTCGCCGCCCGCCTCGCCGGCGCCGGCCACGAGGTCGTGCTATTCGCGACCGACGGGTCCGACCGGCGGTCGCTCGCCGAGCTGCGCGCCCGCGCCGACGCGCGCCTCGACGCCGGCGGCCGCGCGCGCATCCGTGCCCCGGACTACGACGGCGTCGCCGGGCTGATGGACGTCCTCGCGGGCGTCGACATCGTCGTGGCGGCGCGCCTGCACGGCGTCCTCCTCGGGCACGTCGCCGGCCGGCCGGCGCTCGCCGTGTCGCACGAGCGCAAGGTGCGCACGCTCATGGAGGACATGGGGCACGCGCGCTGGTGCATCGACATCGACGATTTCGATCCCGACGCCGGCTTCGCGCGCCTTCAGGAGATAGCCGCCGACCTCCCCGCGCTCGCGGCGGTAGTCCGCCGGACGGCGGCGGACTACCGCCGTCGCGTCGACGCGCAGTACGATCGCGTGTTCGGTCCCTCCCTCCCATGATAGCGTGGACGCATGGTCTCGCCGAGGTGCCGCTTCTGCGGCGCCGCTCTCCAGCACACATTCTGCGACCTGGGCATGTCTCCGCTGTGCGAGAGCATCCTTCCGGCCGACAAGATCGACCACATGGAGCCATTCTATCCGCTCCACGCGTGGGTCTGCCGCGAGTGCCTCCTGGTGCAGCTCCAGGACTACGTGTCCGCCGAGCACATCTTCACCGAGTACGCCTACTTCTCATCGTACTCCACGGCGTGGCTCAAGCACGCCGAGGACTACGTCGCGATGATCGTCGACCGGCTCCGCCTCGGGCCCGACAGCCGCGTCGTCGAGATCGGCAGCAACGACGGCTACCTGCTGCAGTACTTCGTGCGCCGCGGCGTGCCCGCGCTCGGCATCGAGCCGGCGGCGAACGTCGCCGAGGCCGCGCGCGCCCGCGGCGTCGACACCCTGGTCAAGTTCTTCGGCGTCGACGCCGCGCGCGAGCTGTGCGACTCCGGGTGGCGCGCCGACCTCATCCTCGGCAACAACGTCCTCGCCCAGATCCCCGACGTCAACTCCGTCGCGGCCGGGGTGGCCCTCGCGCTCAAGCCGACGGGCACGGCCACGTACGAGTTTCCGCACCTCCAGCGGCTCGTCGAGGGCAACCAGTTCGACACCATCTACCACGAGCACTTCTCGTACTTCTCGCTCCTCGCCGTCGAGCGCATCTTCGCCGCGCACGGGCTGGTCGTCTTCGACGTCGAGGAGCTGTGGACCCACGGCGGCTCGCTGCGCATCTACGTGCGCCCGGCCGTGGACGCGAGCCGCCCCGTCGGCGAGCGGGTGAACGCGCTGCGCGCGCGCGAGGAGCGGCTCGGCTACCGCGACATGGCCGTCTACGCCGCGTTCGAGGAAAAGGTGCGGGAGACCAAGCGCAAGCTTCTCGAGCTGCTCATCGCGGCGAAGCGCGCGGGGAAGCGCATCGCCGGCTACGGCGCGCCCGGCAAGGGCAACACCCTCCTCAACTACTGCGGCATCCGCGGCGATTTCCTCGATTTCACGGTCGACCGCAACCCGTACAAGCACGGGCGCTTCCTGCCCGGGACCCACATCCCGGTCTTCCCGCCGGACAGGATCGACGCCGAGCGCCCGGACTACATCCTGATCCTGCCCTGGAATCTGAAGGACGAGATCATGGCGCAGCTCGCGCCGGCGCGGGCGTGGGGCGCGCAGTTCATCATCCCCATCCCCGAGGCGCAGATCGTCCCGTGATCCGCCTCGCGCCGCCCACCGATCGGCCGCTGCGCGTGCTCGCCCTGGGCGCGCACGCCGACGACATCGAGATCGGCTGCGCCGGCACGCTGTTCCGCCTCCAGCCGATCGAGCTCCACTACGTCGTGCTGTCCGCCGGCCCAGAGCGCGCCGCCGAGGCCCGCGCCAGCGCCGCGGCGCTCGGCGCCGCCGGCGTCGACGTCCACGCCTTCCGCGAGAGCTACTTTCCGTGGGCGGGCGCCGACATCAAGGACGCGTTCGAGGCGCTCAAGGCGCGCGTCGCCCCCGACGTCATCTTCACGCCGCACCGCGACGACCTGCACCAGGACCATGCGCAGGTCGCCCGCCTCACCTGGAACACGTGGCGCGACCACCTGATCCTCGAGTACGAGATCCCGAAATACGAGGGCGAGCTGCCGCCGCCCAACGTCTACATCCCGCTCACCGACGCGATCGCGCGGCGCAAGGTCGACCACCTCGTCGATTCGTTCCCCAGCCAGTCGTCGCGTCCGTGGTTCCGCGCGTCGACGTTCGAGGCCATCCTCCGCCTGCGCGGCGTCGAGTGCAACGCGCCCTGGGCGGAGGCGTTCACCGCCCGCAAGATCGTGTGGTAAGGAGCAGAGATGCGCGTACTGGTCACGGGTCACCGCGGTTACATCGGCGTCGAGATGCTGCCGTTCCTGCGCCGCGCCGGACACGAGGTCGTCGGCCTCGACGCCGGCTACTTCGACGGCTGCGACTTCGGCGGCCCGCCCGACCCGTGCGAGACCATCGACGTCGACCTCCGCGACGTCACGCCCGACCACCTGCGCGGGTTCGACGCCGTCATCCACCTGGCCGCGCTGTCGAACGATCCGCTCGGTAACCTCAACCCGAACATCACCTACGCGATCAACCACCTCGCGTCGGTCGATCTGGCGCGCGCGGCCAAGGCCGCGGGCGTGCGGCGCTACCTGTTCTCCTCGTCGTGCAGCCTGTACGGCGCCGGCGGCGACGGCTACCTCGACGAGACGGCAGCGTTCAACCCGGTGACCGCGTACGGCGAGTCCAAGGTGCTCAGCGAGCGCGACATCGGCGCCCTAGCCGACGCGACGTTCTCCCCCGTGTACCTGCGCAACACGACCGCCTACGGCGTGTCGCGCCGTCTGCGCGCCGACATCGTCGTGACGAACCTCGTCGGCTACGCGTTCACGACGGGGAAGGTCCTGCTCATGAGCGACGGCACGCCCTGGCGGCCCCTCGTCCACATCGAGGACATCAGCCGCGCGTTCCTCGCCGCGCTGGAGGCGCCGGTCGAGGCCGTCCACAACCATGCGTTCAACATCGGCCGCACGAGCGAGAACTTCCGCATCCGCGAGGTCGCGGAGATGATCGCCGAGATCGTCCCCGACTGCGAGGTCGCGTTTGCCCCCGGCGCGTCGCCCGACCTGCGCAACTACCGCGTCGACTTCCGCAAGGCGGAGGAGCGCCTGCCCGGGTACGCGCCGAAGTGGACGCTGCGCGAGGGCATCGCGCAGACCTACGCGGCGTTTCGGCGCCACGGCCTCACGCGCGACGAGTTCCTCGGGCCGAGCTACTTCCGCCTGAAGACGATCAAGGGGCTGATCGAGCGCGGCGCGCTCGACGCGAACCTCCGCCGCCGTTGATCACGTCGCCTTCTCGTGGCGGACGACCTCGGGCTCGAGGTCGACGACGCCGCGGACGTCGGCGTCGGCGCGGACGTAGAACGTGCGCGCCGGCACGCGCGTGTCGTAGTTGCGCTGGACGTCGTAGCGGTACAGGTACACGCCGAAATGATACGTCCCCGGGACGAGGTGGAGGCGCAGCGCGAACTCGACGACGAACCGCTCGCCGGCCTCGAGCGTGAACGCCTCGCGGCCGAGCCGCTGGGTCGACGTGTTGAACACGTCGTAGAGCTCCTCGTCGCGGCATTCGATGACGACCGCCAGCCGCTCGGCGCGGCGGCGCGCTGCCACGACGACGGTGGCGCGCAGGCGCGCGCGCCCGTCGACCTGCACCGCCTCGCGGCCGGCCTCGTCGGCGAGCGTGACCTCCGCGATGTACGCGTCCTTGTCCTCGCCCGTCGGCTCCTCCGCGCCCCGCTCCATGTAGCGCTTGATGACGGCGCCGGTGTCGCCCATCGCGGCGACGCGGCCGTGGTCGAGCAGCATCGCGCGCGGGCACAGCTCGGCGACGGCGCGCAGGTTGTGCGACACGAACACCACAGTCGTCCCGCCGCGCAGGACCTGGCGCATCTTGTCGACGCTCTTCCGCTGGAACAGGAAGTCGCCGACGCTCAGCACCTCGTCGACGATGAGCACGTCGGGCTCGACGTGCGCCGCCACGGCGAAGCCGAGGCGGGCGTACATGCCCGACGAGTAGCGCTTCACCGGCGTGTCGAGGAAGTCCTCGAGCTCCGAGAACGCCACGATCGCGTCGAACTTGGCGCGGATCTCGGCGCGGCTCATGCCAAGGATCGTGCCGTTGAGGTAGATGTTCTCCCGCCCGGTCAGATCGGGGTGGAAGCCGGCGCCGACCTCGATCAACGCCGACAGCCGGCCCTTGACCGCCAGCTCCCCCCGCGTGGGCACGAGGATCCCGCACAGGTGCTTGAGCAGCGTGCTCTTGCCGGCGCCGTTGTGGCCGATGATGCCGAACGCCTCCCCTTTGTCGACGCTGAAGCTGACGTCGCGCAGGGCCCAGAACTCCTCGCGCCCGAGCGCGCCGGAGACCGCGCCCTTGACGAGCGCGGGGATGAGATCGCGCAGCGAGTTGTGGATCTCCCCCTTCTTGAACTTCTTGTACAGGCCCTTCGCCTCGAGGACGACGTCGCCCATCACACGCTCTCGGCGAACTTCGGCTCGAGGCGCTGGAACACCGCCGGCGCGACGAGGAGGAGCGCCGCGGCCCAGCCGGCGCTGTACAGCGTCCAGCCCGCGTCGGGGGACCGCCCGCCCGCGACGCACGCCGCCAGCCCCTCGAGGATCGGCGCGACGGGGTTGAGCAGGAGCACCTTGCCCCACTTGCCGAACAGCGCGGCGTCGTAGAACACGGGCGTGAAGAAGATCGCGAACGTGAGCACGACCTCGACGATGTACTTCACGTCGCGGAAGAACAGGTTCGCCGCGCTGAGGAGGAGCCCGAAGCCGCACACCTGGACGATGAGCACCACCAGCAGGACCGGGGCCCACGCGATCGCCGCCGTCACCGGGATCGGCGCGAAGGCGAGGGTTGCGATGAGGACGATCGCGGCCACGCCCAGATCGAACAGCTGCGACGCGACCGCCGACAGCGGGAACACCGCGCGCGGGAAGGCGATCTTGGTCACCAGGCTGGCGTTGGCGGTGAGGGAGGCGGTCGCGAACCGGATCGACGCCACGAAGAACGCCCACGGCAGCGCCTTGACCGCGACGCCGACGATCTCGGCGGCGATCACCGGCCGGCCGGCGACCGTGGCCAGGCCCACCTTCACGACCACGCCCGCCGACGTGATGATGAGCGGCATGAGGATCGCCCACAGGATCCCCATGACCGACTGCTTGTACTTCACCTTGATGTCGCGCAGGGTGAGCATGTAGAGGAGGTCGCGGTACCTGCGCAGCATCCGGAACAGGCCCAGCATGGCGCGGGATCAGCGCCAGACCTTCCAGGGCGCCCGGGCCTGCCCCCACAGGTCCTCGAGGTCCTGCCGGTCCTTGAACGTGTCCATGCTGCGCCAGAAACCGTCGTGCGGATGGACGATGAGCTCGCGCTCGGCGATGAGGCGATCGAACGGCTCGAGCACGAGGTCCTCGCCCTCGCGGATGTACTCGAAGATCTGCTGGCGCAGCACGAAGAAGCCGCCGTTGATGCGCACGATGGAGCGCCCCACCGCCTCGAGCGCGGTGACGTGGTTGTCCGCGTCCGCCTGGATGATGTGGTACGTGTGCGGCGCGCGGACGCTGAGGAAGCAGGCGACCTCGTCCCGGCGCGCGAACGCGTCGATGTACGCGTTGAGCTCGAGGTCGCTTAGGCCGTCGGAGTAGTTGGCGAGGAAGATGTCCTCGCCGGCGACGTGCTGGCGCACCGCCCGCAGGCGCTGCCCGATGGTCGAGTGCAGCCCGGTGTCGACGAACGTGATGCGCCAGTCGTCGATGTCGCGCGACAGGAGCTCGATGTCCTTCCCGCCGCGCGAGAACACGAAGTCGTTCGACACCGTCTCGTCGTACTTGAGGAAGTAGTCCTTGATGGCGTTGCCGCGGTACCCCAGGCACAGGACGAAGTCCTTGTGCCCGTAGTGGGCGTAGTAGCTCATGAGGTGCCACACGATCGGCCGCGGACCGATGGGGACGAGCGGTTTCGGCACCTGGTCGGAGTAGTCGCGGATGCGCATGCCCAGGCCGCCGCAGAAGAGGACGACTTTCATCGCGGATCTCGCGCCATCTTATCCCGACGGCCCCCTACTTGACGAGGCGTTCCTGGCGGGCGAGGATCGCGAGGTCCTATCCCCGCCGAGAATGAGCGTCCTCTCCCATGGGCTCGTCGTCACGACGTATTTCCCCCAGGATGCGAGCTTCGCCCACGGCGTCTACCGGCGCCTGGACGTCCTCATGGAGGCGCTGTCGTCCGCGTGCGAGCGCCTCACCGTCCTGGTCTTCGTGTGGTCCGAGCGGCCGTATTCCGAGGCCGAGCGGGCCGAGTACGAGCGCTACCTGAGCCGGCGCTGGTCGACGTCGATCTCGCTGCGCCTGTCGGCGACGAAGGACCGCCCGCGGCCGGGCCGGCGCGTCAGCGGCCTGCTCGGCGGGATGGTGAGCTTCGCGCGCACCGACCCGGCGAGCCGCCTGCGCAACGCCGGCGCGGCGGCGGCGCTCGCGGCGGCGCTGGCCGAGGGGCCGCAGATCGTCCTGGTGCACCGGCTCGAGGCGATGAGCGTCGTCCTGCGCCAGCCGCGCGACGCGATCCGGGGGCGGCTGTACTTCGACCTCGACGACGTCGAGCACGTCGCCCAGTTCCGCCGGCTGCTCCGGGAGCCGGAGTGGCCGACCGAGCGGGTGCGCCTCCTCCACGTCCCCGCGGTCATGGCGGGCGAGGCGGCGGCGATCCACCGCGCCACCGCCACGTTCGTGTGCTCGGACCATGACCGGCGTTACCTCGAGCGCCTGTTCCTCACCCGCTCGGTGCGCGTCGTGCCCAACGCCGCGGCGATCGACGCCGACCCGCCGGTGCCGTCGGCCGAGCCCGTCGTCCTGTTCGTCGGCGCGTTCGACTTCAGCCCCAACGCCCACGCCGCGGGGCACCTCGTCGGGCGGATCTGGCCCGCGGTGCGGCGGCGCGTGCCCGACGCCCGCCTGTTCGTCGTCGGCCGCTGCCCGGACTACATACCGGGATACGCCGAGGCGCGGCGCGACGAGACGATCGCGTTCACCGGCTTCGTCGACGACATCCGCGCGTACTACGCGCGCACCCGCGTGGTGTGCTGCCCGATCCGCGTCGGCGCGGGCACGCGCGTGAAGATCATCGAGGCGGCGGGCGTCGCCCGCCCGGTCGTCACCACGCCCCTCGGGGCGGAGGGGCTCGATTTCGCCGACGGCGACGAGATCGTCCTCCGCCGCGACGACGACGCGATCGCCGCCGCGTGCTGCGACCTCCTCGTCGACGGCGGGCGGGCGGCCCGCATCGGCGAGGCCGCCTGGCGCAAGGCCCGCGCGGTCTACGATCGCAAGGCGGTGGTACGGCTCCTGCGCGGCGTGTTCGCCGGCGACGGCGAGCGGGTGGTCGCGTGAGCGGGCCGCTGGTGTCGATCGTCACGCCCGTCTACAACGGCGGCGCGTTCTTCCGCGAGTGCGTCGACAGCGTCCTCGGCCAGACCCACCGCAACCTCCGCTACGTCATCGTCAACAACGCCAGCGAGGACGACACGCTGCAGATCGCCGAGGAGTACGCGGCCCGCGATCCGCGCGTCAGCGTCGTCACCAACGATACGCTCCTGCCGCCCGTCCAGAACCACAACAAGGCGATGTCCCTCGTCACGCCCGACGCCGCCTACTGCAAATCGCTGATGGCGGACGACTGGCTCTACCCCGACGCCGTGGAGCGGATGGTCGCGGTCGCCGCGGCGCACCCCTCGGTCGGCGTCGTGTGCGGATTCGGCTTCAACGGGCGCCGCGTGCTCTACGAGGGATGGCCGTACCCCGCGGAGTGCGTGCCCGCGCGCGACATCTGCCGCGCGACGCTGCGGCGCGCGCTCTACGTGTTCGGCAGCTCGACGACGCAGCTGTTCCGCGCCGACCTGGTGCGCAAGCGGACGCCGCTGCTCGTCGAGGACACACTGCACGAGGATATGGAGGTCTGCTTCGACCTCCTGCGCGAGTCGGACTTCGCGTTCGTCCATCAGGTGGTCGCGTTCGTGCGCGAGCACGAGGGCAGCCTGAGCGCCGAGATCGACGCGCTGGGTACGGTCGAGGCCGCGAACCTCGCGTTCCTGAAGAAGTACGGCCCGGCGTTCTTCGACGCCGACGAGCTGGCGGCGGAGTGGGAGCGGGCGCTCGGCAACTACTACGCCTACCTCGCGCGCAAGGGCTGGAAGGCCGAGGCCGAGTTCTGGGACGTCCATCGGCGCAACCTGGAGGCGCTGGGCGCGCCGCTGAGCATGACGCGGCTGGTCGGGGCGAGCGCGCTCGAGCTCGCGCGCTGGACCACGAATTCCGACCGGTGGATCCACACGCTTCGCGCGGTGCGTCACAGGCTCGCGGGGCGATCCAAGACGCTGCGGGAGGACGTCGCGGCCGGGCTGCGCGGCACCAAGCGGCCGCGCTGACGAAGTGGTGCTAGGATCCGCGCGTGCTACGGCGCGGCGGATGGTCGTGGGTGCTCGTGTGCTCGCTCGCCGCCGCCGGCGCCGCCGCGGCGCCGCCGACGCCGTCCGGCCCGCATCCGCGGCTGTTCCTCGGCGGCGCGAGCCTGGCCGCTGCGAAGGCGAACGCCGCGCGCGCCGGCAGCGCGTCCAAGGCCATCGTCGACCGCTGCCAGCAGACGATCGACAACCCAGGATCGTTCGTCGATCGCGGGGGCGCCGACGGCGACACTTGGCCGGCCGCCGCCGTCGCCTGCGCGTTCGCCTACCTCGTCACCGGGAACGCCGCCTACGCCGCGCAGGGGATCAAGTACTGGAATGCGTCGCTGAACGACGATCAGACGCTGGGCGACGGCGCCGGCTGCGTCGCCGGCGTCAACACCAGCTGGCAGACCTGGAACGGCAACCCCCCCGCGCCCCCGGTCATCGTCACCGTGACGCACGACACCGGGTACCCCATGCGCTGGTACGGCCCGTACATCGCGCTCACCTACGACTGGCTGCACGACGCGCCCGGTGTCGACGACGCGCTGCGGGCGCACGCGCGCACCTGCCTCATCGCGTGGGTCGACTACTACACCCAGCGCGGCTACCACAACGACGAGGCGGGGGCGAACTACAACGCCGGGTTCGTCGCGGGCAAGACCATGGCGGCGGTGGCGCTGGGGGGAGACGCTGGCGCCGACGGCGACCGCCTGTGGACCGAGACCGTGGACGGCGTCTTCGGCAGCCTGCTCGTGGGGCAAGGGCTCGCCGGCCGCACGTCGCCGCTGGGCATGCCGGCCGGCGTGCTCGTCGGCGGCGACTGGGGCGAGGGTTGGCAGTACGGGCCGCTCAGCGTCCTCGAGTACGCCGCCGCCGCGCGCGTCGTCGAGGAGAGCGGCGCCCCGCAGCCGGAGATGGACGAGTGGACGAACGCCATCATCGTCCGCTACATCCACGGCACCGTCCCCGCGCTCGACGGCCAGTACGTCGGCGGCGACTTCGATTCCGGCGAGGTCTACCAGTCGCCGTCGATGAACGTCCTCGACGCGGTGCTGATCGGACCGTCGAGCGACGCGGCGGCGGCGTGGGCCGCCAAGATGAAGGAGCTGCAGTCGCCGAACCGATCGACGTTCATCTGGAACGCGCTGGCGGAGATCCGCGCGGTGACGCCCGCGGACTACCGGGCGCAGTCGCCCGCCCCGCCGCTGTGGTACATCGCGCGCGGGACGCGCAACGTCTACGCCCGCACCGGGTGGGACGCGGGCGCCTACTGGGCGGTGTTCTCGTCGCCGCCGCAGGTGAGCTCCGACCACCATCACTTCGCCGCCGGCAACTTCGTGTTCAGCCGCGGCGCCGACCACCTCGTCGTCGACCCGTCGAACTACGGCGAGCCGGGCACGCTCGAGACGAACGCCGCGGGGGCCGACTCGCCGGGCGTGACGGGCGCCTACGCGCCCAGCCAGACCGGC
Source organism: Haliangiales bacterium (assembly GCA_035259575.1). Taxonomy (GTDB): domain Bacteria; phylum Myxococcota_A; class Polyangia; order Haliangiales; family SHYZ01; genus DATFWE01. The sequence goes on from DATFWE010000212.1 coordinate 39,444, forward strand.
TGGAGCGAGGCCGAGCTCCTGTGGGCGCGCGGCACCAACGCGGCGGTCTACGCGGCACGCGGCGATTTCGCCAAGGCGTTCAAGTTCTCCTCGACCCCGAGCGACATCCCCTACGCCCACCGCGAATGGGCGTTCCTGCCCGAGGGGGAGATCGTCACCATCGACCGCGTCCACACCAGGGACTCGTCGCACTTCATGTACCTCAACTTCCACACGAACACCGGCGGGACGCTCGCGTTCTCCGGTCCGACGGCGATCGGCGCCGTCGGCGGGTCGAAGGTCGCCATTCACCCCGTCGTCCTCGGCGGCGGCACGCCGTCGATCTTCCACCCGCAGGTGACGAACACGTACAGCTACCCCTGCGGCGCGTGCACGAACGCCCGCTTCGCCGTGGACGACTACACCGTCAAGGTCCCCGGCCCCGGCGCCGTCGCCATCCATGTGATCGACGGTCTCGGCGCGGCCGAGGATCCGGCGCTGGTCGGCTCGCTGAACGACGACAACTTCGATCCGCCGCCGAAGCAGAACGCCGGCGTGATCGGCGCCGCCGTGTACCGCGGATCCAAGCAGACGTTCGTCGTCGCCTCGAGCGGCGCGGACGGGCAGGTCGGCGCCACGATGACTTACGGCATCCCGGGGGGATCGGCGTCGCGCCACATCGTCTTCGACGCCCCCGAGGACGCGAGCGGCAAATCGGTCGTGTCCGCGTCGGCGATGGCGGGCCGCTGCGTCATCCAGATCGTTGCCGGCGCCGGCTTCGCCGGCCGGCCGCTCATGTTCTCCGTCGTGACGGCCGGCGGCGGGTGCGCCGTGTCGGAGGACACGAACGTGCCCCCGGGCGGCCCGCCGCCGGGCGGCGGGGTGGTGCCGGGGGCCGATGCCGGACCGGGCGGGCCGGGGGTCGGCCCGAAGGAAGTCGTCGGAGGTTGCTCGCTGGCGCCGGCGTCGCCGCCCCCGATCGCGGCGTTGGTCGCGATCGCGTGGCTGGTCGCGCGCCGTCGTCGGAGGCGTACGTGACGCGCGCCGCGCTCGCGCTCGCGCTGGCGGCGTGCGGGACCGGCTCCATCGTCGTCAGCGGCGGCGACGCGGGAACGAATCCGGGGGGGAAACCCACCATCGACTCGTTCGCCGCGACCCCGGACACTCTGCCCGCCGGCGGCGGCCAGGTCACGCTGACCTGGTCCGTGACCGGCGCGGATCGCATCGTCATCGATCCGGGGGTGGGTCCCGTCACCGGGACGTCGGTGCGGACGAACGTGACGGCGACGACGGCGTTCACGCTGAGCGCGTCCAATGCGGCGGGAACGACCACCCGGAGCGCGCTCGTCACCGTCGGGGCCGGCGCGAATGTCCCGGTCATCCTGTCGTTTTCCGCCAACCCGGCGACGCTCGCCGCGGGCGGCGGCCAGACGCAGCTCACCTGGCAGGTGCTGAACGCGACCTCCCTGTCGATCGACCACGGCGTGGGGGCGGTCACCGGCACCTCGGCGTCCGCGAGCGTGTCGGCGACGACCGTATTCAGCCTGACTGCGACGAACGCCCAGGGGAGCTCGACCTCCACGACGGCGGTCGTCGTCGGCCAGAATCCGTCGACCGACGGCGGCCGCTACGCGGCGATGATCGCTCCGACACCCGGCGAGACGTTCGTCGCGCCGGCGACGCTGCGCCTCGTCGCGGCCGGGCACGACCCCAACGTGTTCAACAACTTTCCGACACCGGGGCACGGCGGCAACGCGTCCAAGGTGCAGTTCTTCATCGACGACACGGTCGTGCTCGAGGTCGATGGCCTGAGCGCCGAGTTCTGGATATTCAAGGGCTTCGCCAACGGCGTGGTCGCCGGGCAGCACCGCGTGTGGGCGCGGGCGATCTTCGTGTCCCCCGACGAGGTCCTCGACAGCCCCCCCGCGATCGTGACGGTGAACGACCCGCCCGCCTACGACCGCACCGTCGATCTCGCCGCGGACGTCGTCCTGTCCGGGGCCACCGGCTACGAGCTCATCGGCGCGGCGGACCGGCGCATCCGCCTCAACGGCAACGGGCACCAGATCCGCGCCTCCGCCGGCGCGAGCGGCCCGCTCACGCTCAAGTTCGTCGACGTCTTCGACCTCGGCGACCGCGCCGACACCAGCGGCGCAGCGATCGACGTGACCACCACCGGGGCCATCACCGTCGAGGACTCGATCTTCGACGGCTCGAACCCGCTGCGCCTGTCCGGCGCGGGCGCGGGGGCGGTGTCGTTCCGGCGCAACCTCCTGCGCTCGAACATGCGGATGCCGATCGGCCAGTACCCCGACGCGTCCGTGCCGGCGAGCCCCACGTACCCCGTCGCCGAGCTCGGCGGCGCGGGCGCCGGCGCCAAGACGTTCGCCGGCAACAACGTCGCCGCGAGCTACGTCACGTTCGCCGGCGCGCCGTGGGTCGTCGGCGGCGACACCGACGCCGACAGCAACGTGCTCATCGGCCCGCGGGTGGGCCTCTACGCCGGCGGCGCGGTGCAGCTCCGCCGCAACTACAGCCACCACGTCTACTACGGCGGCTGGAGCCAGGGGAGCAACTTCGAGCTCGGCGGCGGGACCGGCGTCGTCGCCGAGCACAACGTCGTCTTCGGCTCGAGCTGGCCCGTGCGCGGCGTCGCCGGCGAGTTCCGCTACAACCTGGTCCTCGACGCCGGGCACGAGTGGTTGTGGGCGGACCACGACGGCGGGTCGATCCACCACAACGTGTTCATCGGCGGCGAGGCCGACGTCGGCGGGCTGTACGTGCTCTACGCGCCCCAGAACGTGCGCATCTTCAACAACACCATCGACGGCCAGGGGAACATCGGGCTGGCGATGAAGATGCAGGACGGCATGGTGTCCCTCTCGTCCAACCTCTTCTACCGCGTCCCCACGCCCGGCGTGTCCCTGGGCGGCGGGACGCTGGCCGCGGACTACAACCTCTTCTTCGGGCCGTCGTCGAGCTATTCCGACGCGCGCGCGCCCGCGCACGACGTGACGGCGGACCCCCGGCTCGCCGATCCCATCGCCGGCGACCCGTTCGACCTCGACGAGGTCGGCGTGTGGAAGCGAACGACCACCGTGCGCGACGTCCTGTCCCACTACCGGGGGCGCTACGCGCCCCAGGCGGGGAGCCCGGCGATCGACGCCGGCGATCCCGCCGGAGGCGCCGGCAACGACATCGGCGCCGTCGGGGCCGGCGCGGTGAACGCGGCGGATCGCTTCGGCCTGCTGTGACGCGCGGGGCCGGTCGTGTAACATCGATGGCCCAGCGATGACCCCGCCGTTCGTGACGGTCGCCATGCCCTCGTTCAACGAGGAGCGTTACATCGAGGTCTGCTTGAGGAGCGTCCTTGGCCAGGATTACCCCGCCGACCGCCTCGAGGTCCTCGTCGCCGACGGGCGGTCGACCGATCGCACGCGCGAGATCGTGACGCGCATCGCCGCCGACGACGCGCGCGTCGTGCTCGTCGACAACTCGCAGCGGCTGCAGGCGGCGGGCATGAACGAGGCCATCCGCCGCGCGCGGGGGGACGTCATCGTGCGCATGGACGTGCACTGCGAGTACGCGCCCGACTACGTGCGCCGGTGCGTGGAGGTCCTCGAGCGCACCGGCGCCGACAACGTGGGCGGCGCCCAGCGCCCGCGCGCGGAGACGACCTTCCAGCGGGCGCTGTGCGCGGCGCTGGCCAGCCCGCTGGGCGTGGGCGGAGCGAGCTACCGCTCGGCCGAGAACGAGGGCTGGGTCGACACCGTTTTCCTGGGCGCGTTCCGGCGGCGGGTGTTCGAGACGGTGGGGCTCTACGACCCGGTCGCGTTCACCAACGAGGACGCCGAGCTCAACCAGCGCATCCACGACGCCGGGGGCAAGGTCTACCTCTCCCGCGACATCGTCGTCCACTACCACCCGCGGGGCTCGTTCGGCGCGCTGGCCCGCCAGTACTTCCGCTACGGGCGCGGGCGGGCGCGCACGCTGGTGAAGCACGGCCGCTTCCTGTCCATCCGCCCTGCCATCCCGGCCGGGCTCGTGCTGGTCGGCGCGGCGCTGCTCGCGACGTCGTGGGCGCAGCCGCTGACGCCGGTCGCCGCCGCGGCCTACGCCGGGCTCACCGGGATCGAGGCGGTGCGCGTGGGCCGGCATGCCGGCGTCGCCCGCATCCCGACGGTGTGGGCGATCTTCCCCGTCCTGCACGTGTCGCACGGCGTGGGTTTCCTGGCGGGCCTCGCGGAGTTCCTCGGCCGCCCCGACTGGAGCGAGCCCGAGCGGCTGCCCGCGCGCGAGCGCGAGGTCGCCGCGGTCAGCCGCTGAGGTCGATGAGCCCCGCCACGCGGCGGGCCAGTCGCTCCGGAACATCCGGCGCGTCTGACGCCCCTATGGGGGACGCGGCGTTGAAGGCCCCATGGCGCAGCGTGTATAGGCGACCGGGGGCGGGGATTCAACTAGGCTATGCCGGTGATTCAGCCCGTTCCGCCAGGGACCGTGATCACGACCGACGTGCCGTCCCGGCTGGATCGCCTGGCCTGGTCGCGGTGGCACACCCGCGTCGTCATCGCCCTCGGGATCACCTGGACGCTGGACGGGCTCGAGGCCAGCCTGATCGCCAACCTGGCGCCGGTCCTCGTCGAGGCGGCGACGCTGCACCTCAGCGCCACCCAGGTGGGGCTGTCCAGCACCGTGTACCTCGTCGGTCAGGTCCTGGGGGCGCTGGTGTTCGGCAAGTTGACCGACCAGCTCGGACGCAAGCGGTTGTTCCTGGTCACGCTGGCGGTCTACCTGGGGGCGACGGCGCTCTCCGGGCTCGCCCCCAACTTCGGGGTGTTTGCGGCGCTGCGGTTCCTCGCCGGCACCGGCATCGGGGGCGAGTACGCGGCGATCAACTCGGCGATCGACGAGCTCATCCCTGCTCGGGTGCGCGGGCACATCGACCTGGCGATCAATGGCAGCTACTGGGTCGGCGTGGCGATGGGCGCCGGCCTCACCGAGATCCTGCTCAACCCGGCCTACGTGCCCCACGCGTGGGGGTGGCGGGTCGCCTTCGGCCTGGGAGCCGTCCTCGGACTGGTCATCCTGCTGGTGCGCCGAGACCTTCCCGAGAGTCCCCGCTGGTTCCTCATGCACGGGCGTCCCGACGACGCCGACGCGGCCATGGCGGCGATCGAGCGGAAGGCGGGCGCCCCGGTGGCCGAGGCTTACCCGATCCAGCTCACCGTCACGGGATCGGTCGGGCTCCTGTACGCCGCGCGCATCCTGCTGCGCCGGCACCGTCGGCGCACCGTCCTGGGGCTGGCCCTGATGATCGGCCAGACTTTCTTCTACAACGCGATCTTCTTCAGCTTCGCGTTGATCCTGAGCCAGGTCTACGGCGTTCCCGAGGGGCACATCGGCCGGTACATGATCCCGTTCGCCGCGGGAAATTTCCTCGGCCCGGTGCTGCTGGGGCGCCTGTTCGATACGACCGGGCGGCGCGTCATGATCGCGACGACGTACATCGCCTCCGGGCTGCTCCTCGTCGCGACCGGTTGGGCGTTCCGGCAGGGATGGCTCGACGCCACGAGCCAGACGGTGTGCTGGTGCGTGGTGTTCTTCTTCGCGTCGGCGGCGGCGAGCTCGGCGTACCTCACGGTGAGCGAGCTGTTCCCGGTGGAGGTCCGCGGAATGGTGATCGCCCTGTTCTACGCGTTCGCGACGGCGCTCGGCGCCGCCGCTCCGGCGATCTTCGGCGCGTTCGTGGACATGTACCGCCACACGCTGAACCGCACCCCGCTGTTCCTCGGTTACCTGCTCGGCGCCGTCTTGATGGTCGGCGCCGGCGTCGTCGCCAGGCTGCTGGGGGTCGACGCGGAGCGCAAGTCGCTCGAGCACCTGGCCGAGATCTAGCGGTACGGTCCCGTCGACGGCGACGCGAACGGCGCTGGCAGCTCTACGACCGCCCGGATCCGCGACGGATCGAGCACGATCCCGGGAAGGATCACCGCGGCCGCCGCGGGGCGGCCCACGGCGCGGTCGCGCCCGAGCGGATCCTCCTGGACGACGAGACCGGCGCGATCACGCTCGTGTGCGCCGGCCTCGGCCCGGCCCCGCCCGACGCCGCGCCGGCCGAGGACGTCCGCGCGGCCGCCGCGGTGGCCGGCCTGGAGCCGACCGGCGACGCGGCGTCGCTGCTCGCGGCGCTCGGGTAGATGATGGTCAGATGCACGCCAGCGCGATCGTCACGTCGTCGGTTTCGCCGGCGGCGATCGCCTCCTTGACGAGCGCGTCGGCCATCGCCTGCGCGGCGCCGCCGCGGCGCAGGACCTGGGCGATCGCGGTGTCGGGCACGCGGCCGGTGAGCCCGTCGCTGCACAGCAGCACCACGTCGCCTTTGACCAGCGCCCTCTGCTCCAGCTGCACCTGCAGCTTGGCCGCGGGGCCATAGCCGACGGCGTTGCAGAGGATGTGACGGAAGGGGGAGCTCGCCCCGGTCTCGTCGCGCGGGGGCGGCAACGAGCGCACCTTCGCCTCGTCGTCGAGAATCTGGGCGAGCGTATGATCCCTCGTGAGCTGTTGCAGACGGCCGGCGTGGTAGAGGTAGCACCGACTATCGCCCACGTGCACCACATACATCATCTCGCCGCACAGGAGCGCCGCGGTGAGCGTGGTCGCCGGCTCGCGCGGCCCGGGCAGGCCGATCTCGCGGACCCTTGCGGCGCACCACCGCACGGCGTCGCGCAGGGCCTCCCCCGCGCGCTGGGCGTCGTCGAGCACCCACGGTACGACCGTGAGCACCTGGTAGGCGAGGCCGTCGACGGCCACGGAGCTCGCCCGATCGGCGGCCGGCCCACCGCCCACGCCATCCGCGACGATGAGCAGCTTGGCCTGCCCGCCCAGCACGGTGTGGCGATCGGGCATGTGCGGCAAACTGGTCCGGCGCACCACCATCATGCGGTTGAGGTCGGCGATAAAGACTTGGTCCTCGTTGCGGTCATGAGCCGACCCCGTGCGTGTCGCTCCTGCCACATCGACGTCGGGCCCCACCGCGGGCGTGTCACCGACATATGTCGGCCGCGACCAGGGCACCGGAGTATGTATGGCGTGCTGCGTGGCGTTGGGCATCATGGTGAAAGATCGAGAGCTTCAATCCGTGTGCCACATGTGTTGTCTGCTTTTTTGCAGGTGGGGACCGTGCGGGCACGTCACAACGTGGCTCCGCCGCACGCGGGGAACCGTCACAGCGTGGCGAATCCGCACGCGCTCCAGGGTCGCTTACACCGGCACGGGACTTGGAGCCCGTCCCATCGATGCGTTTCCAGATCGTCGCATCGCCCTGCCTGGCGGTCGGCTGCACCGCGAGCCCGCCCGCCCGCGCCCGCCTACGTCACATCCGATGGTTGCCGAGCGCATGCCGACGAGAGTGCATGCGCGGCCGACGGCGCGTGCCGCTGGACCGCGCTCGGCATCCCGTGCCTCGAAGGCGTGCCGTGCCGCTCCGGCGTGTGCGGCCGGAAGGATCCGTGCGCCGCGCACGGAGACGAGGCGAGCTGCACCGTCAGCCGCTGAGGTCGATGAGGCCGGCCACGCGGCGGGCGATGGCCTCGCCGGCGGTGATGCCGGGCGACTCGATGCCGAGGAGGTTGACGAGCCCCGGCGCGCCGTGCGGCCCCGCCTCCTCGACGACGAAGTCGCGGAACGGCTCGCCGGGTCCCTGGAGCTTGGGGCGGATGCCGGCGTAATCCGGCTCGAGATCGTCGTCGCGGATGTCGGGCAGGTAACGCCGCAGCGCCGCGCCGAAGCGCGCCGCCTTGGCCGGATCGACGTCGTAGCGGACGCGATCGATGTACTCGACGTCCGGCCCGGCGAGGAGCTTGCCGCCGAGATCGAACGTGATGTGGATGCCGAGGCCGGCGTGGACCGGCGCGGGGTAGATGAGCCGGCCGGCGATGCCCGCGTGGCGCGCCGCGATGCGGAAATAGTCGCCCTTGCACAGCCGTTGCTCGTAGCCGAGCGCGCGCACATCGACGCCGGCGAGCGCGGCCACGCGCGACGCATCGAGCCCCGCCGCGTTCACGACCCAGCGCGCGTAGAGCTCCGCGTCCCCCTCCGTCGACGTCCGCGCGCGCACGCGCCAGCCGCCCGCGCGCCGCTCGAGCGCGGTCACCGTGTTGTCGGGGGCGAGGATCGCGCCGCGCCCCTCCGCCTCGCGCCGGTAGCTGTCCATGAGGCCGTGGACGTCGACGATGCCGGTCTCGGGGGACAGGAGACCGGCGACGGCGCGCACCCGCGGCTCGAGCCGCGTCACCTCGGCCCCGTCGAGGAGGCGGAGGTCGCCCGCGCCGTTGGCCAGGCCCTGGGCGTGGATGCCCTCGATCTTGCGCCGCTCGTCGTGGTCGGTGGCGACGAGGATCTTGGCGCAGCGCCGGTGCGGCACGCCGTCGCGCGCGCAGCGGGCGTAGAGCAGGCGCCGCCCCTCGACGCACAGGAGCGCCTTGAGCGAGCCGGTCGGATAGTAGAGCCCGGCGTGGATGACGCCGCTGTTGCGGCTCGACGTCTCCTGGCCGACGCGGCGGTGGCGCTCGAGCAGCACCACGGAGCGGCCGCGTTCGGCGAGCACGGCGGCGCAGGCGAGCCCGACGGCGCCGGCGCCGATGACGGCGACGTCGATCTCGTCCACCGGCACTAGCGCACCCGCGGCGGCGCGAGCTCGAGCTCCCACCGCTCGCTCCGCACGCCGGCGGGCAGCCACGGCGCGCCGGCGAAGCTGCGCGTCCGGCGGAAACCGAACGCGGCGTAGACGGCGCGCGCGGCGTCGAGGTCGCTCGCCGTCTCGAGGATCATCCGGCGATCCCCCGACGCGCGCGCGTGGTCGACGACCGCCGCCACCAGGCGTCGGCCGAGCCCGAGACCGCGCGCCTCCCGCTCGACGAGAAGGAAGCGCAGCTGCGCGGTGGCGCGCGCGAGCCCCTTCACCGCCACCGAGCCGAGGAAGCGCCCCGCGCGCTCGGCGACGAGGATGCGGTCGCGCGGCGGGGCGTAGTCCTTCATGAAGCTGGCGAACGCCTCGACGACGTACCCCTCGAAGAACGGGGGATAGCCGAACTCGACGGCGTAGATCTCGGCGTGGCGGGCGATGATGCGGCCGATGTCGCCGGCGCGGGCGTCGCGGATCTCCGCCGGCTCGTCCCCGGGGCCGAGGAACGCGCGCAGCCCGTCGAGCAGACCGGCGACGGCGCCGGGCGGCTTGGGCCGCAGCCAGTCGTCGATGCGCCGGTCGGCGCGCTCGCCCAGGCGGGTCAGGTGCGCGCGCCCCCGCCGCGTGAGCTCCACCCG
>DATFWE010000213.1:0-26737 GCA_035259575.1 Haliangiales bacterium
CTCCGGCACGAGTGAATCGAGAAATCAGGCGCGATCGACCCGGCACAGAAAGCAACCGGGACGCGCGAAGTGGACGTGCAGGTAGGCCGCGCCGTCGCGGAACATGCGATGGATCGCGTCCTCCAGCACGGCGCCGTCGCACACGTCCGCGGTCACGAGCATGCCGTCGCGGTCGTAGGCGCGCACCGACAGGAGGCGGGGCCGGGCCGCGTCGGGGACGCGATCGACGGCGTCGAAACGCGTCGCGTGGCGGCGGACGAAGATCGGGCCCGAGGCGCGGTACGGGGACGCGGCCGGATGGTGCTCGAACGCGACGAGGACGAGCTCCTCGCCGGGGTGCGCGTCGGCGAGCGACACGCGGCAGGGAAAGCCGGGCTCCTCGTCCGCGATGCGGCGGACGCCGTTCGCGGCGGCGAGGCCGGCGTCGTCGAGCGCGAACAGCGGGGCGAAGCGATCCGGCTCGAGGCCGACGATGCGGAAGTGCGTGGTGGGCTCGTTCATGCCCATCACCATGGCTTCGCCGGTCGCACCCGTCTGGCCGTTTCCGGACCGGGGGACGAGATTCTCAGGCCGCCCGCGGCGCTTGACAACGCGGCGCGCGCTTGGCATAGACTATCTATGCTACGACAGCGAGACGAGATCCCGCCGGGCACGCTGGCGCTGCTCATCCTGCGGACGCTGTCGCGCGCCGGCGAGCTCCACGGCTACCAGATCGCGAGCTCCATCGAGCGCGGCTCCGACGACGTCCTGCGGGTCGAGGAAGGGTCGCTCTACCCGGCGCTCCAGCGCCTCCTCGTGCAGGGGTGGGTCACGGCGCGCTGGGGCACGACCGAGGGGAATCGGCGCGCCCGCTACTACAAGCTCACCGCCGCGGGGAAGAAACAGCTCGCGGCGGAGATGTCGCAGTTCGAGCGGGTGATGGGGGCGATCGTGCGGGTGCTCCAGACCGCATAGGAGGACGAACGATGGGCTTGGCTGAGCTCGCCCGCCGGGTGGGCATGCTTCTGCGCCGACGGCGCTTCGACCGCGATCTCGCCGAGGAGATGCGCCTCCACCTCGACCTGCGCGCCGCGGACGCGCGCGCCGCCGGCGTCCCGCCCGACGAGGCGGACGCGGCCGCGCGCCGGCGGTTCGGCAACGCGACGGTCCTGCGCGAGGAGAGCCGCGACGCGTGGGGCTGGCGCTGGCTCGAGGACCTGGGAAAGGACGCGCGCTACGGCCTGCGCGGGATGGCGCGCAATCCCGGCTTCACGCTGGTGGCGGTGCTCGCGTTCGCGCTCGGCATCGGCGCGAACACCGCGATCGTCAGCGTCGTCGCCGGCGTGCTGCTCCGGCCCCTGCCCTACGCCGATCCCGACCGGCTGGTGACCATCCTCCACGGCGGCACCGGTCCGACCGCCGCGGCGAACATCTACGCCTGGCGGGCGCAGTGCGCGTCGTTCGAGGCGCTCGGCGCGGCGGAAGCGTGGGCGCCGAACCTGGCCGGGCTGGGCATCGATCAGCCGGAAAAGCTGCCGGCGCTGCGCGTGACGCCCGACGTCCTGCCGCTCCTCGGCGTGCCCCCGGCGCTCGGGCGCACGTTCGTCGACGAGGAGGGGCTGCCCGGGAAGGAGCACGTGATCGTGCTCGGCTGGGACCTGTGGCAGCAACGCTTCGGCGGCGACCCCCATATCCTCGACCGCAGCGTCGTCCTCGACGGCGTGAGCTACGCGGTGATCGGCGTCATGCCGCGCGGATTCAAGTTCGCGCCGTTCTGGGTGACGACGGCGCAGGCGTGGGCGCCGCTCGTGCTCGGGCCGAAGGCGGGCGACTTCCACTGGTCGACCCTGCGCCCGTTCGCGCGCCTCAAGCCCGGCGTGTCCGTCGCCGCGGCGCGCGCCGAGATGGCGGCCGTCACCGCGCGCCTGGAGCAGGCGTTTCCCGGGACGAACCGCAACCTCGAGATCGTACCCCTCGAGGAAAAGGTCGTGGGGCAGATCCGCCCCGCCCTGCTCGTCCTCCTCGGCGCGGTCGGGTTCGTGCTGCTCGTCGCCTGCGCCAACGTCGCCCACATGCTTCTCGCGCGCGCGCAGGCGCGGCAGCGCGAGATCGTGGTGCGGACCGCGCTCGGCGCCGGGCGCGGCCGTCTGGTCCGGCAGCTCCTGACCGAGAGCCTGATGCTCGCGCTCCTCGGCGGCGGCGCGGGGGTCGTCCTCGGCGTGTGGGGCGTGGACCTACTGCGCGCGCTCGAGCCCGTCGACGTCCCGCGGGTGGCCAACGTGAGCGTCGACGCGACGATCCTCGCGACGATGGCCGGCGTGTCGATCCTGTGCGGCGTCGGGTTCGGGCTCGTCCCGGCGCTGCGCGCGACCGCGGTCGATCTCAGCTCGTCGCTGAAGGAGAGTGCGCGCGGCGCCACCGAGGGGGCGCGGCAGGGGCGCCTGCGGGGCCTTCTCGTCGTGTCGCAGTTCGCGCTCGCCCTCCCGCTCCTCGTCGGGGCGGGGCTCATGATCCGCAGCTTCGCCGCGCTCCAGGCCATCGACCCCGGCTTCGACTCGGAGGGCGTCCTGACGCTGCAGGTGTCGCTCGCCGGCACGTCGCAGGTGAAGGCCGGGCGCCCGGAGACGTTCTATCCCGAGCTGGTGCGGCGCGTGGAGGCGCTCCCCGGCGTCGCCTCGGCGAGCGCGATCAACCACCTGCCGCTCGCCGGCGACATGTGGGGCATCGGCTTCACCGTCGAGGGCGAGCCGACCCCCGCCGACGGCGACAGCGAGGTCGCGACCTACCGCGCCGTGCTCCCCGGCTACTTCCGCACCATGGGCATCCCCATCCTCCGCGGACGCGACATCTCCCCCGCCGACGACGCCCGCGCGCCGCACGTGGTGGTGATCAACCAGAAGCTCGCCGACGAGCACTGGCCGCGCGGGGACGCGGTGGGAAAGCGCATCTCCGGCGGGATGGACCAGGAGACGTTCACCATCGTCGGCGTGGTGAAGGACGCGCGCCAGCACGACTGGGCGGAGAAGCTCCGCGGCGAGATCTACGTGTCCGTCGCCCAGGCGCGGAGGTACCTCGACAATCCCGGTGGGCCGTTCGCGTACATGACGCTGGTCGTGCGGACGGTGGGGGACCCGGCCGCGCTCGCCGGGTCGGTGCGCGCGGCCGTGCGCGACCTCGACCCCGCCGTCAGCGTGTCCAGCGTGAGCACGATGACGTCGGTGGTGGCCCGCGCCACGTCGCGCCCGCGCTTCTACCTGACGCTGCTCGGGGCGTTCGCCGGCCTGGCGCTGCTCCTCGCCGCCGTCGGCGTCTACGGCGTGATGAGCTACGCGGTGTCGCGCCGCCGCCAGGAGATCGGCATCCGCATGGCGCTCGGGGCCACGCGCGGCGACGTGCTGCGGCTGGTGGTGAAGGGCGGCCTCGGGCTGGCGCTCGTCGGCGTGGCCGTCGGGCTGGTCGGGGCCGCCGGCCTCGCGCGCCTCATGGCGGGGCTCCTCTACGGGGTCACTCCCGCCGACCCGCCGACCCTCGTCGGCGTCGCGTTCGTGCTCCTCGCCGTCGCCGTCCTCGCCAGCGTCGTCCCGGCCCGGCGCGCGACGCGCATCGATCCGATGACGGCACTCCGGACCGACTGATTCTTCGCCGATTTTTGGATCGATCCGGTGCGGGAGCCCGTGCCATTCTCCGCGCCGATGAACCCCGCCCAGGCGCCCATCTTCGTCATCGGCACGGGTCGGTCCGGCACCACGCTCCTCCGCCTCATGCTCAGCGCGCACCCGCGCATCTACGTCGCGCACGAGGCGTCGTTCTACGTGATGGAGTTTCTGTACCCGCGGCGCGCGCCGCGGCGGGCGTTCCTCGACTACTACTTCCAGAGCAGCGCGTTCCGCTGGCTGCGCGTGGATCCCGCGCGCGTGCTCGCCGGGCTGCCCGATCCGCTGCCGCGCGAGCGCATGCCCGAGGCCTACGCGGCGATCATGCGCGAGAAGGCGGCGCAGTACGGGCGCGTGCGCTTCGGCGACAAGACCCCGGCGCACGCCGCGCACCTGAAGCGGATCTACCGCGACTTCCCCGACGCGCGCGTCATCCACATCGTGCGCGACCCGCGCAATACGGTGCCGTCGCTGTCGCGCATGCCGTGGGCATCGGCGAGCCTGGCGGTGAACGCGTTCTTCTGCGACATGGAGCGGCGTCAGGTCGCGCCGTACCGCGACCGGCTGCTGCAGATCCGGCTCGAGGATCTGCTCGGCGACGCGCGGACGACCATGGCGCGCGTGCTCGACTTCGTGGGCGAGCCATGGGACGACGCGGTCCTCGACCACGCGCGCCACCTGCCCGACGCGAACGACATGCCGCCGCTGCCGTGGCTGGAGAGCGCCGCGCGCGACCGCACCGAGCCGCCCGCGCCCGGATCGGGGCTGACGCCGCTCGAGATCCGCATGATCGAGCGCATCAACCGGCGGACGATGAAGGAGCACGGCTACGCGCCCGTGCCGCTCGACCATGCTCCGGGGCGGCTGGCGGTGTGGTGGGCCGGGGTGAGCCAGATTCCGGCCCTTGTGCGCTTCATCTACTGCTTCGCCCGTCTCAGCCGCAACGCCCGCGACCCGCGGCATTTCCACAGCCCCGAGACGAACGCGTTGTGGCGCAAGGTGAACCCGCCGTCGTGGGGGCGCTACCCTGGGTTCGACATACCGGATCCGCCGGCGCTGCCCGCGCCGCGACCTACTTCCTGAAGAACCGTCCATACAGATCCTGCGTCCCCGTCGCCCCCGCCACCGTCACGCCGAAATACACGCCGTCCCTCGGCGTGGCGACGATCCGAGGCGAGTAGCCCGCGAGGGGCAGGTCGGTCCGGCCGGCGGGATACGCCGCGATGCCGGCGACCGGCAGATCGACGACGCTCCCCGACGCGGATTCCGCGGTCGTCACCCACGCCAGCGACCACGCGCCGTCGAAGCGCCGGTACAGGCCGGGGAACACGTCGATGACGTTCGCGTCGTGCGTCACGTTCGCCGGCGCGGTCCAGCGCACGCCGTCCGCCGACGTCGACAGGAACACGTCGGCGCTGGGATTTGCCCACGGCGTCATGTTGGTCGTGTCGCAGCGCACCCACGCCAGCGTCAGGCCCGCGTCGGCGCGCGCGAGGAACGGCAGGTGATCGTGCGCGGCGGGATCGTTGACGTCGGCGAGCGCGACCGGGGCGCCCCAGGTGTCGCCGCCGTCGCCCGACGTCGTCGCGTAGAGCTTGTAGTTCGTGCCCGCGCTGCGGAAGCGCGACACGAACACGATGAGGAGCTGCCCGCCCGGGGTCTCCGCCAGCGTCGGCACCCAGTCCTCGAGGAAGCCGGTCGCGTCGGTCGCGCGCCGCTCGTCCGCCGGGTTCCACGCGGCGAGGTCGAGCGTGCTCGTCGCGCGCACGTGGGCGTAGTACGTCGGCGAGGGCGCGCGGCGGAACCAGGTCAGGTGAAACCGGCCGGTCCGATCCTGGATCAGGCTCGGCGCGAAGTCGTCGGCGGCGTCGGTCGTCACGCGCGCGGGCCCGCTCCAGTGCGTGCCGTCGCGCGTGGTGGTCACGTAGATGTCGGCATTGCCCCCGCGGCGCGAGAAGAACGCCACCGCAAGCGTGCCGTCGGCGGCGCGGAGGACGCTCGGGTCCTCGTCCTCCGCCGGGCTCCCCGGGGTCAGCAGAAACGCCGCGCCGGGCTCGAAACCCGGCGCGGGCGCGTCGCCCGCGGACGCGTCGGGCGGCCCACCGCCCCCGCCGCCGCAGGCCGCGCCCAGCGCGACGGCCGCCACGAGGAACGAGAACCGCATCGCTCCATGGTAACGATCCGGGCGCCTCCCGCGACCCACAAGATTGCGGTATATGGTGGCAATCGATGCAGCAAGCAGAGTCGGAGAAGCGGTTCGCCTTCGGCCGCAATTGGCGGCGGTTTCTCGCCCGTCTCGACGACGAGCGTATCGCCGAGGCGGAGCGCTCGCTGACCGCGATCCTGGGGGACGTGTCCGGCAAACGCTTCCTCGACGTGGGCTGCGGCAGCGGCCTGTTCAGCCTGTGCGCCCGCCGCCTGGGCGCGACGGTCCATTCGTTCGATTTCGACCGCGACGCGGTGAGCTGCGCCGAGGAGCTGCGCGCGCGCTACTTCCCCGACGATCCGCGCTGGACGGCCGAGCAGGGATCGATCCTCGACGACGGTCTCGTCGAGCGCCTCGGGCAGTTCGACGTCGTCTACTCGTGGGGCGTCCTCCATCACACCGGCGACCTGTGGCGCGCGCTCGAGAACGCGGCCCGGCTGGTCAAGCCGGGGGGCCTCGTGTGGATCGCGATCTACAACGCGCTCGGGCCGGTCACCCAGGGCTGGACCGCGGTGAAGCGCGCCTACGTCAAGGGCGTCGTCGGCCGCGCGCTCGTCATCGGCCTGTTCGTACCCGCGTTCTTCGTCGGCAACCTGGTCGCCGACCTGGCGCAGCTGCGCAGCCCCATGACCCGCTATCGCGAGTACCAGGCCGCCCATCGCGGCATGTCGCGCGTGGTGGACTGGTTCGACTGGCTGGGCGGCTATCCGTACGAGCCGGCGCGCGCGGAAGAGGTGTTTCATTTCTTCCGCGAGCGCGGCTTCACGCTGCAGCGGCTGCGCACGGTCATGGACTGGGGAAACAACCAGTTCCTGTTCCGGCGCGACGCCTGAGGCTCAGAATCCGAGGAGCGAGTTGAACGCGGCCGGGTCCTGCGTGTCGACGATCGGCGTGTCGTCGACGCTCGCGGGGGCGCCGGTCTCGTCGGTGTGGTGCGCGACGAGGTCGGTCACGAAGTCGACCACGCCGACCTGCGTCGGGCCCGCGTCGGGCGTGCCGGCGTCGGGGGTCGGCGCGCCGCCCCCGCCGCCGCACGCCACCATCGCCGCCAGCCCCAGGCAATAGAGGATCTTCATGGCGTCCTCACTGCGCGCCCGCGCCCGGCATGGGCGTGGTCAGGTAGGGGAACGCGGCGTCGAACTGGGCGTCCGACTGCAGCACCGCGTCGGTGTAGCCGAGCTGCCCCGACGGCGCGTCCGCGGTCGTGAGCAGGTAGCCCATCGCCACGCGCAGCGCGATGTCGACGGTGTCGTCGCCGGGGCGGCGGCCGTTCGGGAAACCGGCCGGATCGCAGCCGGGGTTGTCGAGCGTGAGGGTGCCCTGGACGAAGCACAGCGCGGCGCCCAGGCTCTGCTGCGCGCCCTTGGGCGTCGCGGGCAGCGCCGTGTTGAGCCGCAGCATCTCCGCCGTCGAGCCGTTCGCGTTGACGCCGGCGACGCCGGTCAGGAACGCGGCGACGAGGTCGGTGCGCGGCAGCTTCGTCGGCGCCATCACGCCGGCGCTGCCGAACAGGACCTGGATCAGCGCCGGCAGCGTCGGGTTGGTGACGTAGTCGGCGAACTGCGCGTCGTCCTTCGGCTCGCTCGCGTTGAAATGGTCCTTGTCGGGGAGGCCGATCACCAGCTCGTTGACGAGCGGCGACGACAGCCGCGACACCTGCGTCCACGCCCCGGCCTCGAGCGCCGGGCGCGTGTAGGTCGCCCTGGGGTTGAGGATGCGCGCCTGCCGCATGCTCGCCGTGGTCCACGCGCCGATGACGTCGCCGCTTCCCTTCACGCACGAGATGGGGAGCTCGAGCGCGAGCGTGGTGACGTTTTTGTCGGCGATCGTGCTCGGAGCGAGGTTCCGGCCGCCGGGCGTGTTGCCGCCGACGATCACCTCGGGCGGCGCGTTCACCAGATCGAACACCGTGCCCAGGTTCACCGCGAACGACTCGCGCCGCTGGCCGACGAACATCTTGCCCTGCGCGGCGCACCCCGGCACGTTGATGGCGTAGATGTGCGCGTTGGCGTAGGCCGCGTACCCCGGGGCGGGGAACGTCTTGGTGCCGACGTAGTCGAGCGGCTTCTCGAACGTGGTGGCCCCGCCGACGGCGTTGGTCACGCTCGACGCGTTCCCGCTCCGGCGGCCGCCGCGCACCAGCTTGACCGTGTACGACTCGCGCACGTTCAAGTTGGACGTGTCGGCGGCCGACACCGGGCCGACGTTGACGAGCGGCACCGCCACCATCTTGCCGCCGATGTCGAGCTTGACGCCGCCGCCGCCCGCGAGCTGGTTCTGGAAGCGGAACTGGAACGTCAGGTCCTCGACGGCGTCGCCGTTGTTGTCGATGTGGATCTCGTAGAGCGCCTCCGGGTCCATCGAGAAGTAGTTCGGTCCGCCGTAGGCGTCCTGCAACGGCTGGTAGTTCGCGATCAACGTCACGTACCCGTCGCGGCCGGGCTCGTAGCTGCGAAACAGGTAGAAATCGGTTGCGTCGACCTTGGGGTTCTTGGTGATGAAGGGCGCTTCGCGGTGGCTCGACGCCAGCGCGACCGCCGTCGCGCCGAGCGCACACATTCCCACCGCCGCGCCGAGCGCGGTCCGTCTTCCCAGTCTCATGTTGTCTCCTTTCCGTCTACAGCGTTTGGAACACGCCCACCATGCGTCCGGCCTCGAGAGCGAGCGCCGGATCGTCGGTGGGCCGGGTGAGCGTGAGCAGCGCGCCCCGGCGCACGGCGAGCGTGCGGTTGCGTATCGCGCGCCCGAACAGGCGCTCGGAGCGATCGCGGCCGCGGCGCGCCGCGTCCTCGGAGTCGTACTCGCACACGACGACGCCGAGCCCCATCGACGTGCGCCCGGACAGGCAGAAGCGCGCCGCGACCGGTCGCGCGAGCACCTGCATCGTGCCGGCCACGGGATCGTGGTCGCGCGCGAACGCGGCGAGGACGTCCTCGGCGCGCGGGCCGGCGCCGGCGCGGCCGGCGGCCTCGGCGGCGAGGTCGGCCGCCAGGTCGCGGTGGGCCGGCTCGGGCGCCGGCGCGGGGGCCGGCGCGGGCGCGGGCGAGCATCCGAACAGCACGACGAGCAGCAGCGAGCGGACGAGGCGCATGTCTAGCTCCACAAGGTCAGGCCCAGGGCACGCTCCACCGACCACACCACCGCCACGACGGCGATGGCGGCCGATCCCCCGACGAGCACCAGGCGGCGATAGGCCGCGGTGCGGCGGGCGAGGTACGCCGCGGGCACGAACAGCGACACCAGCGCGAGCTGTCCCAGCTCGACGCCGAGGTTGAATCCGAGAAGGGCCGGCGCGAGGCGGCCGCCCCCGAGGCCGAGATCGGTCAGTGCCGACGAGAAGCCGAAGCCATGGAGGAGCCCGAGCGCGAGGGCGACGACCCACCGGCCGTCGCCGAACAGCGGGCGCAGGTTCGCCGCCGCGGCCACGGCCACCGACGCTGCGATGCTCGTCTCGACCAGGCGCGCGGGCATGCGCGCCAGCCCGAGCACGGCGAGGGACAGCGTCAGGGAGTGGCCGAGCGTGAACGCGGTGACGACGCGCACGACGTTGGCGAGCGCCGGGCGCAGTCCGGCCGCGGGCGCCCAGCCGCGCCGGTCGCGCCGGAGCACGGACGGCAGGAGCAGCGCGAGCAGGAACAGGACGTGGTCGATGCCCCCGGCCACGTGGTGCGCCCCCTCGCGCACGAACGCCGCCAGCGTGGCGAGCGCGTCGACGCCGGCGAAGCGCAGGGTCCGCGTCGGCCGCGCCGGCGAGAGCACGGCGAGCTCGCCGCCCTCGGCGCGGAGGAGGCCCCGGTGCTGCGGGTCGCGGTCGAAGAACAGCGAGTACCCGACGGTGAGCTCGGTCGCGCCGGCGGGGCAGCCCAGGGCGAGCGGCAGCGTCGCGTAGGCGCCGTCGGCGTGCGCGGCGAGCTCGAGGGCGCCGGCGCGCACGGCGCACGGGCCGAGCGGCGTCGACACCGCGAGGCGCGCCAGCGCGTAGGCGACGATGTCCGCCTCGCGGGCGGCGACCTCGCCCCAGGTGAGCTCGCCGTTTCCGTCGGCATCGAGCGCGAGCGCGTCGTCGAGATCGCGCAGCGCGACGTCCCACCGCCCATCGCTTTGCCCGAGCGAGAGGAAGCTGTCGCTGCCGGCGTGCGCGCCGGCGGCGGCGGGGAGGAGCAAAGCCGCGAGGAACGCGAGCGCGGCCAGCCTCATCATCGTGCCCCCAGGCGCGGGGAATCGAAATGAGTCTCCGCCAGCCACGCCCGCGCCGGCGCGGCCGCCGCCGGATCGCGCGCCGCGAGCGCGGCCTCGAGCAAGAGGCGGACGTCCCACGGCTCGCGCTGGGCCTCGAAGCCGGCGCGGGCGAGAGCGAGCGCGCGGCCCGGGTCGCCGGCGGCGACGGCGAGGCGCGCCTCCTCGCGCTGGTGGATCGAATCGCCGCGGCGTCGCGCCGCGTCGAAGCGCGCGACCAGGCTCGCCCGCGCCGCCGCATCGCGCTCGCCGAGCTGGACCTCGGCGAGGACGAGACGGAGGAGCAGGCCGTCGTTGGCCTCGCGCCCGGCGAGTACGGCCTTGGCCTCGGGCGCGCGCCCCTCGTCGAGCAGGAGATCCGCGAGGACGCCGCGGGTGTAGACGTCGTCCGCGTCGGCGGCGAGGGCGGAGCGAAGCTCGGCCTCGGCCTCCGGCCGCCCCGCCCAGTAGTCTATCTCGCCGAGGATCGACTCGCCCCAGGCCCGCTCGGCCGCGCCGGCGCCCGCGAGCGCGGCGCGCAGCGTCGCGATCGCTTCGGCGCGCCGTCCCGTGCGGGCGAGGATCGGCGCCCGGCACGCCGCCCAGAAGACGCGCGCGGTGAGCCGCTCCAGCGCGTCGCATCCGGCGATCGCCGGCGCGTAGCGGCCCAGGACGGTGAGGACCACCGCTCGCGACAGCTGCGCCTGCGCGTCGCCGGGCGATCGCGCCACGAGACGGTCGAGATCGGCGAGCGCCGGCAGGAACTCGTGCCGCGTCTGGCGCAGCGTCGCGCGGAGGAGCTGCACCGCGTCCGGCGGGTCGGTCAGCTCCCACCAGGGCGCGAGCGCCGCCTCGGCGCGCCCGAGGTACCGCGGATCGGAGCGCCGCCGCGCCTCCTCGATGAGGAGCCGCGCGACGCCCGCGGCGAGGGACGCGTCGCGCGGATCCGCCGCCAGCCGCCGCTCGAGCGCGGCGATCCGTCCGAGATCCGGATCGGCGCGCCGCGACGGCACGCGCGCGACGACCTCCGCCGCGTCGCGCGGGCGCCGCCGCTCGGCGGCGGGGCCGCCCTGGGCGAGCCCCACCACGAGGACGGCGGCGGTGGCGGCGAGCAGTGCGCGAGTCGGACGCATGTGCCTTCCGCCCATCTACGGACGCTTCGCCGCATTGGATCGGTCAGCGGGACGTGTCGAGCCGCGCCAGCCCGCCGCGCGTGGCGATCCAGTATCCGCCCGCCGTCGGGACGACCGCCGTCACGTCCTCGTGGGGGAGGCCGGCGAGGCGAATTCCATTCATCCAAAGGCCGGTCTCCAACGTACCTATGAGGACGCGATCCGCCGTCACCGCCAGCGCGCCGGGGTTGACCCACGCTCCGGCGGCGTCGCGCTCGATCCGCCCGTCCGGAAACGCGCGCGCCAGCCCGGCGTTGTAGGAGCCGAGCAGCGCCGCGCCGCCGGGAAGCGGGGCGATCGCCGTGATCCAGTCGTCGGGCAGAGCGCCGGCGGCGGCGCGGACGATCTTCCACGCACCGGCGACGCGCAGCGCCAGACCCTCGGCGGTGCCGACGTACCGCGGCAGCCCGTCCTCGGCCGCAATCGGCGCGATCGCCGTCACGCGCCGCAGCGGGAAGCCGGGGGCGCGGGCGAGGCGCCCCCGCGCGAGCGAGAACAGACCCTTGGGCATTCCCGCGTAGACCGTGCCGCCGACGATCGCCACCGTCGCCACGTGCGCGCCGAGCGGCTCCACCGCGTCGAAGCCGCCGCCCGCGCGGCGGAAGCACAGGCCCCGCTCGGTGGCGATGGCCAGGTCGCCGTCCGGGCCGAGCGCCAGCGCGTTGACGCGGTCGTCGAGGAGGCCGTCCCGCTCGGTGAATGCGGCGACCACCCGGCCGGCGGCATCCACGCGAAACAGGCCGCGATCGAACGTGCCCACCCATGCGCCGCCGTCGGGGGTGGCGGCGAGCGCGGAGAGATCGTTCGCCGGGAGCCCGCGCCGGACCGGCCGAGCGACGCCCCCGTCGGCCGCGATCTCGACCGTGCCCTCGGGCGTGCCCAGGACGGCCGCACCGTCGGGCCGCAGCGC
This sequence comes from Haliangiales bacterium, assembly GCA_035259575.1. GTDB lineage: Bacteria > Myxococcota_A > Polyangia > Haliangiales > SHYZ01 > DATFWE01. The sequence goes on from DATFWE010000213.1 coordinate 12,136, forward strand.
CAGCGCCTGCACCCGCAGGTCGGACGGCCCGAGCGGGCGCCACGCCGCGCCGTCCCACCCCCACGCGCCCCCGCCGAACGTGCCCACGACGGGACGGCCGCGATCGACGCGCACGACGCGGATGTCGGCGACGGGCAGCGCGCGGCTTCGCGCCGCCGCGGAATCCGCCGCGCGCCGGCCGCGGCGGTCGACACGGGCCAGCCCGTCGGCCGTGGCCACCCACGCGCCGGCCGCGTCGGCCTGGATGTCCCATACCAGCGCGTCGACGCCGGCCACGCGCGCGGCGCGCCGGCCGTCCCAGCGATACAGGCCCTTCCCCAGCGTGCCCACCAGCAGCGCGCCGTCGACCTCGGCCAGCGCGGTCGTCCGCTCGCGCCGGGGAAATCCCGCGGGCGCGCCCGCCACCAGGGCGCCGCGGAAGCGTGCGAGCGCGCTCGCCCGCGCGGACGACACCAGGCCGTCGGCGCCGAGCTCGCGCACGCCCTCATCGGTGGCGTAGAGGATCGCGCGGCCGTCGACGAGGATCGCGCGCGCCGCGCCGGCGCGGACGAGCCGACCGCCGACGACGAGCCCGCCCGTCGTCGCCTCGACGAGCGCGCCGTCGGGCGCGATCGCAAGCGCGCGCACGTCGTCGGTGGAGGTGTAGACGTGCAGGGCCAATGCGAGGGCGGGGAGCATGGGGCGTCAGCGGGCGAGGTCGAACGCCTGGACGCCGGTGTTGCCGGCCATGTCGACAGAGGTGAGCACGAGGTGGAGCGCGCCCGCCGGCGCCGGGATCTTCGCGCGCCAGCGGCCCGGCGACGTCTCGCCGAGCTCGACGACGGTGCCGTCGGGGAGGCGCGCGGCGAGGCGCGCCACGTCGGCGATGACCTGCGCCTTGAGGCGCGCGCGCGGCCGGCCGGCGACCGCGGCGTCGGAGTCCGTGGGGATCTGCACGGCCTCGATCACGGCCTCGGCGCCCACGACGGCGACGAGCTTGAGGTCGAATTTGGCCGCGCCCGAGTCGACCGCGTAGGGCACGCGGAAGCGCCGGCGCTCGCCGCCATCCAGCGTGACGAGGACGTGGATGTCGTAGGTGCCCTCGGGCGTGCCGCGCGGCACGAGGAAGCGGGCCGTCCACGCCTCCACCCGCGGATCCCACGTCGCCGTCTTGGTCTCGCCGAACGGAAACACGACCGTGACCTGGCGCGCGCCCGCCGGCGCGAAGATGCGGATCTCCGGGTCGCCGGGCTGGAAGCGCTCGAGGGACAGCTCGCCGCCGAAGATGCGGTCCGGGCTCACGCCCTCGGGGAGCTCGTTCGGCACCTCGACGCGCCGGGGCGGGCCGCCCGCCTCGGCGACGATGCGCTCCTCCACGGCGACGAAGCTGGTGTAGCGGGTCATGAGCTGGTGCTCGAGCGCGAGGTCGACGATCGCCTTCTCGACGCCGTCGGCGCCCTTCACCTCGCCCTCGGCGGTCAGCCGGTCGATCTCGCGGCGCGCCCACAGCGTGGCGAGCGCGGCGTTCCTCGGCTCCTCGGCGGGGAGCGCGACCTCGAGCCGCTGCGCGTAGGGCTTGCCGGCGAGCTTGCCGCGGACCTCGACGGTCGCGCGCCCGCCCTTCTTGTAGCGGCCGTAGACGACGAGCGGCTGGCCGGCGAACACGTCGGGGATGGGGCCGGTCGCGGCCACGTCGAGGCCGTTCCAGTCGAGCTCCACGTCGGTGAGGTACGGGCTGTCGACGCGGCGGAACAGCGCGTCGATCGCCGCCTCGGCGTTGTCGCGCGGGGTGACGACCATCTCGGCGCCGCGGCCGGCGTCGGCCATGCCGTGGATGAGGTAGCGGTTCACCGACGAGCCGATGCCGACGGCGAACAGGCGCGTCGCGCCGACGCGCGTGCGGATCTCGCGCAGGAGCTCGTCCTCGTTGCCGATGAAGCCGTCGGTCATGAACACGACGATGCGCAGGCGGCCGTCCTCGTGGGGGTAGGCGAACGCGGCGCGCGCGCCGCCGAGCGCGTCGGTGCCGCCCTCGCCCTGGAGGTTGGCGACGAACTTCAGCGCGCGCTCGACGTTCTGCGGCGTGTTCGCGAGCGGGACGGGCGACAGGGCGCTGTGGTTGTCGCTGTAGCGGAGCACGCTGAACGTGTCGCGCGGGTGCAGGTGCTGGAGGGCGCGCGCCATCGCCTTCTTGGACACGTCCATCGGCATGCCGTACATCGAGCCCGAGGTGTCGAGGACGAAGATGAGCTCCTTGGGGGTGACGTCCTCGGCGCGCGGGGCGTCGGTCGGCACGACGAGCAGCTTGACGAAGCCGTCCTTGCCGCCGGCGCGGTGGGCGACGGCGCCGGAGGCGACCTTGTCGGGCGCGACGCGGAGGTCGAGGAGGAAGTCGCGGTTGGCGATGCGGTCGGACCGGTCGAGCGTGACGCGGGCGCGGCTCGGCCCCTGCGCGGCGACGGCGACCGCGTGCGACGGCGACGACACGCCGAGGAGCGGCACGCCGGCGTCGATGTCGACGGTCATGTCGACGCGGTGGCCGGTGTCGCCGGCGACGACCGTCGGCGGCGTCACCCGGTCCGCGTCGGCGGGCGCGTGGCCCTCGGCGTCGGGGCCGGGGATGAAGCGCGGGCCGATGGTGAGCGGGAACGCGAGGTGGTAGGCGCCGTCGCGGTACGGGAGGGCGTCGACGTACTCCAGCGTGACGGTGATCGACTTGCCCGGCGGGATGTTCGCCACCGACTGGGTGAACAGGTTCGGGCGCTCCTGGTCGAGGAGCGCCGCCGCGTCGCCGCGGTCGCGCGCGCGCCGGTAGTCCTTCTCCGCGTCGGCACGTTTCTTGAGGACGCCGCGGACGACGCGGTCGCCGACGCGCATCTCGTAGCCGTGGACGGCCGCCTCGGCGGGAAGCGGAAAGGCATAGACGGCCTCGATGCGCTCCTTGAACGGGTTCTTGAACGTCTGGGTGACCTTCGCGGCGACGACGTCGCCGGAGATCTGGATCTGGACGTCGCTGTGCTCGAGGGGACACAGGCCGAGCTCGACACCGCCGGTGCGGAGCGCCATCAGCACCCCGGAACCGGGCGGAGGTGCCGCCGCGGGGGCGGGGCGAGGGGCGAGGAGGGAGGCGGCGAGGAGGGCGGAGATTGCGGAGGGGCGCATGCATAAGACGAATGCAACCGATGTGCACAGTGTGATTTCAGCTAGTTACGACACGGAGTGGCCAGCAGGACACGTGTCTGACGAACAGAGAACAGAGAATGGGAACAGAGAACGGGAACGGAACAGAGAGTGTGCAACCGGAAAGAAGGGTGGCGTTTCAGACCGGGCACATGGGTGGCGCGTCAGGTCGCCTTCGGAGGGGTACTCGGACGTTACCGATGTTCGCGGTTCCACAGCGAACAGCCCTCCGTCATTCCGCGTTCCCATTCCCATTCTCTGTTCTCTGTTCTTCAGGAAGCCATGTAGGGGCTTGTAGCAGATCTGGATTTGCGATACTCAGGGAGGGTCGTGCGCCGAAGTCAGCTCGTGTACCTCCTCGTTGCGGCCTCCGCCTGTGCCGAGCCGCCGGCCGACGTCGTCGCCGAAACCGAGGAGAGCGTGACGGTCTGTCCCGGCCCCGCGCTCTTGAACGGCATCGACGTCTCGGTCTATCAGGGCACGATCGACTGGACCAAGGTCAAGGCCGCGGGGATCACGTTCGCGTTCATCCGCGTCAGCGACGGCCTCCCGCCCATCGACACCAGGTTTCACCAGAACTGGAGCGGCGCGCGCGCCGCGGGCGTGATCCGCGGCGCCTACCAGTTCTACCGCTCCAACGAGGACCCCATCGCCCAGGCCGATCTCCTCCTCGACACCATGGGCGCGCTCGACGCCGACGACCTGCCGCCCGTCGCCGACGTCGAGAGCACCGACGGGATGACGGCGGCCCAGATCGCGGCCAACCTGCGCAAGTGGATCGATCGCGTCGAGGCCGGCACCGGCCGCCGCCCCATCATCTATACCGGGCCGTATTTCTGGACCAGCAAGGTGGGCGGCACGTCCGCGTTCGCCGACATCCCGCTGTGGCTGGCGAACTGGACGTCGGGCTGCCCCAACGTCCCCACCGGCTTCACGCGGTGGACGTTCTGGCAATGGAGCTCGACCGGGACGGTCGACGGCATCACCGGCGCGGTGGACCTCGACAAGTTCGACGGCGACCTCGCGGCGCTCCACCAGTTCATCCGCGGCTCCGTGATCCAGGGCGACGCCGACGCCGGGCCGCCGGCCGGTCCGTCCGACGCCGGTCCCCCGCCGCGACCTGACGCTGCCGCGCCTCCCGGCGACGAGTGCGCGAACTACGCCTGCGAGACCGAGGTCCGCGGCGGCTGCGGCGTGTCCGGCGGCGGCGCGGGCGCCACGGCTCTGATCCTCGTCGTCCTGGCCGGCGTGCTACCCTCCCGGCGTGCCCGGGCACGCACACGAGGGTGACGCGCGACTCCTCGCGCTCATCGCTGCGCTCGCGGCCTGCGGCGGCGGCACGAGCCTTCCCCAACCGCCCGACGCGCACCTCCTCGTCCACTGGGTCGATCCGTTCATCGGCACGGGCGGCGAGGGCAACACGTTCCCCGGCGCCGTCGTCCCGTGGGGCATGGTGTCGGCGAGCCCCCACACGCGCCTGTCGTCGCCCGCCGACTACGTCGCGGGGACGCCGCTCACGTCCGCCGGCTATCGCGACGGCGACACCACGGTCCAGGGCTTCGGCCTGACGCACATCTCCGGCGCCGGCTGCCCCGACCTCGGAGCTCCGGTCCTCGCCGTCGTCGGCGACACGGTCGCGCCCGGCAACTATCGCACCCCGATCGCCGGCGAGCGCGCCTGGCCCGGCTACTACGCGGCCGAGCTCCCGGCGCTCGGCGCCCGGGTCGAGATGACGGTCACCGCGCGGGCCGCGGTGCTGCGCGTCTCCGGCGCGGGCAACCTCCTCGTCGACGCGGCGCGCTCGCTGTCCTGGGCCGGCGCCCACGGCCACGTCCGCATCGTCTCGCCCATCGAGGTCGAGGGCTACACCGACACGGGCCTGTTCTGTCTCGGGCCCAACCGCGGCCGCGTGTACTTCGTCGTGCGCCTCGACCGCGCGAGCGGCGCCGCCGGCGTGTGGCAGGGCGGCGCGCTGATGGACGGCACGCAGGCCGACGGCGACGTCGGCGCCTGGCTGCGCATCGGCGGCGACGTCGAGGCGCGCGCGGGCGTCTCTTTCGTGTCCATCGACGGAGCGCGCAAGAACCTCGACGCCGAGGTCGCGGCGAAGGGCTTCGACGACGTGCGCCTCGCCGCGCAGGCGGCGTGGGAGGACGCGCTGGCGCGCGCCGTCGTCCAGGGGGGCACGGACGACGAGCGCACCATCTTCTACACCGCGCTCTACCACGCGCTCCTTCACCCCAGCCTCGCCAGCGACGTCGATGGCGGCTTCGTGCGCTTCCGCGGCGGCGTCGCCACGGGCGACCGGCGGCGCTACCACGTGTTCTCGCTGTGGGACACGTACCGCGGGCTGCACCCGCTCCTCGCCCTCCTCTTCCCCGCGAGGCAGAAGGAGATGGCGCAGTCGCTGGCGGACATGACCGTCGAGGCGGGCGTCCCCCCGCGCTGGGAGCTCGCCGGCGGCGAGAGCGACGTGATGGTGGGCGATCCGGCGGACATCGTCCTCGCCGACAGCGTCGTCAAGGGTCTCGCGCCCGACGGCCTCGCTCACGTCGCCCCGATCCTCCGCGCCGCCGCCGACAACCCGACCCATCGGCCGGGCGCCGCGGCCTACGCGCAGCTGGGCTACGTCCCCATGGATCTCGCCGACCAGGTGTGGGGCCCGGCGTCGACGACGCTCGAGTACGCGCTCGCCGACTTCGCCCTCGCCCGCATCCAGGACGCGGTGGGGGCGCCCGACCCGGCGCTCGACGCGCGCTCGCGCGGCTTCCTCGCGCTGTGGGACGGCGAGTTCCTGCGCCCGCGCCTCACCGACGGCGCGTTCCTGACCCCGTTCGACCCCGATGCGCTCGAGGGCTCGCGCCCGTACCGGCGTTCGGGCGGGCCGGGATACGTCGAGGGGACCGCGTGGACGTACCTCTTCGCCGCGCCCCACGCGCTGACCGCACTCGCCGACGCCATGGGCGGGGACCCCGCGTTCGTGTACCGGCTGCTGGTGATGTTCGCCGCGGGAAAGTTCGTCACGTGGAACGAGCCCGACCTCGCCTTTCCGTACGCCTTCACCCATGTCGCGGGCGAGGGCTGGCGCGCGGCGGCGCCGGTGGTCGAGGCGCGGGCCACGTTCACCGCGGCGCGGGACGGCATCCCCGGCAACGACGACGCGGGGGCCCTGTCGGCGTGGTACGTGTTCTCCGCGCTCGGCATCTTCCCCGACGTGCCGGCCGTGGCCGAGTACGCGATCGGCACGCCGCTCTTCGACCGCGCCGAGCTCACCGTCGCCGGAGGCACGTTCGTCATCGACGCGCCCCATCCCACCCCCGACCACATTTATGTGCAGGGGGCGACGCTGGGAGATCGGCCCGCGGGGCAGCGCGTGCGCCACGCCGACGTCGCCGCGGGCGGGACGCTGCACCTCACGCTGTCCCCGACAAGGTAACCTTTCGCCGCCCGGCGGGTCCGCGACGGCATGAAGAAGCTCACGCTCGCGGCCCTCGCCCTCGTCTCGCTGCCGGCGTTCGCGGGCGGCGCCAGGTCCGTCGACGAGATGGTCGACCGGCTGATGGCCCGCCTCGACACCGATCACGACGGCCGCATCTCGCGCAAGGAGGCCGAGCCGGCCAAGCGGCTGGCGACGCACTTCGACAGGATCGACGCCGACAAGGACGGCTTCCTCACGCGCGAGGAGATCGCCGCGGCGATCGCCGACGCGCGCGCGCGGCGCGGCGTCAAGTAGCTCGCGCGGGGCGGCCACGTTACATTTCCCGCGTGCCGCTCTCGGTCTTCTCGACCGCGACGCAAGCCTGGTTCGATTCCGCGTTCGCGTCGGCCACCCCGATCCAGGCCGCCGGGTTCGCCCCGATCGCGCGCGGGGAGCACACGATCCTCTGCGCCCCGACGGGGAGCGGCAAGACGCTCGCGGCGTTCCTGTGGGCGCTGGATCGGCAGGGAAAGCTCCGGGCGAGCGCGGAGCCGGGATTCCGCGTCGTCTACGTGTCGCCGCTGAAGGCGCTCGCCTACGACGTCGAGCGCAACCTGCGCGTGCCCCTCGCCGGCATCTCCGCCGCGGCCGCCGAGCTCGGCGCGCCATTCCGCCCGCCGCGCGTGTCGATCCGCACCGGCGACACGAGCGCGCGCGAGCGCCGCGCCATGGGGCGCGAGCCGGGGCAGATCCTCATCACCACGCCGGAGTCGTTCTACCTGCTGCTCGGGTCGCGCGCGCGAGAGACGCTGCGCACCGTCGACACCGTCATCGTCGACGAGATCCACGTGCTCGCGCCCGGCAAGCGCGGCGCGCACCTGGCGCTCAGCCTGGAGCGCCTCGTGGACCTCGCCGGGCGCGAGCCGCAGCGCATCGGCCTGTCGGCCACGCAGAACCCGCTCGCAGAGGTGGCGCACTTCCTCGGCGGCGATCGCCCGGTGACGATCGTCGACGCGTCGGAGGCGCCGCGCCTCGACCTCACCATCGAGGTCCCGGCGCCGATGGAGGGCGACGCGCCCGCCGGCGAGGGGGGCGCGTGGATCGGCATCCACCACCGTCTGGTGGAGCTCGTGCGCGCGCACCGCTCCACGATCGTGTTCGCGAACAGCCGCCGCCTGACCGAGCGGCTCGCCGGGCGCCTGAACGAGATCGCCGGGGAGCCGCTCGTCCGCGCCCACCACGGCTCGCTCGCGCGCGAGAAGCGGCAGGAGATCGAGGAGGCGCTCAAGGCCGGCGTCCTGCGCGGGATCGTCGCCACCAGCTCGCTCGAGCTCGGCATCGACATGGGCGCGGTGGACTTCGTCGCCCAGATCGAGTCGCCCGGCGCCGTGTCGCGCGCGCTGCAGCGCGTCGGCCGCGCCGGGCACGGCGTGGGCCGGCGCTCGCGCGCGACCATCTTCCCCAAGTTCCGCGGCGACCTCCTCGAGGCGACGGTCGTGGCCGAGCGCATGCTCGCCGGCCGGATCGAGGAGACGCGCGTCCCGAGAAACCCGCTCGACGTGCTCGCCCAACAGGTCGTGGCGATGACCGGGGACCGCGCCTGGCGCGTGGACGATCTGCTCGCCGCCGTGCGGCGGGCCGCGCCCTACGCCACGCTGTCGCGCGAGCTCCTTGTCGCGGTCCTCGACATGCTCGCCGGCAAGTATCCCTCCGACGACTTCGCCGAGCTGCGCCCGCGCGTCGTGTGGGACCGCGCCGCCGACGTCGTCGCCGCCCGGCGCGACGCGAAGCTCCTCGCCATCGTCAACGGCGGCACCATCCCCGACCGCGGGCTCTACGGCGTCTACCTCGGCGAGGACGGACCGCGCGTGGGCGAGCTCGACGAGGAGATGGTGCACGAGAGCCGCGTGGGGCAGACGTTCCTCCTCGGGGCATCGACCTGGCGCATCATCGACATCACGCGCGATCGGGTGATCGTCGCGCCGGCGCCGGGGGAGCCGGGGCGGATGCCGTTCTGGCGCGGCGAGGGGCTCGGTCGTCCGGCGGAGCTGGGGCGGGCGCTGGGCGCGTTCCTCCGCCGCCTCGCCGGCATGAAGGAGGACGAGGCGCGGGCGTTCCTCATGGACCGCCACCGGCTCGATGCGCGCGCCGCCGAGGACCTGTGGCGCTACCTCGCCGAGCAGCGGGGGGCGACGGGGACGCTCCCCACCGACGAGGCGATCACCGTCGAGCGGTTCCGCGACGAGCTCGGCGACTGGCGCATCTGCATCCTGACCCCTTACGGCGCGCCGGTGCACGCGCCCTGGGCGCTCGCGCTGGAGCGGCGGCTCGTCGAGTCGACCGGGCTCGCGGTCCAGGCGCTATGGTCCGACGACGGCATCGTCCTCCGCTTCGCCGACGCCGAGGGGCTGCCGCCCGCGCCCGCGCTGTTTCCCGACCCCGACGAGATCGAGGAGCTCGTCCTCCACGGCCTCGCCGGGTCGGCGCTCTACGCCTCGCACTTCCGCGAGAACGCGGCGCGGGCGCTGCTCCTGCCGCGCCGCCGCCCGGGCACGCGCACGCCGCTGTGGGCGCAGCGGCTGCGCGCGCAGAGCCTGCTCGCCGCGGCCGGCAAGTACCCCGGGTTCCCGATCGTCCTCGAGACCTACCGCGAGTGCCTGAACGACGTGTTCGACGTCCCCGGGCTGGCGGCGCTCCTGCGCGGCGTGCGCGACCGGGCCATCCGCGTCGACGAGGTGGAGACGCGCTCCGCGTCGCCGTTCGCGCGCGGGCTCGTGTTCGCCTACGTCGCCGCCTACATGTACGAGGGGGACGCGCCGCTCGCCGAGCGCAAGGCCCAGGCGCTCACGCTCGACCGCAACCTGCTGCGCGAGCTCCTGGGGCAGGAGGACCTGCGCGAGCTCCTCGATCCGGCCGCGCTCGACGAGGTGGAGGCGGACCTCCAGGGGCTCGCACGCAAGGTGCGGCGCGCCGACGCGCTCCACGACCTCCTGCGCCGCGTGGGCGACCTCGGCGACGCGGAGATCGCCGAGCGCACCGACGGGGACGCCGCGGCGCTCCTCGCCGAGCTCGCCGGTCGCGCGGCGCGCGTCCGCGTCGCGGGCGAGGATCGCTGGATCGCCGTCGAGGACGTGGCGCGCTACCGCGACGCGCTCGGCGTGGTCCCGCCGCGCGGCCTCGCCCCGGTGTGGCTCGAGCCGGCCGAGGGGCCGCTCGAGTCGCTGCTCCTTCGCTTCGCGCGCACCCACGCCCCGTTCGGCGCGCGCGCTCCGGCGGCGCGGTTCGGCATCGCCGCGGCGTCCGTCGAGACCGCGCTCCGGCCCGCGGTCCACGCCGGACGGCTCCTCGAGGGGGAGTTTCGCCCCGGCGGCGCCGGCCCCGAGTACTGCGATCCCGACGTCCTGCGCCAGGTGCGGCGGCAGACGCTGGCGCGCCTGCGCAACGAGGTCGCGCCCGTCGACGCCGCGGCGCTGGCGCGATTCCTGCCCCGCTGGCAGGGCGTCGGCGGCGCGCGCAAGGGCCTGCCCGGGCTGCGCGAGGCCGTCGCCCAGCTCGAGGGGCTGCCGTTCCCCTTCGCCGAGCTCCAGGACGCGATCCTGCCCGCGCGCGTCGCGGACTTCCACCCGCGGCTCCTCGACGAGCTCGGGGCGCAGGGGGAAGTCGTGTGGGTCGGGCGGGGCGTGCTTGGCCCGGGCGACGGGCGCATCGCGCTCTACCGGCGCGACCGCCTGGCCGCGCTGGGGGATCCAGTCATCCCGCAGCTTCCCACGCCGGCGCATGAGAAGGTGTGGCGTCACCTGGAGACGCGCGGCGCATCGTTCCTTGCCGATCTGTTCGCCGCCGTGCCCGAGGTCACCCGCGCGGAGGTGGAGGCGGCGCTGTGGGATCTGGTGTGGGCGGGCATGGTCACGAACGACACGTTCCAGCCGCTGCGAATGCGGGGACGTCCGGTGATGCGGTGGCTCACCGGCCGTGCGAACCCGCCGCCGTCCGGACGGTGGTCGACGCTCGCGCCGCTCGGCCCGGGGACGGCGAGCGACACCGAGACGGCGCACGCGCGCGCGACGCTGCTCCTCGACCGCTACGGCGTGGTCAGCCGCGAGGCGGTCGCCGCCGAGGGGATTCCCGGCGGCTTCGCCGCGCTGGCGCCCGTCTACCGCGCGATGGAGGAGGCCGGGAAGATCCGGCGCGGCCACTTCGTCGAGGGCCTCGCCGGCGCCCAGTACGCGCACGCCGGGGCGGTGGACCGCCTGCGCGCGGCGCGCGGCGACGAGGGCGCGGTGACGCTGTCGGCGATCGACCCGGCGAATCCCTACGGGACCCTCTTGCCGTGGCCGGAGCCGGTGGGGCGCGCCGCCGGCGCGCGCGTCGTGCTCGCGCGCGGCGTTCCGGTGTTCTACGTGGAGCGCGGCGGGCGCAAGCTCCGCTTTTTCCCGACCGACGACGACCTGGTGGCCGTCGCGGTCGAGGAGCTCAAGCGCCTGGCCGGAAAGCGCCGGTACGGCGAGCTGCGCGTGAACCAGGTGAACGGGGTGCCGGCGCTCAAGTCGCCGCATGCGGCGGTGCTCGAGCGGGCGGGGTTCCGGGTGGAGCCCGACGGGCTGGTGTGGGCGGCGACGTGATAGCCTGGGCGAATGCTCGCCCACCGCGTCAAGCCCGGAAGCAAGGTGAAGCTCGCCGACATCGACGCCGACGACGCCGGACCCTACAAGGGGAAGGACGACGCGCGGGTCGAGAAGAAGCTCGCCGCCGACCTCGAGCAGCTCATCGATCTGCAGGAGCTCCTCTACGCCGAGCAAAAGCAGTCGCTGCTGGTGGTGCTGCAGGCGATGGACACCGCGGGGAAGGACGGCGTGCTGCGCAAGGTCGTGGGGCCGCTCGATTCGCGCGGCGTGCACGTGTCGAGCTTCAAGGCGCCCAGCTCGAACGAGCTGGCGCACGACTATCTGTGGCGCGTGCACGCGCGCACGCCGCAGAAGGGGGACATCGTGTTCTTCAACCGGTCGCACTACGAGGACGTGCTGGTGGTGCGCGTGCTCGACCTGCGCCCCAAGGCGGTGTGGAAAAAACGTTACGACCACATCAACGCGTTCGAGCGCCTGCTCGACGACGAGGGGACGCGCGTCGTCAAGGTGTACCTCCACATCTCCAAGGACGAGCAGAAGCGGCGCCTCGAGGCGCGCCTGGCGGACAAGGAGAAGCAGTGGAAGTTCGACCCCGGGGACCTCAGCATGCGGGCGCACTGGGGCGAGTTCATGGATGCCTACGAGGAGGCGATCGAGCGGACGTCGACCGACCACGCCCCGTGGTACATCGTGCCGGCCAATCGCAAGTGGTACCGCGACCTGTGCGTCGCCGAGATCCTCGTGGAGACGTTGAAGGACATGGATCCGAAGGTGCCCAAGCCGAGCTTCGATCCGAAGGCGATCAAGATTCCCGACTGACGTGTCGAGGGGCCAGGCATTTCTCGACCTGCGCTAGACTTCCCCATCGATGCCCGCGATCGACTCCCTCCTCCGCCTCGTCACGCAGCAGGGCGCGAGCGCGCTGACCCTCGCCTCGGGTCAGGTGCCGCGCATGACCAAGGCCGGCGCCAGCCAGCCGCTGTCGATGCCCCCGGTCGCGAACGCGCTCATGGACACGCTCGTGGGCGAGCTCCTCGCGCCGGCGCAGCTCGAGGAGGCGCAGCGCGGCCCGGTCGTCGTCGACTACGGCGAGTTCACCGCGACGGTCAAAAAACATGGCGATGGCTGGGCGCTGTCGTTCGCCCGCGGCATCGCGCGACCGCGCCCCGCCGCGCCGGCGGCCCCGCCGCCGCCCGTCCCGCCGGCGCCGCGCCCGCTGCCCGCGTTTGCGCCGCGCGCCCCGGCGGACGCCGACCCGTCGCCCCTCGACGCGTGGCTGGGCCGCGTCCTCGCAGACGCCGCGTCCGACCTCATCATCTCCGCCGGCGTGGGCGCGCGCCTGCGCCTGGCCGACGGGCTCGTCGCCCTCTCCGGCGCCGCCCCCACCTCCGACCAGATCCTCGCCCTCCTCGCGCCCGCGCTGACCGAGGCGCATCGCGCCGAGATCGCCCGCCACGGGTCTGCCGATCTGGCTTGGGTCTGGCATGGCTCCGACGGCGAGCGCGTCCGCTTCCGCGTCAACGTGTTCCGCCAGGCGACCGGTATGACGGCGGTGTTCCGGCCGGTGCGGCGCGCCCCGCCCACGCTGGCCGAGCTGCGCCTGCCGGCGAGCCTCGAGCGCCTCGTCGCCTACCCGAACGGCCTCGTCCTCGTCACCGGCCCGTCGGGGTCGGGCAAGTCCACGACGCTCGCCGCGCTCATCGAGCACGTGAACAGCACCTCGGCGCGCCACGTCCTCACCATCGAGGACCCCATCGAGTACGAGTACGCGCCGGCGCGGGCGCTGGTGCACCAGCGGGAGCTCGGCGCGCACCTCGACACGTTCGAATCCGGCCTGCGCGCGGCGCTGCGGGAGGCGCCGGACATCATCCTGGTCGGTGAGATGCGCGACCGCGCCACGATCGCCGCGGCGATCACCGCGGCCGAGACCGGCCACCTGGTGCTGTCCACGCTCCACGCCGGCGGCGCCGCCATGGCGGTCGAGCGCATCATCGACGTGTTCCCCGAGCACCAGCAGCGCCAGGTGCGCGGCCAGCTCGCCGGGACGCTGCGCGCCGTGCTCACCCAGCACCTCCTCCCCACCGCGAACGGCGAGCGCGTGCCCGCCGTCGAGCTCCTGCTCGCGACGCCCGCGACGGCGTCGCACATCCGCGAGGGCAAGACCCACCAGCTCGCCAGCACCATCCAGACAGGGCGCGACGAGGGGATGATCCCGCTCGACCGCTCGCTCGCCGATCTCGTCGACGCGCGCCTGGTCGCGGCCGACGTCGCCGCAGCCGTCACGCTCGACGGCGGCGTGCAGCTGCGCCAGCTGCTGCGGGGGCGTGGGTGATCTACCTCCCGGTTCGCTCCGCCAGCCCGCGCAGCCGACCCGTGGTGTCCGCATCCGCGGCCAGCTCGGCGATCGTCATCGGCATGCGGTAGGACCAGTTCTCGGCGGTCACGGTCCCGGGGACGTTCACGCGCTCGCGCGCGCCGAGCGCGTCCTGGAACGGGATCAGCGCCAGCTCGGACGGCGAGGCGTAGAGCAGCTCCAGCACCGCGTCGCGCACCTCGTCGTCGAAGCGCGCCTTGTCCGCGACCTTGGCCAGGCCGGGGATCGCGCAGAACGCCTTGCGCTCGGCCGCCGGCATGGCGTCGTACCAGTCGGCGACGCTCTCCGTGTCGTGCGTCCCCGTCGTGGCGACCGAGAGCGCCGGCCACTTCGCCGGATCGCGGAAGACCTCCTTGTCCTTCTCCCACCGGAGCACGCGGTAGCCGGGGATGTGCAGCCGCTGCAGCGACGCACGCACGAAGTCGGGCACCACGCCGAGGTCCTCGGCGATGACGTGGTCTCCGCCGAGAACCTTCATGTTCGTCTCGCCCAGCCGGATCTGGTCGGGCTGCTTGGCAGGCGTGAACTTGCCCGGCCCCACCTTGGGCGCGCGCCCCTCGCGATAGAACGTGCGGTACAGCCCGACGACGTGATCGACCCGATACAGATCGTAGAGCTCGGCCGAGTGGCGCGCGCGCGCGCGCATCCACCGGAAATCCCCCTCGGCCATGATGTCCCAGCGGTACACGGGCAGCCCCCAGTCCTGCCCCACGTCGCTGAACGCGTCGGGCGGCGCCCCCACGCGCGCGTCCATGCGGAACTCGTCCTGGTGCGCCCACACGTCCGCCGAATCGCCCGCCACCATGAACGGGAGGTCGCCCATGATCTGGACGCCCAGCGCATTCACCGCCGCGCGCGCCTCGTGCCACTGGCGGTCGAGGTGCCATTGCAGCCAGGTGAAATACGCGATGCGCCGCGCCAGCGCGGTGCGCGCCTCGGCGAGCGCGACCGGATCGCGACGGCGCAGATCGGCGGGCCAGTCCTCCCACGACCGCTGGTGCAGCTCGTGCAGCGCGGAGAACAGCG
>DATFWE010000214.1:0-11099 GCA_035259575.1 Haliangiales bacterium
CGCGGGCTCCCGCCGCTGGCCGCGTCGCTGGGGCGCGCGCTGTCCGCGCTGAATTTCGTGCTGCCGCAAATCGCCGACCCGGACGTGCCGGGCAAGAGCTACTTCGACACGACGCTCGTCGCGGTGACGAGCGAGTTCGGACGCGACAACACGTCGGACAGCAACACGGACGGGCTCACGGTCGGATTCAACCGCGGCGATGGGTCGGACCACCACGGCACCAACGCCTGCCGCTACCAGGCGCTGCCGATCATGGGCGGCGTGATCCCGGGCGGGCGGATGCTCGTCCCGACGGACGACCAGGTGAGGCCGATGGGCGACCCGATCGCGTCGCCGTCGCTGCTCGCGACGTTCCTGGCGGCGCTGGGCGTGGACCCCTCACCGTACGTGTCGGCGCCGCCGCTGCCGGAGGTGTACGGATGAGCCGGCGAGCGGAGGCGAGGCCGGTGGATCGACGCGACCTGGAGCGCGCGAAGCGCGCAGCCGAGCGACCTGGAGCGCCCGAGCCGACGCGAGACGGCGGTTCAAGGATGAGCCGGGGCCTGGCTCTCCTCTGTGTGTGCGCCTGCGGCGACGCCGGCTCGGTCGCGAACCAGCAGGCCGCGACCGACTACCCGACGTTCCGCTCGCTGCACGAGGCGGTCATCGTCCCCACGTGCGGGCCGCGCGGCGGCGTGTGTCACAACTCGAAGCAGTTCCCCGACATGCACACGCCGGAGAACATGCTCGCCGCCGTCGGCCAGCGGTGCAACCAGCTCACCCAGGACCCGACGGCGATCGACGACCTGTGCGAGCCGAAGGGCGACCGCCTGCTCCTCCAGGGCGGCCCGGACAACGGCTTCACGACGCCCGTCGGCTACGTCACCGTCGCCGGCGGCACGGCCACGCTGACCCTCCACGACCCCGTCCCCCACGACGCGTCCGGCGTCACCGGCCTCATCGTGCGCGACATCGATGCGACCCATCACATGCAGATCTCGCTCGGGCCGGTCGTGACCACGCGCGCCGGCATGGCGGGCGCGGAGGTCACAAACCTCGGCTCGCTGTCCGTCGGGATCCAGTACTTCCTGACCTCGCCGTACATGCCCGGGTTCGCCGGGCAGATCCTCGGCGGCGACCCCAATCGCAACGGGACGTTCGGGTACGACCTCGGCGGCGCGCTGATCAAGCCGGGCTCGGCGGAGAAGAGCTTCCTCAACCTGCGCATCCTGGGCGTGGTGCTGCCGCGCATGCCGCTGGCCAACGGCAACCTGACGCAGGAGCAGGTCTACGCCATCCAGTGCTGGATCGAGCAGATGGAGCCCGACGGATCCAACGCCGACGGGCCCATCGACTACGGCCGGTGCCCGGGGACGTTCCCGGTGCCCCAGCGTTAAGCGAGCGCCAGCAGATCCCGCACGAGCTTCTCGACGACGATCCGCTCGCCCAGGGCGCCCTTCTTGGGGCCCTTGAGGTCGATGTCCGCCTGGGCGAGGAGCGCGACCGCGCGGCGCAGCGCGGGCGGGCCGAACCGGCGCGCCTGCACGACGAGCCCGTCGAGCGCGAACGACGGCACGCCGGCGAGGCGCGGGATGTCCGCCCGCGGCGCCCGCGCGTCGAGCAGCTCGCGCACCGCCGCGAGCTGCCGCACGTGGCGGGCCAGCATCATGGCCACGCCGACGGCGCTCTCGCGCTGGTCGAAGAGCTTGGCCACCGCCCGCAGCGCGCGCTCCTCCTTCCCCTCGCCCACGGCGTTGGCCAGCTCGAAGACGGTGTGCTCGCGCGTCTCGGCGATGAGCTCGTCCACGTCGGCGGCGGAGATGGCGCGCTCGTCCCCGACGTAGAGCGACAGCTGCTCGAGCGCCGACGACAGGCGCGACAGGTCGCCCCCCACGACGTCGGCCAGGCGGCGCGCGGCATCGCCCGCGAGGCGCACCCCGCGCGCCTTCGCCTCCTCCTGGATCCACGGCACGAGCTGGCGCGGCGCCGCGAGCTCGTGGTACCAGCCCTTCTTCTTGGCCAGCTGGACGAGCTTCATCCGCCCGTCCCCCCTCTGCGCCTGGAGCACGAGCACCGACGCGGCCGACGGCGCCTCGAGATACGCCGCCAGCGCGGCGAGCCCGTCGACGGGGAGCGCGTCGAAGTCGCGCGCGACGACCAGCCGACGCCCGCCCATCATCGGCAGGGTGCGCGCGGCGTTCACGATCGCCTGCGCCCCGGCCGGCTTGGCCTCGAGCTGGTCGAAGTTGAACGCGCGGCTGGCCTCGGGCACGAGCGCCGCCGCGAGCGCGCCCACGACGCGCTGGTGCAAGAGCGGGTCCGATCCGACCACGACGTAGACGGGGTCGATCTCTCCCCGCCGGATGCGCGCCTCGGGCTCGGTCACCTCGCCCATATATGCTAGTGTCCCCCGCGGTGACAAGGCTCCTCATCACCGCGGACGCGGCGATCGTCGACGGCGAGGCGCGCGGTCCCACCGACGTCCTGGTGGAGGGCGGCGCGATCGCGGCGGTGGGCGCGGCCGGCACGCTCGCCGTCGCCGGCGCCGAGCGGCTCGACTGGTCGGGGCGCGCGATCATCCCCGGCACCGTCAATGCGCACAACCACTCCTTCCAGTCGCTGCTGCGCGGGATCGGCGACGACCTGCCGTTCCTCGAGTGGCGCGAGCGCACGCTCTACCGCTACTCGCCGCTGCTCGACGCCGACGGCATCCACGTCGGCGCGCTGTTCGCGTTCGGGGAGATGCTCCTCCACGGCGTCACCACCGTCTGCGATTTCTTTTACCTCAACGACGGCGCCAACGAGAACGCGGGCGCGGTCGTCGCCGCCGCGCAGGCGCTGGGGATGCGCCTCGTCCTGGCGCGCTGCTTCTACGACTGGGACGGCGCGCCGCGGGTGTACCGCGAGACGGTGCCCCAGGCGGTGCGGAACTTCCAGGCGCTCGCGGCGGCGCACCGCGCGAGCCCGATGGTGACGGTGCACGCCGCGCCCCATTCCCTCCACGGCGCGTCGCGCGACATGATCGTCGCCGCGGCCGGGTGCGCCGCCGACGCGGGCGTGCCCCTCCACATCCACCTCGCCGAGGAGAAGTACCAGGTCGACGATGCGCTGGCGCGCTACGGGCGGCGCCCGCTCCACGCGGTGGACGCGATGGGCGCGCTGACGGCGCCGCTCATCGCCGTACACGGCTGCTGGTTCGACGAGGGGGAGCGCGCGCTCCTCGGCGAGCGCGGCGCCGCGCTCGCCTATTGCCCGGGGTCGAACATGTTCCTCGGCGACGGCGTGACCGACGTCGTCGATCTGCGGCGCCGGGGCGTGCGCGTCGCGCTCGGCACCGACGGCGGCTGCTCCAACAATCGCGTATCGGTGCTCGACGAGATGCGCAGCTGCGCGTTGCTGCAGAAGGTGTCGCGCACGGACGGGCAGGCGATCGGGGCCGAGGACTGCTTCGCCATGGGGACGCGCCTCGGCGGCGAGGTGCTCGGGGTCCCGGTCGGTCGCGTCGCGCCCGGCTGCCGCGCGGATCTGGTCGCGCTCGACCTCGGCGATCCGTCGCTGTGGCCGACGGCGGCGCTTGCCAAAAACGTAGTCTATTCGCTGTCTTCGCGTGCCGTGCGCGACGTGATGGTCGACGGCCACGTGGTCGTGGCGAATCGCCGCTTGCAGGCGGTGGCGGAGGAGGACATAGAGGTGCGGGTGAAGCGACTGACCGGTTCCTGGAGGGCATGAGTGGCCAAGCACGACAAGACCGAGACGGAGGACGTCGAGGTGCCGCTCACCCATGCGCGGTGGAAAAACTTCGCCTGGGGCGCGTTCGGCATCGGCCTGGGGGTGTTTCTCGCCATCAACATGGGCAGCATCGGCTGGGTGCTGGCGGCGGTGGTGTGGGCGGGCACGATCACCAACGTGAAGAAGTTCGTGCAGACGTTCCTCAACCCGCCGGGGAAGATCGTCATCCGCGGCGAGGACGTCGTCCTCCCGCGCGGTCTGTGCACCGGCGATGAGCAGGCGATGCCGCTCGGCGACTTGAAGCACGCCTACCTCCTGCGCCGGGCGATCCCGTGGAACACGTCCGGGCCGGTCCTGGTGATCGAGACGCGGCGGGGCGTGTTCGAGTACGAGCGCGACTGGTTTCCGCTCGACGGCGATCAGCGGCTGGTGACCGCGACGCTGAACCGGAGGATCGGGCGGGCGGCGTGATCTTCGTTGTCGCCGTCGTCTCCGTCCTCCTGCCGATCGTCCCTGCGCCCGCGATCGTCCTCGACGAGAGCCAGGCGCTGGACCTCGACATCGGCGACGCGTGGACGCGCGTCGAGGCGCCCGAGGGGGCGCTGGCGCGCTGGGAGCGCGGCGGCGAGACGGTGGTCGTCGCGCGGAGCCGGGGCAACACCGACGGCGCCTACGCGAAGGACAAGGCGGCGCGGACCACCTACCTCGACGGCATCGAGCGGGGGGTGCGCGACGAGACGCCCGGCTACCGCCGCATCGCGCGCGCCGAGCGCACGCTGGGGTCGAACAAGGCCGTGCCGGTGCTGGATCTGTGGTTCTCCGGGCCGGAGGGGGTGCGCGGGATGCGCTTCTTGCTGTATCGCGGGTACACGGTCGTGCTGGCCCTCGCGAGCCCGGGGAAGAAGCGCACGGCGGAGCACCGTCGCATCGTGGAGAGCTTTCGGCCCGTCAGCCTCAAGTGACGGCGAGCCGCAGCGCCGCCACGACCTCGACGTGGAACGTCTGGGGCATGAGATCTACAGGCTGGGCCCACACGGCGCGGTAGCCGGCGGCGACCAGGGGCGCGAGGTCGCGCGCCAGTGTCGGGGGGTCGCAGGAGACGTAGACGAACGTCGGCGCGGCCAGCGCGGCCAGCTTGGCCGCGAGGCCGGGCGAGAGCCCGGTCCGCGGCGGGTCCACGGCGACCACGTCGAACGGCCCTTCCGGCACATCCGCCCCGCCCACGCGCACGCCGGCGCGGGCGTTCCGCGCGAGGCGCGCCGCCGCCGCCGGAGATTCCTCGACGGCGACGATATCTGCCCCGGCGAGATCGCGCGTGAAATTGCCGCTCCCGGCGTAGAGCTCGAGCACCCGCCTGCCCGCGACCGCCCCCGCCGCCTCCCGCACCAGCGCCCGCAGGAGGTCGTTGCCCGCGTCCGACGCCTGCGCGAAGCCGTCGGCCGCGGCCCAGAACGGCGCGTCCCCGTCGCCGAGATCGACCTCGGCGGCGCCGAACGTCTCCCCCCGAACGACGATGCCGGCGATTCCCGCCCTGCCAAGGAGCGGCGCCAGGTCGGCGGCGCGGACCTCGGGTCCGTCGACGGCGACGTGCACCTCGCCGCGGCGGGTGAGGAGGAGCTCGACGTCGCCCGCCCCCGGGAGCGGGATCGCGCGGAGCGCGGCCAGCGCGGCATCGAGCGCCGGCTCGAGCTGCGGGCAGGTATCCACGTCGACGAGCTCGTGCGACCGCCGCGCGAGGTAGCCGAGCGTCCCGCGACGGAAGCGCAGGCGCGCCCGGCGGCGCCAGCCGAGCGGCGGCGACGGGGCAGCGATAGGCCGGATGGCCTCCGCCGGCACGACGTGCCGGAGCGCGCGCCGCACGATGTCCTCCTTGGCCGCGCGCTGCGCCGCGAGCGCCACGTGCTGCCACTGGCACCCGCCGCAGCCGGCGGCGAAGCGGGGACAGGGCGGCTCGACGCGCGCCCCCGGCCGGACCACGCGCACGAGCTCGCCGCGCGCGAAGCCCTTCTTCTCCTCGACGATCTCGGCGGTCACCTCGTCGCCCGGCGCCGTGCCGGGGACGAACGCGACCCGCCCGGCCGCGTCCCGCCCCACGCCGTCGCCGCCGAACGCGAGCGAATCGATCGTCAAGCGAACCGTCTCGGGCGGACGACGGGCGGTGCGCTTGCAGGTCACGGGGTCACGGGACTTCCCATCACCACCACCGGCGCGCCGCGCCCCACGCCGAGCACCTCCGACGCCGCGCCGTCGCGCACCGCAAGCTCGAGCGTGCCCGCCGACCCCACGTAGGCGACGATCTCGCCGCGCGCGACGTCCTCGTAGGCGACGCCCAGGCGGGGCACCTCGATGGAGCCGACGCGCACCGCGCAGCGGGACGGCAGCACCGACGCGACGATGTCGGTGATGAGGTTTCCGAACCGGTCCACGTGCACGACGTGCCCCGTCACGTGCCGGCCGTTGTGGGAGAACAGCACCGGACGGGGCGCGAGGCGCCCCTCGAGCGCGACGCGCGCGCCCGCCGCCGCGGGCTTCGCGCCGCCGGCCAGCCGCGCCGCCGCGGGTGCGAACACGTCGCGCCCGTGAAACGTCGCGGACACCTCGCGCCGGCGGAACTCCGCCGACGTGATCTCCCAGCCTTCCTCGACGGGCGCGGCCAGGGACAGGACGCCGTTGTCGGGGCCCACGTAGAGCTGCCCCTCGCTCTCCAGCACCACGCCGCGCCGCCGCCCGCCCACGCCCGGGTCGACGACGACGACGTGGATCGTCCCGGCGGGGTAAAACGGCGCGGCCTGGGCCAGGGCGAACGCCGCCGCCGGGATGTCCTGCGGCGGGACGTCGTGGGTGATGTCGACGACGGTCGCCGACGGGGCGAGCGCATGGATCACCCCCTTCATCGCGCCCACGTAGCCGTCGCGCGTCCCGAAGTCGGTGAGCAGGGTGACGACCGCCACAGGAGAAATCTATCCTGTGCTAAAGACGCTGTATGGACAAAGTGTTTGCCAGCGCCGCCGCCGCGGTCGCCGACATCCCGGACGGGGCGACGATCCTGGCCACCGGGTTCGGGCTGTGCGGCAACCCGGAGAACCTCATCCGCGCGCTCCTCGACCGGGGGACGAAGGACTTGACGATCATCTCCAACAACTGCGGCACGACGGACAAGGGGCTGGGCGTCCTCCTCGCCGCCGGCCGCGTGAAGAAGATGATCTCGTCGTACGTGGGCGAGAACAAGGTGTTCGAGAAGCTGTTCCTCGAGGGCAAGCTCGAGGTCGAGCTCAACCCGCAGGGCACGCTCGCCGAGCGCATCCGCGCCGGCGGCGCCGGCATCGGCGGGTTCTACACGCCGACGGGGTACGGCACGCTCGTCGCCGAGGGCAAGGAGACGCGCGAGATCGACGGCAAGATGTACGTCCTCGAGAAGCCGCTCAAGGCGGACTTCGCGTTCATCAAGGCGTGGAAGGGCGACCGGTGGGGAAACCTCGTCTACCGCAAGACCGCGCGCAACTTCGCGCCGATGATGGCGACGGCGGCGCGCACGACCATCGCCGAGGTGGAGGAGCTCGTCGACGTCGGGCGGCTCGACCCGGACCAGGTGCACACGCCGTCGGTGTTCGTGCAGCGCATCTTCCAGGGGTCGAGCTACGAGAAGCCGATCGAGAACCGAACCGTCCGCAAGAGGAGCGCGTGATGCCGCTTTCCCGCGAAGACATGGCCCGGCGCGTCGCCCAGGAGCTGCGCGACGGCTTCTACGTGAACCTGGGCATCGGCATGCCCACGCTGGTGTCGAACTACATCCCGGCGGGGATGGAGGTCGTCCTCCAGTCCGAGAACGGCATGCTCGGCTTCGGCCCGTTCCCCTACGAGGGCGAGGAGGATCCCGACCTCATCAACGCGGGCAAGCAGACCGTCACCGAGATCCCCGGCACGGCGTACTTCTCGTCGGCCGATTCGTTCGGGATGATCCGCGGCGGGCACATGGACCTGTGCGTCCTCGGTGCGATGGAGGTGTCGCGCGAGGGCGACCTCGCCAACTGGATGATCCCCGGCAAGATGGTCAAGGGCATGGGCGGCGCGATGGATCTCGTCGCCGGGTCCAAGCGCGTCATCGTGTTGATGGAGCACGCCACCAAGGACGGCGGGTTCAAGATCAAGAACCGCTGCGACCTGCCCGTCACCGGCAAGGCGTGCGTGCACCGCATCATCACCGATCTGGCGGTGATCGACGTCGGCAAGGACGGCCTCGTCCTCGTCGAGCGCGCGCCGGGCGTCTCGGTCGAGGACATCCAGAAGGTCACCGAGCCGGCGCTGATCCTGTCGCCGGAGCTCAAGGAGACACGCCTGTGAGCGAGCGGAGGCGCGGGCGGGGCGACTTCGAGCGAGGGGCAGCCGAGCGAGGCGGAGCCGCGCGCCGAAGCGAGCGAACGGAGCGACCGTGAAAGAAAGGAAGACCTCCGCCGACATCCCCATCGCGGAGCTGTACACGTCCGGCTCGCTGGCGGGGTTCGACGAGGAGCGGGACCTGGGCAAGCCGGGCGCGCCGCCGTTCACGCGCGGGGTGCAGCGGACGATGTACCGCGGGCGGCTGTGGACGATGCGGCAGTACGCCGGCTTCGGCACGGCCGCGGAGTCCAACCGGCGCTACCACTACCTCCTCGGGCAGGGGCAGAGCGGCCTGTCGGTGGCGTTCGACCTGCCGACGCAGATGGGGCGCGACAGCGATCACCCGCTCGCGCGCGGCGAGGTCGGCAAGGTGGGCGTGGCCATCGACAGCATCGAGGACATGGAGGTCCTCCTCGACGGGCTGCCGCTCGATCGCGCCACGACGTCGATGACGATCAACGCCACCGCGGCGACGCTGCTGTCGCTCTACGTGGCCGTCGCCGACCGTCGCGGCATCGCGCGCGACAAGCTCGGCGGCACGATCCAGAACGACATCCTCAAGGAGTACATCGCGCGCGGCACGTACATCTACCCGCCGCGGCCGTCGATGCGCATCATCACCGACACCTTCGCGTTCTGCCGGGCCGAGGTGCCCAGGTGGAACACGATCTCGATCAGCGGGTACCACATCCGCGAGGCGGGCTCCGACGCGGTCCAGGAGGTGGCGTTCACGCTCGCCGACGGGATCGCCTACGTGCAGGCCGCGGTCGACGCGGGGCAGAGCGTGGACGAGTTCGCGCCCCGCCTGGCGTTCTTCTTCAACGGCCACAACAACTTCCTCGAGGAGGTCGCCAAGTTCCGCGCCGCGCGGCGCGTGTGGGCGCGCATCATGAAGGAGCGCTTCGGCGCCAAGGACCCCAAGAGCCTGGCGCTCCGCTTTCACACCCAGACGGCGGGCGTCACGCTCACCGCCCAGCAGCCGCTGGTCAACGTGGTGCGCGTCACGGTGCAGGCGCTCGCCGCGGTGCTGGGGGGCACGCAGTCGCTCCACACCAACAGCTACGACGAGGCGCTCGGCCTGCCCACCGAGGAGGCGGCGCGGCTCGCGCTCCGCACCCAGCAGGTCATCGCCCACGAGTCGGGGGTGGCGGACTTCGTCGATCCGCTGGCAGGATCGTACGCCGTCGAGTGGCTCACCGCGGAGATCGAGCGCCGCGCCGGCGAGTACCTGGCGCGCATCGACGAGATGGGCGGGATGGTCCAGGCGATCGAGCGCGGCTACCCGCAGCGGGAGATCGAGCGGCGCGCCTACGAGCACCAGCAGGCGGTCGAGAAGAAGGAGCGGATCGTCGTCGGCGTGAACGAGTTCGGGCTCGACGAGCCGGAGCCGCCCGCCTACCGCGTCGACCCGCGCCTCGAGGAGGAGCAGGTCGCGCGGGTGCGCGCGCTGCGCGCCGCGCGCGACCCGGCCCCGGCGCGCGCCGCGCTCGCGGCGCTGGCGGAGGCCGCGCGCGGGACGGCGAACCTGGTACCACGGATCATCGACTCGGTGAAGGCGCGCTGCACCGTGGGGGAGATCGCCGACACGATGCGCGACGTGTTTGGCGAGTATCGCCCGGGGCGGACGACGTGACGGTCATTTCTTGACTCGGCGCCACCTCTCGTACCCCTCGTAGGCGCCGGTGACCGGCCCCTCGAGCGTATTCTCGTCGACGAGCTCGAGGTCCGATTTGGTGACGAACTTGGTGGTCGGGTACGTGAACGTCGCCTTGAGATGATTGGCGGCGTAGGACACCTCCGTGACCTCGTAGGCCACGTTGTCGTCGGGCGTCCACGCGCGCACGCGGATCGCGCCGCCCTCATCGATCACTTCCATCATCGTGCGCGAGTCGTCGTCGACCTGCCAGGTGCCCACGACCGCAAGCGCGAGCCCGGCGTACGGCGCCGGCTGGACGAACTGCAAGCCGGCGCGGCTGGGCGCGGCGCAGGCCCCGCCGGCCACGCTGGCCACGAACACGCCGACGATGACCGCGCGGGGCACGCGTGCCGTTGTACCATGGGATCGTGCCCTGGCAGCCGCTCCTCCACGGCGAGCTCGCGTCCCGCGCGCGCGACGCCATCGCCGGCATCGCCGCGGACGTGCCCGGGTACGCCCGCGGGCACGACCCGGCGAGCCTGCCCAGCGGGGACGCCGGCGCCGCCATCTTCTATGCCTATCTCGCGCGCGCCGGCGACGAGCGCGCGGGCCCCATCGCCGAGGCCGCGATGGAGCGCGCGATGGACGCCGTCGCCGAGGAAGTGCTCCCCGCGTGGCTTCACGGCGGCTTCACCGGGGTCGCGTGGGCGGTCGAGCACCTGTGGCGCGGCGCCAACGACGAGGACGACGACGGTGACGACGCCAACGAGGAGATCGACGCTGCGCTCGTCGAGCATCTCGCGCGGGGAGGGACGCCCGCCTACGATCTCATCGGCGGGCTGTGCGGCCTCGCCGTCTACGCGCTGGAGCGGGGCCCGCGCGGCGAGGTGCTCCTCGCCGCGATCGTCGCCGAGCTCGAACGGCGGGCGCAGCCGGCCGAGGCCGGCGTCACGCTGTGGACGCCGCCCGACGAGCTCATCGCGGAGACGCGCGCGCAGCACCCCGAGGGTTACTACAACCTGGGCGTGGCGCACGGCGTGCCGGCGGCGATCGCCGTCCTCGGCAGCGTGCCCGGCGAGCGCGCGCGGCGCCTGCGCGAGGGGCTCACCGCGTGGATGCGGTCCACGCGCCACCCCGCTCCCGACGGGTCGCTCTACCCGTACACCATCGACAAGCGCGACCCCCGGCCGAACCAGGGGTGCCGCGCGGCCTGGTGCTACGGCGATCCGGGCATCGCGGCGGCGTTTCTGCGCGGCGCGCGCGCCGCCGGGGACGCGGCGCTCGAGGCGCTCGCGCTCGAGGCCGGCCTCGCCGCTGCGGCCCGCCCGACGGAGACCGCCGGCGTCGTCGACGCGGGGCTGTGCCACGGCGCGGCGGG
>DATFWE010000215.1:0-2138 GCA_035259575.1 Haliangiales bacterium
CGCTGAGCGCGCGGCCGCTCGACGGCAAGGTCGCGATCATCACCGGCGCGGCGACCGGCATCGGCCGCGCGACCGCGCTCCTGTTCGCGCAGGCGGGCGCGCGGCTGATCCTGGTGGACGTGCGCCCGGAAGAGCTGGCGCAGACCGATTCGGCGGTGCGCGAGCTCGGCGTCGAGCCGGTGCTGGTCACGGCCAACCTGGCGAAGCCTGATGACTGCGCGGCGGTGGTGGCGGCCGCCGATCGGGCCAACGGCCGGCTCGACGTGCTCTTCAACAACGCGGGGGTTGGCACAATGGTCGTAGGCGGCACCGTCGAAACCATCGACCTCGAGCGTTGGGACCTCGCCCAGGACGTCAACGTCCGCGCGATCTACCTGGTGAGCCGGGCCGCGGTGCCGCTGATGCGCTGGTCGGGCGGCGGATCGATCATCAACACCGCGTCCGTCAGCGCCTTTCGCGGCTCGGCGTCGCGGCCGAGCCACGCGTATGCCGCCTCGAAGGGCGCGGTGCTCGCCCTCACCCACGCCATGGCGGCGTCGTACGGCTCCGACCGCATCCGCGTGAACGCGATCTGTCCCGGCACCATCCGGACGCGGCTCACGGCCGACATCATCGACCGGGTGGAGCGCGAAGTGGCCGCGGGCCGGCAGATCCCGCTCGGCCGCGTCGGCGAGCCGGAGGACATCGCGCGCTGCGCCCTCTTCCTCGCCTCGGACGATGCGGCCTGGATCAGCGGCACCCATATCGTAGTGGACGGCGGCGCGCTCGCCGCCGCCACCTGAGGCGGCTCAGCCGACGAACACGCCGCCCGACGGGTGCAAGAGCTCCCCGGTGAAGTAGGACGCGTCGTCGGACGCAAGGAACAACGCGGTCGCGGCGATCTCCTCGGGCCGGCCGTAGCGCCCCATCGGCGTGAGGCGCATCGCCCACCGTGAGCGCTCCGCGTCGTCGCGCATCGCCTTCGTCATGGGTGTCTCGATGAATCCCGGCCCGATCGCGTTCACGCGGATCCCGTGTGCGGCGACCTCCTGTGCCAGGCACTTCGTCAGCATCCACACGCCCGCTTTGCTGATGCTGTAGGGCGCGCTCGTCGACGGCATCCGCGACATGATCGATCCAAGGTTAATGATGCTTCCGCCCCGACGGTTCTCGATCATCCAGCGCGCCACGGCGCGGCTCGAGAACAATACGCCGTAGAGGTTGACGTCGATGACGCGCCGGAAGTCGGCCATCGGGATGTCGAGCACCGTGTACGTCCGGTACGACTCTGTCCCCGGCACCCGCGCGCCGCCCACGCCCGCCGCCGCCACTAGGACGTCGACCCCGCCGAGCGCGTCCACGCAGCGCTTGACCATCCCGTCGTTGGCGGCCTCGTCGGTGGTATCGACGCGCAGGGCCAGCGCCTTGCATCCCGCGGCCTCGACCTGCCGCGCCGATTCTGCTGCCCCGGCCTGATCGAGGTCGGCGACGCACACGTTCGCCCCTTCGCGGGCAAACCGCACCGCGCACGCCCGCCCGATCCCGCTTCCCCCGCCCGTGATCAGCGCGACCTTGCCTTCGAGCCGTCCCGCCATGGCGCTCCCCTCCACGAGTCGTTGTCGCTCCGCCCGAGAGCCTGCGACCTCCCCGTCGCGTCGTCAAGTCGCCGGACGGTTGCCTCGCGTCGCCGATGACGTATCATCGGGCCCGATGACCCGGACCCCAGGCCCGGCGCCCGAGATCCTCGCGGTGCGAACGCATTCCCTCGAGATCGGCTACGAGGCTCGCGGCCCTGTGGCCGGGACGCCCGTCATCCTGCTCCATGGATTTCCGGACGACGCGCGGGCCTGGGACGGCGTGGCGCCGCCGCTCGCGGCGGCCGGGTATCGCGTGCTCGTTCCCTACCTTCGGGGCTATGGGCCGACGCGCTTTCTCGACGCGAGCGAGCCGCGCATGGCCCAGCAGGCGGCGATCGGTCAGGACCTGCTCGACTTCATGGACGCGCTCGGCGTACGCGCCGCCGGCCTCGCCGGCTACGACTGGGGCGGCCGGGCCGCGTGCATCACCGCGATCCTCGCCCCCGAGCGCGTGCGGGGGCTGGTCACCATCGGCGGCTACAACGTCCAGAACACGGTGACGCCGGCGCCGCCGGCCTCCGC
>DATFWE010000216.1:0-16478 GCA_035259575.1 Haliangiales bacterium
CTCGGGGTCCCTGACCTCACTCACAGGCCGAGCTCCGCGCGGAGGTTGAGGTGCGGGTCCCCGACGGCCCAGGCGAGGAGGTCGGCGACCACCGGTCCGCCCGGCGGCAGCTTGGCGGCCACGATCTCCACGTCGCCCACGAGGAGCAGCGCCGCCCGCCGCACCGTGGCGCGCATCGCCGCCGCCCATTCCTCGATCGCCTCGTCCCCGCGCAGGCGGGCCACCGCCGCGGCGAGCTGCTTGCGATCCTTGCGGCTGGCCTTGGCGATCACGCGCAGGCGCGTCTCCAACTTGGCCGCGGCGCCCGTCCCGAGCGCCGCCATCAGCCGCGCCGGATCGCCGCCCGCGGTCTTGACCGCCGCTGCTACGGTCACGCGGAGGTCCTCCCCCGACATCTCGTCGAGCGGCCCCAGCCGCTGGCGTGCCGCCGCCAGCGCGAGCGCCAGCGCCAGGCGCGCGTCCGCGGTCTCGGCGCGCGCGACGTCCTCGCCGAGGTAGAGGACGGGCACCTCGAGCGGCACGGCGCGCGCCATCCCCGCGCGGGCCGCGCTCACGTACACCTCGAACTCGCCCAGGCCCACGCCGCGCGCAGCCGCGTCGACGTGCGGCAGCCGCGACGCCACCTGCTTGGGCGCGACGCGGTCGCCCTTGGCGAAGCCGAGCTCGCCCGGCTCCCACGGGCCCGCGCGCGACAGGCTCTCGACCACAGCGCCCCACAGCTCGCCGAGCGGACCGCGCGCGCCCGCATGCTCGATGCGCGTGCGCCATTCCTCCTCGGTGAGCGCGCGCGCCGGCCGGGGCGGGCCCAGACCGCGCCGCCGCGTCTCGAGCCGGCGCAGCGTCTCGGGCGACGCCGACGCCAGCACCGCGAGCGCGCCGCCGGCGAACGCGCCGAGCGAGGCGTCCTCGCCCAGCTCGGCGATGACCTCGAGCACGTCGAACGCGGCCACGCGCGGTCCCTCGCGCCGGATCACGGTGCGCACGTCGGTGGCCGCCTCGCCGAGGAACGCGGCGCGCTCGGGGCCGGCGAGCAGCCCCGTCAGCTCGCGCAGGGTGAACACGTCGAGCGGGTTGAGCTTCTGCCCCCGTTCCAGCGCCTTCTGCGCGCGCGCGGCGTCCCCCACCCCCATCCACAGCCGCGCGGCGGCGAGCTCGTCGGCGGCGCGCGCGGCGGGCTCGGGGCGCCGCTCGGCCAGCTTCTCCAGCTCCACGGCGGCGCGCGCCGGGTCCTCCGTCGCGAGGTAAAGGTCGACGAGGCGCGCGCGCGCCTCGAGGTTCTCCGGGCGGACGGTGAGCACGATGCCGAGGGCGTCGATCGCGCCCGCGCGATCCCCGAGCGTCTCGAGCACGTGCGACAGGCGGTCCTCGGCGTCGGCGCGGAGGTCGGGATGCTCGACGGTCTCGTTGTACTGGCGGAGCAGCGCGGCGGCGGCGAGGGTGTTCCCCTGCGCCAGGCGCACGTCGGCGAGTTCGGACAGCGCGTCCAGGTGGAGCGCGTCGAGGACGAGGATCGCCTCCAGGTCGGCGGCGGCGCCCTCGTCCTCCTTGCGGGCACGGAGCAGGCGCGCCCGCTCCAGGCGGTGCGGGACCACGCGCGGGTCGTCCCCGAGAAACTCGATCTTGCGCGACACGAGGTCGACGAGCGAGGCGGCGTCGCCGTCGGTGCGGAACAGCTCGTGGGCGCGGTCGTACGCATCGTCGCGCGAGGGGTCGAGCTCGTAGAGCGCCCGCCACACCGGACTGGCGGACGCGGGGCGTCCCAGCGTCTGGTCGTAGAGCTGGGCCGCCTCCTGGAGGCGCGCTGCGGCGGCGACCGGCGTCTCCAGCGTCTGTCCCAGGCGCAGCGCGGCCGCGGCGCGGGTCTCGTCGTCGCCGGCCGTCACCGCGTAGCGGTGGAGGAGGAGGAGCGCATCGAGGTGGTCGGGCACGGCGGCGAGCAGCTCGCGCAGGACGTGCCCCGCCTCCGCCAGTCGCCCCGCCTTGCCCAGAAGGCGCGCCCGCTCGATGTCGAAGTCGCTGCGCGCCTCGGCGGTCTCGGCGAGCGCCGCGCGGCGGCGCAAGACCTCGATGCGCGCCGCGTCGTCGGCGGGCGCCGCGCGCTCGACCGCCGCGACCAGCGCGCCCGGTTCGTCGGGCATGCGCTCGAGCGCCTTCGCGGCCAGGGCCTGCGCGTCGCTCGCCCCGGGCGGGAGGGGCGCGCCCATCGCGGCGGCGACCTCGCGCAGCGTGGCCGCGCGCAGCGTCAGCGACGCGGCCACGCGGGCGTCGTCGACGGTCTCCGCCTGGGCGACGAGCGCCGCCGCCAGCTCGCCGGCGTCCTTGCGCCGCGCCGCGACGAGGGCGAGGCCGAGCTCGACGCCGCGGCGATCGGGTGCGGTCCGCGCCAGGGCGTCGAAGCGCGTCGCCGCATCGTCGCCCTCGGCGAGCCAGGCCAGCTCCTCGGCGAGATCGTCGCGGAACGTCGCGTCCTGGCTCGCCGCCGACAGCGCCTCCAGCGCCTCGGCCAGCGCGGGGGCGTCGCCGTGCCGCGACGCCAGCTGGAACAGCGCCCACGCCGCGTGCGGGTTCGGTCCGCCCTCGAGCGCGCGGCGGTGCGCCGCGGCCGCGTCCTCGGGGCTGCCCAGCCGCTCGTACAGCTCGCCGAGGCGCACCAGCGCCTGCGCCGCCGCCGGGCCGCGCGGGGAGAACGCCGCCTCGGCCTCGAGGACCGCCGCCAGCTCGGGCGATTCGGGAAGCGCGCCCGCGAGCGCGCGCACCGCCCCCGGCTCACCCGGCGCGCGGTCGAGGAGCTCGCGATAGACCTGCGCCGCCTCGGCGGTCTGGCCGAGCTTGCGATCGAGCACGGCGGCGGCGGCGCGCAGCGCGCGTGCCGTCCCCGGGCCGTCGGCGGCGTCGGCGTCGGCGCGGAGCTCGGCGGCGAGCTCCTCCCACCGCCCGCCGCGGCGGAACAGGTGGATGAGCGCGCCGCGGGAGACGCGGTCGCCCGGCGCGAGCGCCAGCGCGGCGCGGTAGGCGGCGACGGCGCCGTCGGGATTGCCGAGCAACGTGTCGTGGATGCGGCCGACCTCGGCGAGGATCGCGGCGCGCCGCGCCGGGTCGTCGATGCGCTCGGCGATGCGCAGGAGCAGACCGGCGCGCTCCTCGTCCCGCCCCACCGTCTCGTAGGCGCGCTCCAGTCGAAACCACAGCGGCTCGTCCTCGGGGCGGCGCGCGGCGAGGCGCTCGAGCGCCGACAGCGCCTCCACGGGCTTGCCGTCGTGCTCGTAGAGCAGCACCAGCCGCTCGAGGAGCTCCTCGGCGCGCGCGGGATCCCGGTCGACCTGCGCCTCGAGGAGCTGCACGGCGTCGGCGATGCGGCCGGCGCGCAGCGCCAGGCCGGCGAGCGCCTCCACCGCCTGCGGATATCCGGGCTGGGCCTCCAGCGCCTGGTGGTAGGCGGCGCGCGCGTCGTCGAGGCGGCCCAGGCGCAGGTCGTAGAGGTCCCCCGCGGCGGTGTAGGCGGCGGCCGACCAGGCGAGGTCGGGCTCGGGCGCGCCGCCGAACGCGGTGCCCATGCGCGCCGCGACCGCCTCGGCCAGACGGATCCGCGCCAGCCGCTCCGGGTCGCCCTGCGCCAGCGCGCGCCGCTCGCGCAGCTCGAGCACGGGCAGGTACGCGGGCGCGCGCGCGACGATCTCGTCGAGCACCGCCTCCGCCTCCTCGCCGCGGCCGGCGACAGTCAACGCGTCGGCGCGCCGCAGCATGAGCGCGAGCTGGCGCGACGGGCTCTGCTCCAGCGTCAGCAGGTGGGCGAGAATCGCCGCGAGGCTGTCGAGCTTGCCGCTGTCCTCGGCCAGGTCCGCCATGTCGAACGCGAGAAGCGGCTCGTCGGGCGCGGCCGCCGACGCCCGCTCGAGGTACTGCCACGCGCGCTCGAGGTCGGCGTGTCCGCCCTGCCCCTGCGCGACGCGCGCCTGGTGGCGGCGCAGCGCGGCCACCTCCTTGGCGTCGGCGGTGAGCGCGATGCGCGTCTCCAGCGCGGCGAGGACCACCTCGGCATCGCCCGACGCCTCGGCGAGACGCTCGCGCTCGCGCGCGATGACGAGCGCATCGACGCCCGGCGACGGCGCGAGCGCCGCGGCCTCGTCGAGGATCGCCAGCGCGCGCGGGATGTCCGCCTGCGCCTGGAGGCGCGCCAGATCGAGCAGATACGCCGCCTTGCGGCCCGGGTGCGCGGTGGCATCGGCGAGCAGGCGCCACAACCGCAGCAGCGCATCGCCGTCCCCCTCGGCGAACGCGATCCGTTCGCGGCCGAGCAACGCCGATCGATGCCGCGGATCGAGGGCGATCGCACGCTCATACGCGTCGCGCGCGCCGGCGGGATCCCCGCTGCGGTCCTCGAGGATTTGGCCCTTCTCGACGTAGAGATCGGCGCGCTCCGCCTGCGAGCGCGCGAATCGGATCTCCGCATCGATCAGTTTCTGTAGGTTCGGCCACAGTCCGCGGCGATAAAACACACGCCGGATCGCCCACAGGTTGGGCCGGTACGACGGATCCGACTGCAGCGCGCGCCCGTACGCCTTGACCGCCCCGGCTTCGTCATGGAGGAAGCGCTCGCTCAGCTCGCCCAGCTCGTAGGCGATCGATGCCGCGCGCGCCTTGTCGGGCTCCGCATCGAGCTCCGCGCGCAGCCCGGCCGCCCGCGCGCGCCAGTCGTCAGCGCGCGCCTCGGCAAGGGCGTCCTCCAGAACGCTGGCGCTCGTTTCGGATGACATGCGATCTGCTAAGGTCGAGCCATTATTCGATTATCCGGCGGGCGGTGTCAAACGAAAGAGGGGCGCCCATTTCCCTTCAATGTGGGAGCGGAGCGCCACGTTTGACGCCGGGGGCGCGGGCGGCGTATGACGCGATCATGCGGGGCGGCGTGGCGGCGGTCGTGGCGGTCGTGGCGGCCGGCTGCGGATCGGGGGAGGCATCGCCCGCCGACGCGCGGCCCGCCGACGCCGGCGCGCCGCCGGCGGACGCGCGCCCCACGCAGACGGTGGCGACCGCGGCGACGCACGGCACGATCGAGGTGCCGTTCGGCGTCACCGTGCACGGATCGAGCGCGGCCGTCCGCGTGAGCCTCGACGGCAACGTCGGGACCGTCGCGGTGGGCTCCCGCCCGGCGGCGCCCGCGCTCGCCTACGGCTTCTCGCAGTTTCCGGGCTACAACGTGTACCAGGTCCTCGCCGTCGAGCCCGACCGCTGGGTCATCGCTTTCGTCTACTGCCAGGGCTCGCGCTTCACCTACGTCTACTACGAGGACTCGCTCGGGGGCGGGCTGAGCGCCCAGCCGGCGACCGGGACCTGCAGCGGGCTGGGCGCGGGGAGCGTCGCGGTCGACTTTCCCGCCTTCTCCCTGTCGCTCGACGGGGCGACGCCGCAGTTCTCGATCGACGGGCCGCAGATTTCGCGCGCGGCCGGCGCCCCGGGCACGATGCTGCTCGGCGGCCGGGCCGTCACGTTCTTTCCGATCTCGGTCGTCGACTGCACCATGGTCTGCGGGACGAGCGGCTGGTGGGAGCTCCACGTGGTCCTCTGGGATCAGGCCGCGGCCAAGGCGTGCTTCGGCATCCTCTATCTCTTCCTCGATCCGGGGCCGCTGCTCCTGACGTACACGCTGACCCTCCCCGACCTCAGCGATCCCAGCGGCGGGCAGACGTTCTTCGGTGCGATCTGGTCGCTGTGACGCAGCGCGGCTTGACGCCCGTCGGCCGCGGTCGTAGCTTCCGCACGTGATTTCGCTCGGCGAAGATCCCCTGACCCTGGAGGCCATCCGCGACGTCGCGCGTCGCGGGCGGGAGGTCCGTCTCGCGCCGTCGGCGCGCGAGCGCATGCGGCGCGCGCGCGCGGCGGTGGAGCGCATCGCCGCGGGCGGCGCGGCCGCCCCCGCGGTCTACGGCGTGAACACCGGCTTCGGCGCGCTGGCCGAGGTACGCGTGTCGCCGACGCAGATCGCCGAGCTGCAGAAGAACCTCGTCCGCTCGCACAACGCCGGCGTGGGCGCGCCGCTCCCCACCGACGTCGTGCGCGCGATGACGCTCCTGCGGGCGGCCGTCCTGGCGACGGGCCAGTCGGGCTGCCGCGTCGAGATCGCCGAGCTCCTCCTCGAGATGCTCGCGCGCGGCGTGCACCCCATCATCCCGTCGCGCGGGTCGGTCGGCGCGTCGGGCGACCTCGCGCCGCTCGCGCACCTGGCGCTGGTGCTCATCGGCGAGGGCGAGGCGGAGCACGGCGGCGAGCGCCTCCCCGGCGCCGAGGCGCTCCGCCGCGCCGGCCTCGCGCCCATCGAGCTCGCCGCCAAGGAGGGCCTGACTCTGCTCAACGGCACGCAGCTCATGACCGCGGTGGGCGCGCTCGTCGCCCTCGACGCCGAGGACACGTGCGTGCTCGCCGACATCATCGGCGCGATGTCGCTCGAGGCGTACAAGGGCACGCCGCGCGCGTTCGACGCGCGCATCGCGGCGGTCCGCCCGCACCCGGGGCAGCGCGCGTCGGCGGCGCTGCTCCATCGCCTGCTCCAGGACAGCGAGATCGTCGAGTCGCACCGCGACTGCGGCAAGGTGCAGGACCCCTATTCTCTCCGCTGCATGCCGCAGGTGCACGGCGCCACGCGCGACGCGCTGGGCTACGCGCGCGAGGTCCTCCAGCGCGAGGCGGGCAGCGCCACCGACAACCCGCTGGTGTTCCTCGACGAGCGCGGCGAGGCGGACTTCGTGTCGGGCGGGAATTTCCACGGCCAGCCGGTCGCGCTCGCGCTCGACTTCTGCTCCATCGCCGTGGCCGAGCTGGCCAACATCAGCGAGCGGCGCATCGAGCAGCTGGTGAACCCGCACCTGTCGAGCGGCCTGCCGCCGTTCCTGGCCCCGGAGAGCGGCCTGCACTCCGGGTTCATGATCGCCCAGGTCACCGCGGCGGCGCTGGTGTCGGAGAACAAGATCCTGGCCCACCCGGCGTCGGTCGACTCGATCCCGTCGTCGGCGGGGCGCGAGGATCACGTGTCGATGGGCGCGCACGCGGCGCTCAAGCTGGCGCAGATCCACGACCACGTGCGCACGGTCCTGGCGATCGAGCTCCTGTGCGCGGCGCAGGGGCTCGACCTGCGCCTGCCGGTCCGCCCCGGACCGGGGCTGCGCGCCGGGCACGCGCGCGTGCGCACGGTGGTGTCCGCCATGACGGTCGACCGCCCCATCGCCCCGGACATCGTCGCCGCGCGGCGAATCCTCGACGACGGCTCGCTCGCCCGCGCGGTGCTGGGGGCGCTGTGACCGTGCTCGTCGCCGGCGCGACCGGCGCCGTCGGCCGCGAGGATTGCATCGCCCCGCCGCGGGGCAAGCGGCGGCTGGAGGAGTATTTCGTCGACTACTGCGGCGGAGCGCGGCGGAAGTAGATATCCCCGTTCGTGCCGTTGGTGCGGAAGTCCACCCAGGCCGACACGACGGTGCCGTTGGCGAGCAGGCCGACCACGGGGCCGATCGAGGTGCCCGCCGTCGGCGTGCTGGTGTCGAGGCGGATGTCGGTCGGCTGCCAGAAGGCGCCGCCGTCGATCGAGTAGCCCAG
The DNA here is from genome assembly GCA_035259575.1 of Haliangiales bacterium. Classification (GTDB taxonomy): domain Bacteria; phylum Myxococcota_A; class Polyangia; order Haliangiales; family SHYZ01; genus DATFWE01. Next base: position 7,582 of record DATFWE010000216.1, read on the forward strand.
ATAGATGTCGCGCAGGCCGTTCCGCGTCGTCGTGAACACCACGGCCACGCGGTTCGACGCGTCGGCGGCGATGCGCTGCTCGCGCGACACGCCGGGCGTGGGGTTGGACACGCTCGACACGCGCTTGACGGGCTCGAACGTGATGCCGCCGTTCGTCGATCGGCTGGCGAAGATCTCCGTGCCCTGGCGTGTGTCCTGCCAGGTGATGTACACGCGCGGCTCCGTCCCTACGGTGACCGCGGCGATCTGCGGCGCCACCGAGCCGTACGACGCGAGCATGCCCATGTCGTCGATGTTCATCTCGCCGCCGAACGTCGACCCGTTGTCGCTCGACCGCACGAACACGATGTCGCTGTTGGCGTTGGACGGCTTGAGCTCCTGCCAGGTGATGTACACGTCGCCGCCGTTCCGGGCGATCATCGGGAAGTCGTCCTGCCCCGGGACCGGGTCGGTGTCGATGCGGGTGTCGGTCGCGTTGATCGTCGACGCCGCGCCGTCCCAGAGGTTGACGAAGATGTCGAACGTCATGTTCGACCGCTGCTCGCGCCACACCACCACGATGCGGTCGTTGTTGGCGAACGTGACGCGCGGGCGGCCGGCGACGTGCGTCGTCCCCTTGTTGGCCGTCTGCACGGCGTCGAACGTGGGGTTCGATACGCCGCAATTCGACGAGCGCGCCACGCGGATGTTGCGGTCGAGCGTCGCGCTCGCCGTGTCCAGCTCCTCCCACACCACGGCGCACTTCACCGCCGCGCCCGACTGCACCACGTCGAAGTCGAAGTGGAAGCTATCGGAGCTGGCGCCGGTGTCGAGCACCTTCTCGGTGCCGAACGTCGCGCCGCCGTTCGTCGACACGCGCAGGAGCATGTCGCGCGGGCTCTGCTGCGCCGCGATGCGCGTGTATGCCACCACCACCGTCGTGCCGACGACCTTGACGCGCGGGGAGGTATAGGCGTTGGTGGTGTCGTTGGTGACCTGCACCAGCGGCGTCGCGAACGTGACGCCGTTGTCCGTCGACCGCGCCAGGAAGATCTGCGGCTTGGCCGCCGATTGCCGGTTGTCGGCGAAGACGACGTAGACGTTCGTGCCGCTGGCGGCGATGTCCACGTCGAACGAGTGGTCCGCCCCCGCCGCCGACCCCGAGCCGGCGCCCTGGATGCCGTCGACGCGGAACTCGCCCCCCGCCACGGCGAAGCAGCCCTGGTCCCCGCCGTTGGCGTCGCAGTTGTCGTTGACGCCGTTGAAGCAGATCTCCGGCTGGGGCAGGACTTCGCCGACGCAGGCGCCGAACGCGCCGCCGATGCACGTCCGCGTGCCGCCGTGGCACGGGCCGACGCCGCTCGTGCCCGGCGGCCCGTCGTAGCACGCCTGGGTGATGAGGCCGCCGCCCGGCGCGTCGTCGGCCACGCCGTCGCAGTCGTCGTCGACGCCGTTGCACGTCTCCGCCGTCGGCAGGACCTCGCCCACGCACGGCCCGGAGAACGCGCCGTTCGTGCAGGTGCGCGTGCCCGCCTTGCACGGTCCCAGCCCCGCCGTGCCGCTCGGCCCGCTGTAGCACACCTGCGTCAGCGGCGCGCCCGCGGGCGTCTCGTCGACGCTGCCGTTGCAGTTGTTGTCGAGGCCGTCGCACGTCTCGGTGGTCGGCCCCGTCGCGCCGACGCACTGGATGTTGCCCGCCATGCACGCGGTCGTCCCCTTCACGCAGATCGACGGCGGACCGTTGACCGTCCCGCCGCCGCACGCTAGACCCGTGCCGGGGAGGACGCCGTCGTCGACCACGCCGTTGCAATCGTTGTCCAGGCCGTCGCACACCTCCGGCGCCGGCCCGACCTCGCGCACGCACGACAGCACGCCGCCGGAGCAGGCGGTCAGGCCGAACGAGCACAGCCCCTTCGACGGCGCGCACACGAAGCCGACGTCGGTCAGCTTGTCCGGGTTGTCGATCGTGCCGTCGCAGTCGTCGTCCTTGCCGTTGCACGTCTCGCTCTTCGGGCCCACCGCGCCGACGCACTTGATCTGGCCCAGGCTGCACACCGTCCGGCCGAGCCGGCACTCGCCCACGTTCGAGCTGCCGCACGTCTGGCCCACCCGCCCGTCGTTGGTCGCGACGTCGGACGCCTCGTCGACCTCGCCGTCGCAGTCGTTGTCGAGCCCGTCGCAGATCTCCTTGCCGCCGTTGGTCGGCATGCAGAAGTACTCGCAGCCGTCGAGCGGGTTGCCGTTCGCGTCGTGGAACCCGGGCGCGCAGTCGGTCGCCGGGTTGAACGTGCACTGGCCGTTCGTGCACTTGGGCGACGGCACGTTGGGGAACACGCACTGGTGGCCGCACGTGCCGCAGCTGTCGGGGGTGTTGTTCTGGAAGCCGTTGTCGACGATTCCGTCGCAGTCGTTGTCGAGGTAGTCGCAGATCTCCACGCCGCCGTTCGTGGGCGTACACTCGTACTCGCACCCGGTCTCCTGCCTGTGATCCGCGTCGTGGAAGCCGGGCTCGCAGTCGGTGGCGGGGTTGAAGCTGCAGGTGCCGGCGACGCACTTGGCGTTCACGACCTTGAAGAACTTGCACTGCTTGCCGCACTGCCCGCAGTTGTTGACGTCGGTCATCTTGTCGACATTCTCGTCGATGCGACCGTCGCAGTTGTTGTCGAGGCCGTCGCACACCTCCACGCCGCCGTTCGACGGGAAGCAGGCGTACTCGCAGCCGTTGCCGGGCAGGTGGTCGAGATCGTGGAAACCGGGGAAGCACTGGACGAACTTGCACTGCCCGTGATCGCACATGTACTGCGCGCCCGGCTTGGCGCACACGATCCCGCAGCCGCCGCAGTTCATCGGGTCGGCGTCGAAGTCGAACCCCTCGTCGATGCGGCCGTCGCAGTTGTTGTCGACGCCGTCGCACACCTCGACGGCTCCGGGCACGCAGGTCGGCCCGCCGTCGCCGCCCCCGGCGATCGTCCCGTCGGGGCCGAGGCGCGCGTCGCGCGTCCCCCCCGGGACGCCGCCGTCGCCCTCGAACTCCAGGTAGTACGGATCGATCTTGCAGCTCACCAGGACGACGAGCGCGAGCGCCGCCCGCCGCCGCCGCAGCGCGACCAGCGCGAAGAGGACGAGCGCCAGCGCGCCCGCGCCGCCGCCGGGGTCGTCGTCGGGGCCGACGTTGCAGCCGCTGCCGCCGGTGGCGTAGACCGGGACGCGCTTCGCCGGGTTGATGCACTGGGCGAGCGCGCACTTCTCCCCCGCCGGGCAGTTGATGCCGATGCACGGGTCGACGACGCACTCCCCCGTCGCCGGATCGCACACCGTCCCCGGCTGGGCCGAGCACTGGAACGGCGACGTGCACATGTTGGCCACGCACAGCTTCTGCATCTCGTTGCACACGTAGCCGGGGCGGCAGTCGCCGCAGCCCGTCTTCACGCAGGCGCCGTCCCGGCACTCCTCGTCGGGGTTGCAGGCGACGTTGGCGCAGCTCGCGTGGCAGGTGCCGTCGCGGCAGAACTGGTCGGTCGGGCAGCTCACGCCGAAGCAGGGATCGTCGATGCACTTGGCGTCCTTGCACAGCTGGTGCGCGCCGCACAGGTAGGGCAGGAACGAGCAGTTGTTGGGCGCGCACGCGCCGTCGGTCTTGCGGCACACCGCCGGCTGGGCGCACGTCACCGTCGAGCACTTGGTGATGCACGCGCCCTCGACGCAGATGTTGAGCGTCCCGTCGGCGCCCTTGGGGCAATTCACCTCGAAGCACGGGTCGGGCAGGCAGTAGTTGTTCTTGCAGCGCTTGCCGGTCGGGCAGCTGAACTCGCCCTCGGTGCACGGCGTGGCGCACTGGCCGTTGATGCACAGGCCGCCGCCGCAGATGTCGGTGCCCTCGTCGATCTGGCCGTTGCAGTTGTTGTCGACGCCGTCGCACACCTCGGTCGTGGGCGGGCGGCCGCCCACGCACTCCAGGCTGCCGTTCACGCAGAAGATCTTGCCCTTTTGGCAGTTGCCGACGTCCGAGCCGCACGGCTGGCCCACGCCGGGGACGTTGTCGTCGATGATGCCGTTGCAGTCGTCGTCGAGGCCGTTGCACACCTCGGGCGTCCCGCCCGTGCCGCCGGAGCAGACGAGGCCGAGCTTGCCCATGCACGTCAGCGTCCCCGGCGTGCACACGCCCGGGCGCACGTTGCACGGCGTGCCGGCGCCGGGCACGTTGTTGTCGATCTGCCCGTCGCAGTCGTTGTCGAGACCGTCGCAGATCTCGGGCGTCGGGTCGATCTGGCCGCGGCACTGCGGCGCCCCCTGGATGCACACGATCTTGCCCTGCTTGCACTCGCCGGGGCGGATCGGCCCGCACGGCGTGCCCACGTCGACCGGATCGTTGTCGATGAGCCCGTCGCAGTCGTTGTCGAGCCCGTCGCACTTCTCGTCGGAGGGCGGCGTGCCGCCCCGGCACACGAGCATGCCGTTGACGCACGCCTCGGCGCCCGGACGGCACTCGCCCACGTCCGAGCCGCACGGCTGGCCCACGCCGACCGGCATGTCGTCGACCACCCCGTTGCAGTCGTTGTCGACCCCGTCGCACACCTCGGGGCTGGGGTTGATGGCGCCCACGCACACCGGCATGCCCATGCGACAGGTCAGGACGCCGAACTTGCACGCGCCCACGTTCGACGCGCCGCACGGGCCCATGTCGTTCAGGCCCTCGTCGATGAGCCCGTTGCAGTTGTCGTCCTTGCCGTTGCACACTTCGGGCTTGGACTGATCCTGCGAGCCGCCGGGGTCCGTGGAGCAGCGGGTGGTGAGCGGCCCCGCGCACTCGAGGACGCCCGGGCCGCACTCGCCCACGCCGTCGCAGGGCTGGCCGATGGGGAAGTCCTCGTCGACCAGGCCGTCGCAGTCGTTGTCGAGCCCGTCGCAGATCTCCTGCTGCGGGTCGCCGGGGACGACACTGCACTTGCGGATGCCGCCCACGCACTGGAACACGCCGGTGCGCTGGCACGCGCCCACGCCGACGGTGCACGGTCCGCCCACGTCGGTCGGGTTGTCGTCGACGAGGCCGTTGCAGTCGTCGTCGATGTTGTTGCACAGCTCGGGGGTGGGCGTGCCGGCGACGGCGTTGCACGTGGGCACGCCGCCCGCCGCGCAGATCATCACGCCGGAGCGCAGGCAGGCGCCGACGCCGACCGAGCACGACTGGCCGACGTCGACCGGATTGTCGTCGATCGTGCCGTTGCAGTTGTCGTCGCGGTTGTTGCACAGCTCCGCGGTGGGCAGGCACGGCGGCGTGAGCCCGCGCACCATCATGGCCATGTCGTCGAAGTCGTTGTCGCCGCCGCGGAACAGATCCTCGAAGCCGAAGTAGAACTGCTTCGCGTTGGCCTTGGACGTGTAGACGAGGTGGTGGACGAAGTCGCCGTCGTTGTTGAGGTCGCGCTGGGTGAAGTAGATGCGGCCGAAGAAGAACGTGCCGGCGGTCCCCTCGAAGTCGCCGCAGTTGTCGGCGCTGCCGCCCGGGTGCCCCTGCGGCGTGATCAGATAGAACGCGATGAACCCGCCCTTGTACCGCCCGGCGGCCATCTCGGTGGCGAAGTTGACCGTCGTCGTGTTCTGGGTGCCGGGGGGCTTGCCGGCGAGGAGGTGCTCGGCGTTCTGGACGTAGCCGTTCGCCGCGTTGGGGTGCATCGCCGCGGGCACGCCGCAGCCCATGATGGGGCGGAGGTTCGCCGCGCGGCCGGCCGCGGTACTGACGTCGTCGCCGACGTTGTAATAGCCGAACGAGTTCTCGAACCCCGCCGACTCCGAGATGTCCTTGAACGTGACCACGTTCGCGACGTCGGGAAGGAACGTCTGGGGCACGATGTCCGCGTCGCGCACCACGTTGAGCGCGCCCGCCGTCCCGCCGGCCGCGACCTCCTCGCCGTCGATGCAGGGTTGCAGCTCGTTGTCGACGTCGGTGCAGCCCGTCGCGCCGATGTGCGGGACGATCGTCCCGTCGACCTGGGTGACTGACGCTTGTACGGTGGCGGCGAGAAGGCATACGAAGACCGAATAGGCGAGCCGACGCATCATCCGCAGGATCTCCAGTCAGGCCGCGAGAAGCCCCACCTCATTATCGTGCGTTTCTTTCGCGTCCCGCAACAGATAGGCGGCCCCTCTGGTAGGCTTCCGGCCATGACGCTCGACACACGCACGTTCGCGGCGCCGCGGGGTCAGGCGATCACCTGCCGGGGATGGCCGCAGGAGGCGGCCTACCGCATGCTGCAGAACAACCTCGATCCGGAGGTCGCCGAGCGGCCGCAGGATCTCGTCGTCTACGGCGGCACCGGACGCGCGGCGCGGAGCCACGAGGCGCTGGCGGTGATCCTCGCGGAGCTCCGGCGCCTGCGGGACGACGAGACGCTTCTCGTGCAGTCGGGCAAGGCGGTCGGCGTGTTTCGCACGCACGAGGAGGCGCCGCGCGTCCTCATCGCGAATGCCAACCTCGTGCCCGCATGGGGCACGTTCGATCAATTCCGCAAGCTCGAGGCGGCCGGTCTCACGATGTACGGGCAGATGACCGCCGGATCGTGGATCTACATAGGAACGCAGGGGATCTTACAGGGGACGTACGAGACGTTCGTCGCCGCCGCGCGCACGCACTTCGGCGTCGCCGACCTTGCCGGCAGGTGGGTACTGTCGGCGGGCCTGGGCGGCATGGGCGGCGCGCAGCCGCTCGCAGTGACGATGGCCGGCGGCGTGTTCCTCGGCGTGGAGGTCGACCCGACCCGCATCGCGCGTCGGCTCGAGACGCGCTACCTCGACGAGGCGGCGCCCAACCTGGACGAGGCGCTGCGCCGCGTGACTGACTGCTGCCGCCGGCGCGAGGCGCGGTCGATCGGACTTTGCGCGAATGCCGCCGATGTCTACGCGGAGCTGGCGCGGCGCGGGGTCGTCCCCGACCTCACCACCGATCAGACCAGCGCCCACGACCCGCTCGGCGGGTACATTCCCCAGGGGCTCGACGTCGCCGCGGCCGCCGAGCTGCGCCGGAGCGATCCCGACGACTACGTGCGCCGCTCCCGCGCGTCGATGGCGGTGCACTGCCGCGCGATGATCGATCTCGGGCGGAAGGGTTCGCACGTCTTCGACTACGGCAACAACCTGCGCGGCCAGGCACAGCTCGCCGGCGTCGAGGACGCGTTCTCGTACCCCGGTTTCGTGCCGGCGTACATCCGGCCGCTGTTCTGCCAGGGGAAGGGGCCGTTCCGCTGGGTCGCGCTGTCGGGCGAGCCCGCCGACATCCTCGCCACGGACCGCGCGGTGCTGGAGGAGATCGACGAGCCGGCGCTGCGGCGGTGGATCGACCTCGCCGAGAAGCGCGTCGCGTTCCAGGGCCTGCCGGCGCGCATCTGCTGGCTCGGCTACGGCGAGCGCGAGCGCGTCGGCGCGCGCTTCAACGACCTCGTCCGGCGCGGCGTCGTGAAGGCGCCGATCGTCATCGGGCGCGACCACCTGGACTCCGGCTCGGTGGCGTCGCCCTACCGCGAGACCGAGGCGATGGCCGACGGCTCGGATGCGATCGCCGACTGGCCGATCTTGAACGCCCTGGTGAACACGGCCGGCGGCGCCACGTGGGTGTCGTTCCACCACGGCGGCGGCGTGGGCATCGGCTACTCGCTGCACGCCGGCATGGTGATCGTCGCGGACGGGACCGCGCGCGCCGATCGCTGCCTGGCGCGCGTGCTCGCGACCGATCCGGGGATGGGCGTCATCCGCCACGCCGACGCCGGGTACGACGCGGCGATCGCATTCGCCGCCGAGAAGGGCGTCGCGATCCCGCACCGGCGATAGATGCTGATCGCCGACGCGCTGGTGATGACGTGCGGGGAGGCGGGCCTCGGGCTCCTCCCCGGCGGCGCCGTGCTCGTCGAGGACGCGCGCATCGCGTGGGTCGGGCCGACGGCGGACGCGCCGGCCGGCGCCGGCCCGCGCGTCGAGGCCGAGGGGCGCCTGCTCACGCCCGGCCTCGTCGACGCGCACGCGCACCCCATCTTCGGCGGCGAGCGGGCGGCGGAGTTCGCCCAGCGCGCCCAGGGGTGCAGCTACCAGGAGATCGCCGCGCGCGGCGGGGGCATCCTGTCGACGGTCCGCGCCACCCGCGAGGCGAGCGACGAGATGCTGCTCGCCGGCGCGCGCGCGCGCCTGTCGCGCGCCGTCGCGCACGGCACCACCACGATGGAGGCCAAGACCGGCTACGCGCTCTCCGTCGACGGCGAGCTGCGGCTCCTGGCCCTCCTGGGGCGCCTCGGCCCGCCGACGCTCCGCCCCAGCCTCCTCGGCGCCCACGCCGTCCCGCCCGAAATCCCGCGCGCCGACTACGTGGCCGCGTGCGCCGGGCCGATGCTCGACGGCGCGGCCGGCGCGGCCGCCGTCGACGTCTTCTGCGACGAAGGCGCGTTCACGCTGGAGGAGGCGCGCACGATCCTGACCGCGGCCAAAGCGCGCGGGTTCGCGGTGCGCGCGCACGCGGGGCAGTTCGCCGACCTGGGCGCGGCCGGCCTGGTGGCGTCGCTCGGCGGCCTGTCGGCCGACCACCTCGAGCACGTGTCGGAGGAGCAGGCGCTCGCGATGGCGGCGGCGGGCACGATCGCGACGCTGCTTCCCGGCGCCTGCGTGCAGCTCCGCCTGCCCCCTCCCCCGGTCGTGCGCCTGCGGGCGGCCGGGTGCCGATTCGCGCTGGGGACCGACCTCAATCCGGGGTCGTCCATGAGCGAATCTCTGCCCCTGCAGATGTGGCTGGCCACGACCCACCTCGGCCTAACCGTCGAAGAAGCTTGGCTTGCGGTCACCCGCGACGCCGCGCGCGCGGCCGGGCGCCCGGAAGCCGGGCGCCTCCTGGCCGGCGCTCCCGCCGACCTGGTCCTCTGGGACGCAACCGATTACCGCAC
>DATFWE010000217.1:0-16318 GCA_035259575.1 Haliangiales bacterium
GCGCTCTGCGCCCTCTGCCCGCCCCGCCGGCGGCCGGTGGAGAGCGGGCGACACCGGCCGCCGGCGGGGAGTCAGTCGTGGGTCGCGTCCGTCGGCGCGGCGTCGGTCAGGCCCGGCCTCGTGCAGATCTGCGTGATCGGATCGCAGACGAGTCCCCTTGGGCAAGGGTTGGTCGGCCCGCACAAGCAATCGAGAGGAGCCTCGCACATGACGACGTCGTCCCCCTTGCACCCGGCGAGCGCGAGGACCCCGACCAACCACCACCACCGCATGGGCCGAGACTACGCCGGAATCCCCAGCGCGGAAAGGAGCTCGGGTAGACGCGCCGCGTCGCCGCCGATGGCGATGTCGGACGAAGGGCCGGCCTGCTCGCCGAACCCGAACAGGCGGCGGAATGCGGCGAGAGGCCCGGCGAGAGTCAGGTCGGGCCGCACGGCCTCGCGCTCGGCGACGTCGAGGCGCGCCGGCGAGAACGCGAGCTCGAAGCGCCGGCCGCCCGCGTCGATTCCGACCACGAGATCCGCGCCCCCGCGGTAGCGGCGCTTCAGCGACAGAAGCCCCCATGCGATGTTCCGCAGGTCGCCGCGCGCAGGCCGGCCCATGAACCGACCGCCCCATCGCCCGAGCTCCATGACCACCGGCTCGAGCGCCGCCCCCGCCTCCGTCAAACGGTACCCGCGGCCTCCGTCGACCGCCTCGATCACGCCCGCGCCGGCGAGCTCGGCGAGTCGCTTCGCCAGAAGGTTCGTCGTGATCCCCGGCAGGCCGTCGAGAAGCTCCCCGTAGCGGCGCGGGCCGAGCAGCAGATTGCGCACGACGAGGATCGCCCAGCGGTCGCCGATGACGTCCAGCGCCTTGGCAACTCCGCAGAATTGGTGATAGCTCCGGCGCGCCGACATCGTGCTTGCTTTTATGATAGTAAATACTATGTAATTTGCAAGTTACACCACAGGAGGCCTCCATGGCGCCGCCCGTCGTCTCGCTCCCCTCCCTCGGCATCGCCGGCCTGGCGCTGGCCGTGGCCGCGGCGTTCCTCGTGGCGGTCCGCCGCGTCGCGCCGGAGCGCCTGCCCCGCGCCGCGGTCGGCGTCGCGGCGTGGATGGCCCTCTGGCTCGCGGCGGCCGCCGCGGGCGTTCTGGCGCGGTTCGACCTCCGGCCGCCGCCGTTCGCGGTGCTCTTCGTGGCGACGATCGCCATCGCGCTTGCGCTCGGCCGATCCCGGCTCGGCGGCCGCCTCGCGCGCGGGCTGCCTCTCGCCGCGCTCGTGGGCTTTCACGCGTTCCGGCTCCCGCTCGAGCTCCTCCTGTACCGCGCCGCCGTCGAGGGCGTGATGCCGGTGCAGATGTCCTTCTCGGGGTGGAACTTCGACATCGTCACCGGCGCGACGGCGCTCGTCCTCCTGCCCGTCGCCGATCGCGTGCCGCGGGCGGTCGTCGCCGCCTGGAACCTCCTCGGCCTGGCGCTGCTCGCGACGATCGTCGCCATCGCGGTCGCGTCCACGCCGCTCTTCGGGGCGTTCGGCCCCGACCGTCTCAACACATTCGTCGCCTACCCGCCGTACGTGTGGCTCCCGGCGGTCCTCGTCGCCGCGGCGCTGGTCGGGCACATCGTGATCCTCCGCCGCCTCGCCCAGCGGGATGGTGCCACAATCACGGCATGACCCTCGCAATCGCATCACCCAACTTCGCGCACCAGGGGGAGATTCCCAGCGTCTACACATGTGAGGGGAAGGACGTCGCGCCGGCGCTGTCGTGGAAGGACGCGCCCGCCGGGACCAAGAGCTTCGCGCTGATCGTCGACGACCCCGACGCGCCCGATCCCAAAGCGCCCAAGGTCACCTGGGTGCACTGGGTGGTCGTGGACATCCCCGCCGCGGCCGCCGGGCTGCCCGAGGGCGGCTCGCTGCCCACCGGCGCGCGCTCGGGCAAGAACGACTGGAAGCGCACCGGCTACGGCGGGCCCTGCCCGCCCATCGGCCGCCACCGCTACTTCTTCAAGCTCTACGCGCTCGACGTGGCCCTGCCGACCCTCGCGTCGCCCACCAAGGACGAGCTCCTCACGGCGATGCGCGGTCACATCCTCGCGCAGGGCGAGCTCGTCGGCACGTACCAGAAGAAACGGTGAGGAGCTACCGCTCCGGCGTCGCGGCGCAGGCCGCAAGCGCGCGCGAGAACGCGAGCGCGCGGTCGGACGGCTCCCGCGCGACCTGAGCGCGCACCGGCGAGCAGGCCTCGCGCGGGGCGCGCCGCGCCAGCACCTCGGCTGCGGCGGCGCGCACGTGCAGGTCGGCGGCGCCCTCCATGATAGGGCGCGCGGCGGCGACGAGGCGCGCCGCGGGAAGGAGGTTTCCCGCCCCGCGCAGCGCGCTCGCGCGCACGATCGGCGGCTCGCCCTCGCGCCGCGCGAGCTCGATCATCAGGTCGGCGGCCCCCGGTGCGCCCACGAACGACAGCGCCTCCACGGCGCGGGCGCGGCGCGACGGCATGGCGCCGCCGTCCCGCGCCGTCGCCTCGAGGATCGGCGCCGCCGCCGGCCCGAGCGCGCGCCATCGGTCGGCGGCGATGGGCGTGTCGATGGTGCCGAGATACGCCTCGACCTGCGTGCGCACGTCGTCCTGGGCCGACGCGGCGAGGAACAACGTGAGGAAGAACGTGGCGGACATCTCGTCTCCTATCTCGTCAGCGGGTTGGCGCGCATCACCTGCCCCTGCTGGATCGACAGCCTGCCCACCGAGAAGCGTTGGTCGAGCTGCCAGAACATCAGGTTGTCGGCTCCCTGGCACCCCGTCGCCTGCCGGCAATCGCTCGCGGCCACGAGCGTCGGGTTCGCGCCGCCGGTCGACCCGCACTTCGCCGCCCGGGTCGCGCCCACGCACGTCTGGTTGCAATGGCACAGCGGCGTGTCGTTCAGGGAATCGAACGAGTCGCCCGTGGCCTCGCTGGTGTGGAACAGCCCGAGCCAGTGCCCGCCCTCGTGCGCGGCGATGTAACCCACCAGGTCGGCCCCGCAGCCGTTGAGGTCGAGCCCGGCCGACGCGCACGTTCCGAAGTTCAGGTCGGCGAGCGAGACGGCGGCGCCGCTGTTCACGGTCCCGCCCACGCTCGACGGCCCGGGGATCGTGCCGTCGATGCCCACGACGCTTCCGCCGTGGCTGGTCGACGCCATGATGTCCTGCACCAGGAAGAAGTTCAGCGCGTTGCCCGGCTGGGACAGCGTGAACATCTGGCCCAGGTCGTCGCACGGGGCGGTCCGGTCGGCGGACGTCCCGCTGGCGTACTTGCTCTGGGCCCACGTCGGCACGTCGTAGAACGTCACCTTCGACACGCAGATGCCGGCCTGGGCGTAGATCGAGCTGAGCGTGCCGACCATGCGGGCGATGCGCGGGTTCGTCGTCGCAGTCTGCGCGTTGAGCGTGCCGTCGGTGGCGACGATGTAGAACGCCACGTCGATGGCCCCGGTCGCGGGCAGCGGCCCGGGACGGGTCAGCACCTGCACGTCATAGCGGTTGGTGGCGCTCGCCCCGAAGATGCAGCTCGCGCTGAACTGGGGCAGCGTGCACTCGACGGCGTAGTCGTTCACGGTGAGGCTCCAGCGCCCGGCGGGCAGGCCGCTCGCCGCGGTCTGCGCGAGGAACGCGCTGGTGTTCGGGATGGTGAACGCGCCCGTCTGGGCGGTCTGGCCGCCGAATACCGCCGACAGCGCGGGCAGCGGATCGTCGGTGCGGGGGATCTGCGCGTTGTCATCGTAGATCAGCGTGCCGTTCGGCGCCTTGAGCAGCGTCGGCACCGCGCTGTTGTCGATGTCCACTCCCATGTAGGTGATGGAGTCGTTGGCGCCGACCGCCTGCGAGATGATCGACAGCGCGGCGGTGCCGGCGGGGACGTCGAAGTGGACGACGTCGCCGACCGTGTGCGCGCCGAGCACCTGCATCTGTCCGGCGGGGAGCGCGGAGCACCCGACGGTCTTGACGCAGCCTAACGGCGGCGTCGCCGGACCGACCGGCTGACCGCCGTTGCCCACGACGAGCGGCGGCATGTCGCCCGGGGTGCAGGCGCGCGGCGGCGTCCCGTCGTCGAGCGCGCCGGGGACGCAGGTGACGGGCCTGCCGCGGCACACGCTGGCGCCCCCCGCCGCGGCGACGCAGTCGTAGCCCGCGCGGCAGTCGCCGGGGCCGCCGCAGGTCGCCAGGCACCATGGACCGATCTCGGTGTCGATGCAGCGCGCGTTCGACGGGCAGGTGTCGGCGTTGCCCAGCACGCAGGCGCGCGTGCAGGCGCCGCCGGGGAACGGGTCGCCGCCCTGGCATATCTCGCCGCCCGCGCAGGATCCCCCCGCCGGGCACGTCATGCCCACGTCGGGGCTGGCGCCGAGGTTCGTCGCCGGGCACAGCGCCGCCGGCAGGCAGGCGCTCGTGGGGAGGCTCTTGCAGCAGGAGTAGCCGGCGCGGCAGTCGCCGTCCCCCGCGCACGCCGGCATGCACGCGGACGTCTGCGCGGGGGTTGCGCGCAGGTCGACGCACACGGACCTCGCCGGGCACGCCGTCGTGGCGCAGCCGTGCGAGCAGGCGCCGTCGGAGAATCCGTCCGCGGCGGCGAGGCAGCCGAGTCCGGACTTGCAGTCGTCGTGGCTGCGACAGGGCGTGCCGAGCTCGCCGGTGGTCGTGAACCCGGCGTCGACGGTGACGCACTTGCTGCCGATGCATTGCTGGCCCATCGGGCAATCGGACGCGGCGTTGCACCGCCCCTCGTCCCCGTTCGAGCACGCGGCGAACAGGGCGGCCGCGGCGCACAGCCATCGCATGGCCACAGGCTACAGGGAATCGGCGGCGCGTGCCAGGCAGAGCCCTACCGGTGAATGACGCCGAAGTAGATCCCCGCCACGGCCGCGCCCACCGCCAGGCTGCCGAGGACGAGCCACAACCAGAACCGGGTGCCGCGCGACGGCGGCTGCGCCGCCACGATCGCCGGGGCGGACGGCGCCGACGCGATCGCCATGGGCGGGAGCGACGGCGGCGGCGCGTAGATTCCCGGCGGGCCCGGCGGGGGCATGCTCGGCTGCGGCATCACCATCGGCGGCGGCGTCACCGGCGGCGGCGTCACCGGCGGCGGCGTGTAGCCCATCCCGGCGAATCCGCCCGAGTGCATCGCGATGACGTGCGTCAGCCCCGCCGCCAGCAACTCGCAGTCGGCGTAACGCTTGGCGCGGTCCTTCTCGAGCATGCGCAGGATGACGTCGTCGGCCTCCGGCGGGATGCCCCCGTCGGGCGCGGCCGCGCTCGGCGGTCGCGGCGTCTTCTTCAGCTGGGCGGCGATGAGCTCCGCCGGCCCCTGCGCGTCGGGGAACGGCAGGTTCCCGGTCATGAGCTCATAGGCGAGCACGCCCATGGCGTAGATGTCGCTGCGCCCGTCGAGCTGCTTGCCCATGAGCTGCTCGGGCGACATGTACTCGAGCGTCCCCAGCGTCTGGCCGATGGCGGTGAGCTGCGACGACTGCTGGCCGAACTCGCCGCCGATGATCTTGGCAATGCCGAAGTCGAGGATCTTTACGTAGTCCTTGTTGCCGTGGCGGTTCTCGAGATAGATGTTCTCGGGCTTGATGTCGCGGTGGACGATGCCCATCTTGTGGGCCTCGCCCAGCGAGCTCGACATCTGCTCGATGATCTTCAGCACGCGGAGCCAGTGGATCGGCGACTCCTCGTAGAACACGTCATGGAGCGAGCGGCCCTTGAGGAGCTCCATCGCGATGTAGAGCGTGCCGTCGGACGTCTGATCGAAGTCGTACGTCGTCACCGTGTGGGCGTCGCGCAGGTTGCAGGCGACCGCGCCCTCGCGGCGGAAGCGCGCCACCAGGTTCTGATCGCGCGCCATCTCCGGGTGGAGAACCTTCAGCGCCACCTCGCGGTTCGCCGCCACCTGCTTGGCCTTGTACACCGCGCCGAATCCGCCCTGCCCGATCTTCGCCTCGATCAGGTAGCGGTTGTTGAGCACCGTCCCCATGAACGAGTCCTTGTTGACGGCGGGCTTACCCACCACGGTCTTGGCGCCGGCGGCGTCGACGGGCTTGAGCGACGCGGGCGGGATCGATTGGGGCGCCGACGGGGGCGGCACGACCTTCGGCGGCGGGGGCAGCGGCGCCGGCGTCTCCGGGCGGTACGCCTGCGGCGCGGCGGCGACCTTGGGCGCCTCGGGCTTGGACGGCGACGCCGAGGGAGGCGACAGGCCGCTCAGCCGGGCGCCGCAGACACCGCAGAAGCGCGCGCTGTCGTCGAGCACCGTACCGCACTGCGCGCACTTCATGCCTTATCCTCAGCCGACATGTCGTCCCGGGGTATCCTGAGCGTCCACGACGTCGCGCAGGTAGGATACCAGAGGTCGCTCGTCTCGATCTACGACGCCGGACGGGAATCGATTCCCTCGTAGCGAAGCACCTGATCGCCCACGCGGATCGCGTCGCCGTGGTGGAGCTCGCGCTCCCCCCGGATGCGCACGAACGTGCCGTTGGAGCTCCCCTCGTCGGTGAGCTCGAACTGCCCGTTGTGATTGGCGAGGCGGGCGTGGCGGCGCGACATGAACTCGTCGGAAAGGAAGCGGATGTCCCCCTCCTCGCGCCCCAGGATGACCTCGGGCTGGGTGAGGTGATACACGTCGCGCGCGACGCCCGAGGGGACGATCTGCAAGAGGCGCCCCCACGGCGCGCGCAGCGGCGAGCCGAACAGGCGGACGCCCCGCTCGACCGCCGGCGCCTGGTCGCGCTCCGCCGGGTCGAGGACCTCGAAGCGCAGGAGCTCGCGTCCGACGAGCAGCAAGTCCCCGTCGAGCACGCGATGCTTCTCGCCGGCGCGCAGGCGCGCGTAGAGCCCGTTCACCGTGTCGAGCGGCGACACGAACGTCTTCTCGCCGCGGCGCTCGACGCGGGCGTGGCGCCGCGCGAGGCACGCGTCGTCGGCGAAGTTGATGTTCGCGTCCCCGCGTCCGATGTCGATCACCTCGCCGGCGAGCGCGAAGCTCTCGCCGTCGGTGCCGCTGCGGAGGATGACCACCAGGCGGCCGAACGCGTTCTGCTCGGGATCCTTGATCGTGTCGGCGAGCGGGGAGATGCGCTGCTTCGGCTTGGCCTTGGTCGGCGAGACCGCGAGCGTGTCGGCGATCCCGAACTCGTGCGGCCCCGACGCGTCGCCGCTCGCCGGCGTCGGCGTCGGCGTCGGTCCCGGCGCGGATGCCGGCGCGGGGGGAGGAACCGACGCGCCGGCGAGGCGCGCGCCGCAGTGCTGGCAGAAGGTGTAGCCCGCCGGCGTCTGGCCGCCGCACTGGGGGCAGACCAGCGGCGGACGCGTGGCCGGGCGCGGCAGCGACGTGGAGGACGGCTGCCCGCTCACGGCCGCCAGCGCGGACGGAAGGTTCTGCTTCGACGGGGACGGGCCCTGCAGCTTCGCGCCGCACATCTTGCAGAAGTTCATCGCGGCGGGGTTGGGGGCGCCGCACGACGGACATACGGCCGCGGCCGCGCCCGACGCCGACGCGCTCGGCGCGGGGGGCCCCGACGAGGGCGCGGAGGGTCCAGGCAACCCTGGGCCTGGGCCGGATGGTCTACCTGGTGGATCGACCATGGGCAGGCGCTGGCCGCACCTGACGCAGAATAGAGACCCCTCGCGGTTGGTCTCGCCACAGCTAGGGCAGCGCACGCCAGGCATTTTCCGGTGACAAGGGGCTTTGCGCTTGTTACAAAGCCGCCGCCAAGTCGCAGCGTACTGTCGCCACGATGAAACGTCAATGAGACCCACCCTTTTCATGATTGCGCTCCTTTCGGCCTGCGCTGCGCCACAGGCGCGTCCGGCGCCGTTCCGGGCCCGGCCCGACTCGGTCGCGCGCGGCCAGCTTTTCGGGCCGTTCGACGGGCGGGTCGTCGACGGCGACACCCAGCGGCCGGTCACCGGGGCGCTGGTGCAGGCGACGTGGACGTTCGTGTCCGGGTTCGGCATGAACGCGCCGGCGGGCTACCGCGAATGGGTCGGCTCCACCGACACGCTCGGCTACTACCTGATCCCGGCGCTCGCCGACGCGCCGTCCGAGCGCCTGTCCGACTTCCACCTCGTCGTCTACAAGAAGGGCTACGCGGCGTTCCGCTCGGACCGGCGGTTCGAGGACTTCGGCCCCCGCGCGGATTTCGCGCAGACGGGCTACCTGGTCGAGCTGACCAAGTGGCGCGACGACCTGTCCCACGCGCGCCACCTGCGCTACGTCGGCGGGGGCGCGGCGCTGGCCGAGCTCACCGCCTGGGAGGTCCCGGCGGCGGCAGCCGAGCTCGGCGGGCAGAAGCCGGCGCTGGCGCGCGCGCCGGTGCCCGGGGCGGCCGGACAGCCGGCGCTCGACGCGGACGATCTGCTCCTGCCCGCCGACCTCAAGAAGGCCACCGGTTTCGAGGGGACGTTCGACGTGTCCAATCTCCAGGACGAGCCATCGACGCCGACCTACGATTCGGTGCACCTGCAGGCGCGCGGGCGCGACGAGACGTTCGACGTCGCGCTGCGCGTGTGGCGCCTCGCCCCAGCCGAACAGAAGAAGCAATACCAGCGCCTCCTCGACGAGCTGCCGCGCGTCCAGGAGCGGAACGAGATCGGCGACCGGTCGCTGCGGGCGACGAGCGAGAAGGGGGACATCCTCGCCGCGGGCTACGCCGACGACCGGCGCGGGCTCGTGGTGCTCATCCAGTGCGGGGTGGCGCAGTGCCGCACGCACGACGTGGTCCTCACGCTCCTGCGGCTGATGAAGGACCGCGCCGACAGGAAGTTTGCGCCATGAAGCGGTGTCTGTGCATCTTGTTGGCGGCGCTGCCCGCCGGCGCGTGGGAGACGGACTCGACGCACCTCGGCCTCACCGAGCAGGCGGCAGTGGCCTCGGGCGTGCACCGGCGCCTCCAGGCCGCGCTCGGCCGGTCGCTCGGCTGGCTCGAGCCGCTGAAGGTGGCGCCGGCCGGATTCGTCGAGCTCTATCGGCGCCTCGAGCTCCTCCCCCCGTCGAGCGGGACGCGACCGGACAGCCGCGGCCAGCAGACGGCGCTGGGCTGGCTGCGCGCCGGCGCGCTCCTCGAGGGCATCCCCGCGGCGCGCAACCGCAACCACTTCTACGACCCGGTGCACAAGACCGGGCTCACCGGGAAAGGGGCCGGCGGGCTGGGCGAGTTCGTGTGGGAGACGGTCGCGGGGGACAGGCTCCCCGGGCAAGGGATGGCCGCGCCCGACTGGCTCGTGGCGAAGGACAACGAGCTGTCGCTGGAGCGCTTCTGGCTCGAGCTCGAGCGCGCCGCGACGGCGCCGCTCCCCGCCGACCGCGATCAGCATCTCGCGCTCGCGCTCATGTGCGCCGGGGCGGCGCTGCACGTCCTGGAGGACGTGGGCTTTCCCGCCAACGCGCGCGACGATCTCAGGGAGTACCTGTCGCTGCTTGGCGGGGGGGCGGCCGATCGCGGGTCGCGCATGGCGCGACTGGCCACGTTCCTGTACGGCAGCCTGGGCGTGCCGGCGCCGGCGAAGGTGGAGCAGCGCGACAAGTGGCGCGCGTTCTTCACGTCGGAGGACGGGACGGGGCTGGCCGACGTGACCGCGGCGCGCTGGTACTCGCTCGGCACCTTGCCCGACGAGCTGCGGAAGGTTTCGGACGACGCGCGGCCGGCGGACGTGCTCGCGCGGGTGAAGGACGCGCAGTCGTTCCCGTCGCCGATGCCGCGCGAGCTGAACCTCCGCCGCGCCGCCGGGGACGCGGGCGCGACGCTGCAGCAGGGCGGGGTGTGCCTCGCCGCCTACCGCGTGCGCGACGAACGCCTGACGTGGAGCATCCCCGACGAGTGCGCGGCGGAGCAGCTCGCCGCGATCCTGCCGGTGGTGGGCGGCTACGCGACGGGCCTGCTCGACTGGCTGTTCCGCGGCCAGCTCGAGGTGAACGTGCGCGGCGGCACGGCGACGGTGACCGCGCCGGGTCTGCACCTCGGCAAGGGGACGCTGCGCGTGTTCGTGGAGGACGCGCAGGGCGCGCGCCGCCCCGCCGGGGAGGCGGCCGCCGCCGCGGGCGAGGAGCTCGGGCGGGTGAATCTGCCCGCCGGGGGCGGCGCGAAGGTCGTGGCGGTGTTCGTCGGGACCGATGGGGCCGGGGAGACGATCGTGGGGATCGGGGAGCGAGAGATCGGGAAGTAGCGGCCGTTCGAAACGAACAAGGAATTCGAACAGGGAATTCGAATTCGAATGGCGGAGAGGGCGACCGGGGAGCGCGGTCGCCCCGCCCTGCCCCGCGCGATGCGACTCCGCCTGAACAAGATGAGCGCGCGGCGCCGAGACCCCCACGTGGGGGCGTGCGACGCCGAGCGCCGGTGCGACGGCGACGCCCTCTCGGGGGGGTGGGGCGTTTTTCAAAATCTCTGCCAGCAGTAGGGGCTGTGGGCGGTGTGAGCCGCCCGCGACCGTCGGTGACAAGGCGCCAATCGGGCGCCGTCAGGAACCAAGCCCGTAGCCCACGTCCGGCGGCGCCGCGGTCACCGGGCCAAGGTGTGGTAAGGTTCAGCCACGCTGACTGCCATGAGAGCCTACAGCGCGAGCTGCCACTGCGGTGCGGTTCGCTTCCGGTTCCGCTGCGAAGAGATCACGGAAGGGCGGAGGTGCAATTGCTCGATATGCGTCCGCAGGGGTTGTGTGATGTCCGCGGCGTACTTTGCGCCCGAGGACTTCGACGAGATGCGTGGGATGGAGTCCCTGAGCGTCTATCGATTTGGCGACGGAGATCTGAACCACTATTTCTGCCGAACGTGCGGCGTGTGCCCCTTTAGCGTCGTGGTGTCGGTTCCGGCGAGCTACGACGGTCCGGCCAAGCCGGGCTACTACCGGGTCAACCTGGGATGCGTTCACGACCTCGACGTGTTCGCCCTGCAGATCAGCGTGATCAACGGAAGGGCGTTCTGACGATCGACGCTATTCGTCCGACCGTAGCTGGTCGCCGCGCCGCATCATGACGTCCAGGATGTCCTCGAGAGAGGACGCCAGCTTCGGGGACCGATCGCGGCGTGTCACCGTCCACAGCCCCGCAGCGAGCTCACTGCGCCCGAGCCATCGGCTTCCGCTCCTCGGCCCGACTCTGCGTGAACAGACGGGGAGCCGTCGCGGTTCGAAACGAACAAGGAATTCGAACAGGGAATTCGAATTCGAATGGCGAAGCGTGCGACCGGTGAGCGCAGTGCCCAACCCCCAAGTCGTGGGGGCGAACCCTCAACGCCCCGCGCGCTTGACCAAATCCAGCGTCTCCGCGTCGCGCGGCGCAACGGCCGCGGCGACCGCGGCGGCCTCGCGCGCGTCCGCGGTCTTTCCGTCCTCGAGGAGGTTCTGCGCCGCGGCCTTCTGCGCGCGCGCCACGGTCGGGTCGAGCTCGAGCGCGCGCGCTGCGTGCGCCGCGCGCGCGCTCTCGTCGCCGCGCTCGGCCGCCGCCCGCGCGGCCTGGGCCGCGAAGTAGCCGGCGGGCCCGTACTCGGGCTGCGCCTCGGCCGCGCGCGCGAACGCCTCCTCGGCGTCCGCGAGCCTGCCGGCCGCGCGCCGGAGGCGCCCGAGGTCGAACCACGCCCACGCGAAGCGCGGCGAGCGCGCCACCACACCGGCGAGGATCCGCTCCGCCTCCGCCGCCCTGCCGGTGCGCTCCAGCGCGCGCGCCAACCGCAGCAACGGCGCCGGCGCCTCGGGGTCGAGCTTGAGCGCCTTGCGCTCGCGCCGGATCACCGCCCGCGGGTCGAGCGCCTCGCCGTCGTCGCCGAAGATCCCGTCGCGGAACTCGCCCTCGCGGTCGTAGACGATCGCCTCCGCCGCCATGTACCCCTCGATCCAGCGCGCGAACGACGTCCCCTCCTCCAGCGCCTCGCCGGTGTCGGCCTCGACGCGCACCACCGGCGGCGGGTCGCGCCCGAGATCGAGCGCCAGCGTGTCGCCGTCGTGCGTCGCGCCGAATACGAGCAGCCCGCCCTCGCGGCGCAGGCTGCCGGCGGCGTAGACCGTCACCGCGTCGATGAACAAGTCGGCGCCGTCGAACGAGCGCAGGAACGACGCCAGCTCGGCGGGGAGGCCGGCCACCGCCTCGGCGCTGGCGGGCGGACCGAGCCGGTGCACGCCCTCGGCATACCGCGCGATCTCGACGCGAAAGCGCTCGTAGAACGTCACCGGAACAGGGCGGGGTCGGCCTTATGCCCGCGCGCCATCAGCTGCTCGTAGAAGCGCGGGACCACGCCGGCGCCGGCGAACTTGCCGGCCGGCGCCTGGTAGCGGAACAGCTCGCGCACGACCGGCCCGTCGTTGTCGACGCCGGCGACCTCGGCGATCGACACCACGCGGCGGGTCCCGTCGGCCCAGCGCGCCAGGTGCACCACCACGTGCACCGCGTGCGCGCACAGCTCCCGCAGGCCCCGCGGCGAGGCGTCCCACGCGGCCAGGCGCGCCAGCGACTCCAGCCGCGCCAGCGCCGCGCCGGCGCCCTCCGCCGCCACCGCGAACAGCGTTCCGTCGTGGGCAGACGCGGCGCTGAGGAGCAGCTCGTACGCTTCGGGGCCGTGGACCTCGCCGACGATGAGCCGGTCGGGACGCATGCGCAGCGCGCCGCGCAGGACGTCGACGATCGGCGCCTCGGGTGGCCGGGCCTCGAGCGCGACCCAGTGGCCGTGGCCGAGCGACAGCTCGGCGACCTCCTCGACGGAGATCACGCGCTCGCCCGGCGGGAGCGTGCCCGCCAGCGCGCCGATGAGCACGCTCTTGCCCGCGCCGGCGCCTCCGCACACGAGGATGTTGCGGCGCACGCTCACGCACGTCGTGAGAAACTCCGCCATGTTGGGCGACAGCGTGCCGCCCTTGACGAGGTCGGCGAGCGACAGGCGCGGCCGCGACGCCTTGCGCAACGTCAGGCACGGGCCACGCGGCGCCAGCGGCGGCAGCGCAGCGGTGAGGCGCGCGCCGTCGCGCAGGCGCGCGTCGATGAGCGGGGCGTCGAGCCGGCGCCCGATCGTGTTGAGCAGCCGCTCCACCGTCAGGCGCAGCGCCGCCTCCGACGAGAAGGCGCGCCCCACGTCGGTCAGGCCGGAGCCGCGGTCGGCCAGGATGTGGTCGGGCCGATTGACCACGATGTCCACGACCTCCTCGTCGGCGAGCAGCTCGTCGAGCGGGCCGAGGCCGAGGAGCTCCTGCAGCGCGTCCTTGATGAGCGCGTTCTGGTCGACGGTGCGCGGGACCCGTCCGTCCGCCTCGAGCTGCTCCACCAGGTCGAGCGCCGCCCGCTCGGCGCGCTGCCACAACGCCTCCTCCCCGAGCTTGTCGGGTGGGACGCGCGACAGGTCGAGCTGCCCCCACAGGCGCGTGTTGAGCTCGTGGACGAGGTCGGCGGGCGCCGGCAGGCGCGCGCGCGGCGGGCGCGTCGTCGGCATCTCGACGGCGCGCGGCTCGGGAGACGGCGGCTTGGACTCCTTCGCCGGCTCGGCGCGAGGTCGAACGGGGCCCGACGCCGGTCCGGTCTCGAGCTCGGACACGACGTGCGGCGGGGGCGGCGACGGCATCTGGACCGTGGGACGCGGCAGCTCGGGCGCCGGGATCGGGCGCGACGACTCGCGCGCGACGGCGGCGGCGCGGGCGGCAAGGGCGGCCGCTGCGGCGGTCCGCGGGACCTTGGGCGCTTCTTCGATGTCCGCCTCGTCGACGGAGATCTCGTCGTCCTTGGGCGGCGGCGGGGGCGCCGACGGCCGCTTGGGCGGGGGCGGCGGGCTCGCCACCAGCGACGACGGCGGCACCATCCCCGGCATCGGCGGCGGCGGGGGCGGAGGCGGGTGCGGATGCGGCTGCGACGGCGGCTCGAACGGCAGCGCCGCCACAGCGGGCGGCCCAGATGTCTCGGCCATCCCCACCTCGACCGCGCCGTCCTCCGCTTCCTCCAGCGTGAGGATGAAATCGCCGATGTAGATCTTGTCCGAGCTCTTGAGCACGAGCGGGCTCGTGATCTTTCGCCCGTTGACGTAGGTGCCGTTGGTGCTCTTGAGATCGACGATGATGTACTTGCCGTCCTTGAGCACGATGCGCGAGTGGCGCTTGGACACGTTCCCCTTGGGGAGGATCACGTCATTCCCCTGCACGCGGCCGATCGTGATTTCGGCCTTGTCGAACTCCACCCGGCGCTGATCTCCGCCCTTTTCCGAAATGATGATCGTGAACACCAACGCAAAACTACTGGGATCGCAGATGAAACTCAACCCCGTCAGAACGGGCCGGCGGCGGGTCCAGGTGGGGCGGGCGGCGCGGCCTCCTTGGCGGGGCGGTCGCCGCCGACGAGGCGGGCGATGTCCTTGCCCCACAGCGCGGCCACACCGGCGACGAACAGGGCCACCAGGGCGACGGCGATGACCCATTCCGGCCAGCGGGGCCTCATGGGGATGGTATACCACCGACCATGGTTGCATCGCTCGCGCGAGCCCTGGCCTACGCCCTCGTCCTGGCATTCGCCGCGACCCCCGCGGTCGCCAAGCGAGCCCCCGAGCGGTTCTACTTCGAGCTCCGGAGCGTGGATGCGGTGGACAACGCGCCCGCCACCGTGTCGGCGAAGGCGAAGCAAATCTTCGCCGACATCGTGGCGAAGCACGCGGATTTCGAGCCCGACCCGGCGCAGGCCAAGCGCCAGCACCTCCGCGCCTACGCCATCGCCGCGAAGATCACGACGTTCGAGCGCTCCCTCGCGCCCAACGACAAGCCGGGTCGCGGCGGCCAGGTCCTCACCATCACCGTCGAGGCGTCGCTGATCGGCACGTCCATCCCGGGGAACATCCTGTCGCTGTCCGTGTCGGGCGGCGCGACCATCAAGGCGGAAACGGGCAACCGCGTGCTCCCGCGCGAGGAGGAGGCGGCGCTCGACGACGCGCTGGCGGGCGCGTTCAAATCGGCGCTCGACGACGCGGCGACCAAGCTCAGGACCAAGAGCAAGAAGAAGTGAGCGAACGAGCGACGGCGAGGATCGAGGCGCCCCTGGAGCGAGGCGCAGCCGAGCGACTTGGCGCCCCGAGCCGTCGCGAGCGAGCGGTGCAACAATGATCTCTGCCCTCCTCCTCATCAAGGGGGTGGCGCTCGGGCTGTGGGGCGAGGCGGACCACGCGGCGATGCTGCGCGAGATCGCCGCGCTCGGCGCCGATCACGTATCGCTGGTCGTCGCATGGAAGCAGCCGGACGTGCGCGCCACCGCGCTCGCGCCGGGCGGCATCTCCGACGACGCCCTGCGCGGCGTCATCCGCGCCGCCCACCGCGAGAAGCTGCGCGTCCTCCTGTTCCCCATCGTCGACGTGGAGCGGCGCGTCGGCGGCGAGTGGCGCGGGACGCTCGCCCCCGCCGACATCGGCGCGTGGTGGGCGTCGTACGAGGCGTTCATCCTGCATTACGCCGCCATCGCCGCCGACGAGGGCGTGGAGCTCCTGTCGGTGGGGAGCGAGCTTTGCTCCACCGAGAGCTGGCGCGACCGCTGGTACCACCTCATCTCGAAGGTCGAGCGCGTCTACGCCGGCCCGCTCGTCTACAGCGCAAACTGGGACCACTACGAGCCGGTGTCGTTCTGGGAGCGGGTGACGTACGTGGGCGTGACCGGCTACTTCGAGCTGGCGCGCGCGGCGGGCGCGCCCGAGGAGGCCCTGACGCGCACGTGGGACGCGGCCCGGCAGCGGCTCACCGCGTTCGCCGCGAGCGTCGGAAAGCCGCTCCTCCTGACCGAGGTCGGCTATCCCAGCCAGAAGGGGTCCGCGACGCGGCCGTGGGACTATACCGCCACGGCGCCGGTCGACCTGGAGGAGCAGCGGCGGGCCTACGCCGCGTTCGCCTCGGCGTGGCGCGGGAAAGCCGGGCTGGCCGGCGTCGTGTTCTGGGACTGGGGGCGGCCCGGCGGCGCCCGCGACGGCTCGTACACCCCGCGGGGCAAGCCGGCCGAGAAGGTCCTCCGGCGCTTCTTCGCCGCACCGTGATCGTCAGTCGACACACGTCGACAGCGGCGACGCGACGTCGGCGTCGTCGCACAGGATGATGCGCCCGCCGAACACGTAGGCGGTCGCGAACGTCCCCGCGGCGACGGTGGCCGGCGCCGTGGTGCGCGCGTAGTCGACGGCGGCCCCGGGCAGGCGCGCCGTCGGCGTGCAGTCGGAGAACGGCGCCGCCCGGTACGCGCCGACGGCGCCGTAGCTCGCCGCGACGCCCGCGAACGCGCCCGCGCACACGACGCCGACGTCCAGCGCCGGCGCGTCGGTGTCGACGTCGACCGCGCGCACCCCCAGCGCCAGCGCCGGCGGG
>DATFWE010000218.1:0-9768 GCA_035259575.1 Haliangiales bacterium
GGTGTGGCCGATCTCGCCGGCGATGTGCGACGCGCCCTTGACGAGGTGTCCGCCCGCGACGATCCCGCCGCCGATGCCCGTCCCCATGAACACGCACAGGATGTCGCGCGCGCCCCTTCCGGCGCCGAACGCGTACTCGCCGAAGGTGATCGCGTTCACGTCGTTGTTGAGCTCGAAGCGATGGCCCGGCGCGCGCGCCCGGAGCATCCCGCCGAAGTCGACGTCGCGCCAGCCCAGGTTGGGCGCGTTGTCGACGATGCCGGTGTCCCCGCGCAGCATCCCGGCCACGCCGATGCCCACCGGGGCGGTCGCGGCGCCCGGCGCGGCGCCGGCGAGCGCCGCAAGCCCGTCGGCGATGACGCCCACGACGGTGTCGGCGTCGGTGGCGGGGAGCTTGCGCTTCTGCTCGCCGCGGAGCTCGGGCACGAGCCGCGACTGCGGCTGCGTGTCGACGAGCGCGAGGCGGATGTTGGTGGCGCCGAGATCGATGCCGACGGCGAGCGTCATGCGGTGAGCTCCTTCCGGATCGCGGCCAGCGCGGTCTCGACCTCCTCGCGAATGCGGGCGAGCGCCTCGGCGGTCCGCGCCTCGAAGCGCAGGACCAGCGCCGGCTGGGTGTTGGACGCGCGCACCAGCCCCCAGCCGTCGGCGTAAAGGATCCGCGCCCCGTCGATGTCGACGACGTCGACGACCTGGCGATCGCGGCGGAACCGCTCCACCGCGCGGCGGACGACCTCCACCTTGATGTCGTCGGGCATGTCCATGCGGATCTCCGGCGTGTTGATCGCGGCCGGCA
Organism: Haliangiales bacterium; assembly: GCA_035259575.1. Taxonomy (GTDB): domain Bacteria; phylum Myxococcota_A; class Polyangia; order Haliangiales; family SHYZ01; genus DATFWE01. The sequence goes on from DATFWE010000218.1 coordinate 797, forward strand.
GCGTGTCGACCAGCTCGTCGAGCGTCCGGTCGGTGCACGACAGGAGCTCGAGCAGGCGCGCCCCGGCGTAGATCGCGTCGTCGAAGCCGAGGTAGCGGTGGGCGAAGAAGATGTGTCCCGACATCTCGCCGGCGAGGACCGCGCCGACCTGCTTCATCTTGGCCTTGATGAGGGAGTGGCCGACCTTCCACATGATCGCGTTGCCGCCGGCGCGCACGATCTCGTCGTAGAGCGCCTGGGAGCACTTGACCTCGCTGACGAACGTCGCGCCCGGCTCCTCGGCGAGGATCGCCCGCGCGAACAGGATCATCAGCTGATCGCCCCACACGACGCGGCCGCGCGCGTCCATGACGCCGATGCGGTCGGCGTCGCCGTCGAACGCGATGCCGAGCTCGGCCCCGTCGCGCGCCACCGCGGCGCGGAGGTCGGCGACGTTGTCCTCGACGGTCGGGTCGGGGTGGTGGTTCGGAAACGTGCCGTCCATCTCGCAGTAGAGCGGCACCACGTCGAAGCCGAGCTCGCGGTAGAGCGGCACGGCCACGGCCCCGCCGGTGCCGTTGCCGGCGTCGACGACCACCTTGGGGCGGCGCGCGCCGAGGCGCAGGCTGCTCCCGGCGTGGTCGAGGTAGGGGCGGACGACGTCACGCTCCTCGCGCGTGCCCCGGCCGGCGACGAAGTCGCGCGCGGCGACGCGCTCGCGCAGGGCCTGGATCTCCTGGGAGTAGATCGTGGACTTGCCGCGCAGGATCTTGAAGCCGTTGTCCTGGGGCGGGTTGTGGCTGCCGGTCACCTGGACGCCGCCGTCGAGGTCGAAATGGAACGGCGCGAAGTAGAGGACCGGCGTCGGCACGATCCCCACGTCGACGACGTGGACCGGCGTGGCGAGGAGCCCCTCGAGCAACGCCGCGTGCATGCGCGGCGAGGTCACGCGGCAGTCGCGGCCGACGGCGATGCGGCGGGCGCCGGCCTCGACGAGGTGGGTGCCGATGGCGCGGCCGAGGTCGCGCACGAAGTCGTCGGGAAAATCCCGGTCGGCGACGCCTCGGATGTCGTACTCGCGGAAGACCCGTGGGTTCATGCGGTTCCTTGCTCAGAGGTAGCGATCGAGCCCTCGCTCTCTGAGCAAGCGAACGATCTCCCTCACATCCTGCGCCCGGTCGCGCGGGAGAACAAGCACCGCGTCGCCCGCCTGGACGACGACGAGGTCGGAGACGCCGACGAGCGCGATGAGGTGGCCGGGATCGGCGCCGGTGACGTTGCCGGTCGCGTCGTGGGCGACGAGCAGCCCCTGGGCGACGTTGCCCTGGGCGTCCGGGGCGCGGATGTCGGCGAGCGCGTTGAACGAGCCGACGTCGTTCCAGCCGAAGTCGCCGGGGACCGCGAGGATTCCGGTCGCTCGCTCCATGATGCCGTAGTCGAGCGAGATGGAGGGGAGGGCGCTCCAGTCGCCATCGTCGAGCGCGGCGGCGAGGCGCGGGAGGTGCGCGCGAATCTCGGCGAGGATGCGCGCGGCGCGGAAGAAGAAGATGCCCGCGTTCCACAGGTAGCCGGCGGCGACGTAGCGCGCGGCCGCGGCCGCATCGGGTTTCTCGATGAAGCGGGCGACGCGCAGCGAGCCGTCCGGGCCGGGGCCGTCGGGCTCGAGGTAGCCGAAGCCGGTCTCGGGGCGGGTGGGGCGGATGCCGAGCGCGACGATGGCGTCCTCGCCGGCGGCGAGCCGGTAGGCGAGGTCCGCGGCGGCGCGGAACGCGTCCTCGCCGGCGATACTCTGGTCGGAGGGGAACACGCCGATGATCCCTTCGGGGTCGGCGGCGGCGATGGCGCGCGCGGCGAGCCCCACGGCGGCGGCGGTGTTGCGGGCGGCCGGCTCGACGAGGACGCGCGCGTTCGGGAGGATCTCCTTCACCGCCGCGGCGTAGTCCGCGCCGGTGACGACCCATGTCGCGTCGGCGCGCAGGCGGCGGCCGGTGGCGGCGAGGAGGGTTTCGGACGGGTCGGTGCCGATGGGCAGGAATTGCTTGGGCCGCCGGGTGCGCGAGGCGGGCCAGAGGCGGGTCCCGCCGCCCCCGGCGAGGATGACGGCATGCCGCATGATCAAAGGATGGGAGACAATGTGCCTCCGGGGGAGGCGGGCGTCTAGTGCCTCTAGTGCTCGTTGGCCGCGGTGAACGTGGCCTTCACGCACTCGAAGCCGAGGCCGAACGAGACCGACTCTTTCGGGTTGCTGGCGTCGTGCGGGTTCGGGACGCCGGGGACGAGGTCCACGTCGGCCATGATGATCCCGCCCACGGTGCCGGTCTGTAAATCAGTCGCGGTGATGGTCCCGTCGTGGTTCGTGTCGGCGAGGCTCGCGATCGCGCACTGGGTCGTTGTGCAGGGATCCATGCGCGGGTTGCACTTGGTCGCGGTCGTGCAGCCGTTCGCCTTGATCTGCGCGTCGAGCGCCGCGGCGACTTGCGGGTAGATCTTCGTCTCGAGGTCGGTGAGGAGGATGCCGCCGCCGAGCTTGCCCATGCAGCCGTCGGCGGTGACGGTGACCTGGATCCGCGCCGACTGCAGGTCTATCTGGACCGGCGGCCCGGCGATCGGGAGCTGGATGGAGATCAGGCCCGGCGTCGTCGTCGAGAACGCGCCCCCGGCGACGGCGCCGGAGACGATCGCGTTGGTCGGGCTGTTGCCGGCGATCATGAAGGTTCCGTGTCCGCTGAAATCGGGGAACATCCCGGCGTCGGTCTGCGCGTCCGTGAAGGGCGTGCCCAGGTACACCTGCCAGGTGGCCGCTGCGGAAGTCGTGAGGGAGGTGGCTTTCAGGGAGTGGAGGAGCACCGCGCCGCCGCGGGCGATCACGCCGTTCACCACGTCCTCGACGCTGAGCCCGAAATTCGCCGCCAGGGCGAGCGCCCCGCCGAGCACATTGTCGTTGATTCCGTCTCCGTTCAGATCGAAACCGTAGTTCTTCGCCGTCGCGGCCGTTCCGAGAGTCACGTGGTTCATGACGTAGTGCGTGTAGGTGCCGGCGACCGAGGGCGCGTCGACCGTGCCGCCATCTGACGTGGTGCCGCCGCCGCCGCCGCACGAAACGGCGCCGAGCGCCAGCGCGCTCGCGAGGCCGCCGAGAAGGATGCAAGTAACTACCGTTTTCTTCATCGTGTTGGTCCTCGTCTTGGCAAAAGTTCATTCCTTTTACCGTGGAGCCGCCGCGAAGGGAAGCGACGAAACGCACAAGTGGGCAAACGTGGTAGATTGAGGCCGATGCGCGTCCTCGGGGCGGCGATCTTCGTGGCGGGCTGCGCACTTACGGGCTTGTGCGTCCGCGCGTCCTTCGACGGTTCGGGGGGCCGCCGGGCCGTGGCGGGGCTCCTGGCACCGGTCGGGGTGCTGCTTGCAGGGACCGGGGCGCTGCTCCTTTTCGTGCCCGATTTCTTCGGTTGATGTTTCCTTGACCGCCATGCGCAACGCGTGGGTAGCGGAGAACTAACGTCATCGGGGAGAGAACCATGATGCGCGTACAGGGTGGAGCCTTGAAGCGCTGGCTGGTGCGCATTCTCGCGGCGGTCGGCGCTCTGGCGCTGACGCTTCTGATCGCCGCCGGCATCTACTTCGCCGCGGTCGTGCGCGGCGGGTTCGCGGCGCGCGACCAGCCCTCGGCGCTCGAGGCGCGCCTCGCGCGGGCGGCGCGGAGCCTGGCGGTGCCGGCGCGAGCCAAGTCGCTCAAGAACCCTCTCCCGGCCAGCGACGAGGTCATCGCGCGCGGTCGCCACCACTGGGCCGACCACTGCGCCCTCTGCCACGCCAACGATGGCAGCGGCGACACCCCGATCGGCCGGAACCTCTACCCCAAGGCGCCCGACATGCGCGCCGCCGCGACGCAGGGGCTGAGCGACGGCGAGCTCTACTACATCATCGAGAACGGTATCCGCCTGAGCGGCATGCCCGCATGGGGCGAACGCGCGCGCGAGGACGACGAGGACAGCTGGGCGCTCGTGGCCTTCATCCGCCACCTCCCCAAGCTGGGGCCAGACGAGGTCCGGAAGATGGAGGCGCTGAATCCCAAGTCGGCCGAGGACAAGCAAGAGGAAGAGCAGGAAGAGAATTTTCTGGGCGGCGGCTCGTCCAACCCGCAACCGCACTGAAGGAGCGACAATCCATGCGAATCATCACGTACCTGGCACTGGTCGTCGCGCTCATCATCCCAGCGAGCGCGTTCGCCCATGGCGGGGGGCAGCACATCATGGGCACGGTCAAGGCGGTCGACGCCAAGAGCCTGACCGTCGAGACGACCGAGAAGAAGCAGGTCAAGGTGGCCTTCGATGAACAGACCCGGTTCGAAAAGGCCGGTGCGTCGGCGTCGGCGCAGGACCTGTCGGTCGGCGAGCGCGTCGTCGTCCACACCACGACGAGACCCGGCGTCGCGGAGCCCGTCGCGATCATGGTGAAGTTCGGCGCCCGGGACTCAGCCAGGCCGAAGTAACGCGCAACAGGGCGAGCCTGCGCAGGCGAAGCGCATTCGCGATCACCGAAACCGACGAGAAGCTCGTCGCCGCGCTGGCGATTGTCGGTGACAGCAGGAGGATCCGACCGGGGCGTGAACACTGAGAGCAACGCAAGCCTGGGTCTCGCCCGGGAGCCGAACGGCGGCTACATGGTCGGCATGGCGTTCGACCACTTCCCCCGGAACCGAATCATCGTCCAGCGCGTACGGCCGTGAGGGCGACCCCCACTCTTGCGGTCGGGCTCTCCTCGCCGGCGGGGCATGCGTGAGATGACGGGACGTTAGAACTCGATGCGCGCGTGGCGGGCGCGTGCCACGCAACCTTTCCCGACGGCTGCCGAACATGACTGCGTGAATCGTACGGCAGAGCCGCGCGGGGCCCGGCCCCGAAGCCTTACAGGGGTCGGAATCCTGGGGGTTTTCGTCTTTACCGGCACGACCGTGATCCACGGCCTCTACGAGGCCTGGTCGGACTGGTTGGCCCCGATCTGCTTTGCCGGGGCGATGGTCTTCGTCACCGATGCATGGCGCCAGCACGCCGGTGACCGGGCGTACGTTCGCGGGCTCGCGCGCGAGGGCGCAGATCCGTACCCGGTGGAATTCACTTGGATGAGCGGAGTCGGCGCCGTCGTCTGGCTCGCCTTGGCGGGAAGCGAGATTGCCCTCGGTGGTCGTTGGCACGGGCCCGTGTATGGGGTGCTCGGCGCAATTGCGACCGTCCTGCTGTTCGCGGATCGCGTGCTCAACATGAAACGCCGTCGCGACTGGTGGGCGCGACAGGGAGGGGAGAAACGATGAGCGCATTGAGTCCGTTGGAGTCGACTGGGTCGATCTGGGACGCGGGTTCGAAGTTGGGAGGTCTTGCGCACGCCGGCGCCGAGTTTTGGCATGCCGCGCACGCGGGCTCCGGCGCCGCGCATGCAGCGAGAAAGGGCATCCCTTGGAGCGATTGGCTGGGTCCCTTGGCCCTCTGGGGCGGCATCGAGCACATCTCTCACTCCCTCCACGACAAACAGGGCGCCGAGAAGGTCGCGAACGTCATCGCCGGCGGGGCCGAGGCGTTCTCCGGCGGCGTCGGGACGCTCGGGCTCCTCGGTCACGGGCTCAGCGCCATCGGGCTCGAGGGCGCAGGCGCGACGCTCGGCGGCATCGCCGGCTCGGGCGTCCTCGGCACGCTCGGCCCGCTCGCGGGTGCGCTGGCGGCAGGGTGGTCCGTCGGCACGTTCCTCGACGAGACGTTCGGGCTGTCCGACAAGCTGTCCGGCCTCGATGCCATCGAGCGCGCGGGCATGGTCCGGGCCAAAGTCCGCGGCGTCGACGGCATCGCCGATAACAACCGGCGCTGGGTCGACCAGGAGGTCGAGCGGCTGCGCGACGAGCACGGCGCGCGCGGTCCGCTCGCGATGATCGCGGCCCGGGAGAAAAAGGCCACCTCCCTCGTCGACGACAAGCAGCTCATCCGGTCGGCGCAGGCGGTCTACGAGATCCAGGAAGCGGTCCAGCGGCAGCAGCGCATGGCGGAGCGGTTCCACGGCGCCCGGGCCGCGGCCGACGGCGTCGGCGCAATGTTCGGCGCGGACCATCGGGCCCGCGCCCTCGACTCCGCCGTCGCCCACTACGCGGACTGACCGCCACCGCGCATCAGACGTACGTGAGCCACTCCGGGTAGCGCGCCTTGGCGCCCTTGACCACGTCGAAGTACGTCTCCTGCACCCGGCGCGTGATCGGCCCGGGCTCCCCCGAGCCGATGCGGCGGTCGTCGACCTCCCGCACCGGCGTGATCTCCGCCGCCGTGCCGCACATGAACACCTCGTCGGCGCACCACATCTCGTCGCGCGTGTACACGTGCTCGCGCACGTCGATGCCGAGGTCGCGCGCGATGCGCAGGATCGAATCGCGCGTGATGCCGGCGAGGATCGACGACGACGTCGGCGCGGTGTACACCACGCCCTTCCTGACGATGAACACGTTCTCGCCCGTCGCCTCGGTCACGTACCCCTGCGCGTCGAGCATGATCGCCTCGTCGTACCCCGCCTTGAGCGCGTCGCGCTTGGCGAGGATGGAGTTCACGTACTGCCCGCAGATCTTGCCCTTGGTCATCGTCGAGTCGATCGCCCCCCGCCGGAACGACGACACGCGCGCGCGGATGCCCCTACGCAGGCCCTCCTCGCCGAGGTACGCGCCCCACTCGTAGCACGCGACGACCGTCCGCACCGGGGGCTCGAACGAACCGAGCCCCATCGCCCCGTAGCCGAGGTAGACGATCGGCCGCAGGTACGCCGCCGGCAGCTTGTTCTCGCGCACGACGGTCACGCAGGCGTCGCGTATCGCCTCGCGCGAGTACGGGATGTCGAGCGTGATGATGTGGCACGTATCGAACAACCGATCGATGTGCTCCGCCAGGCGGAACACGGCGGTGCGCCCATCGGCCCTCCGGTACGCCCGGATGCCCTCGAAGGCGCCGAGCCCGTAGTGCAGCGTGTGGCACAGGACGTGCTCCTTGGCGTCATCCCATGCCACGAGCTTGCCGTCGACCCAGACCCAGTCGAGCTTCTTGATGAGCGCCATGATCGGACCCTAGCAGACTGGAATGCCAGATCAAGACAAGAGGCGTCGGAATGCGGCCCGCGCCGCGGCGGCGAGGTCGCGATAGGCGTGCAGCATCGCCGGGGCGGAGGCGAAGCCGGCCCGGCGGGCCAGTTTGTCCAGCTCCGCCGGATCCTTGGGGAACTCGTGGATTGGTCTGTCGTGGACGATGCGCAGGCGGTTCTCGATCTTGCGCAGGAAGCGATAGCCCCCGTCGAGCGTTCCGTACGTGTCGTCGTCGATGAGCCCCGCCTCGCGCGCCGCCCGCAGCGCGGCGAACGTCGAGCGGGTGCGCAGCCCGTCGTGCAGACCACCATAGGCCAATTGCAGGAACTGGGTGGCGAACTCGATGTCGAGGATGCCGCCGCGTCCGGCCTTGAGGTCGCCCTCGCGGCCCAGCTCGCGGTCGATCTTGTCGCGCATGGCCGCGATCGCCGCGGCCCACTCCGACGGCCCCGGCCCGGGGCCGTACACGAAGAGGGCGAGGTCGTCCTCGACGGTGCGCCCGAGCGCCGCGTCCCCGCAGACCACGCGCGCCCGCACCAGCGCCTGCCGCTCCCACGGCGCCGCGCTCTCGGCGTGGTAGCGCTGCCATGCGGCGAGCGACGACACCAGCGTACCCTGGCGCCCGCTGGGGCGGAGGCGCGTGTCGACCTCGTAGAGGCGCCCCTCCTCGAGGTGGGCCCCGAGCGCACCCACCAGCCGCTGCGCCAGGCGGCTGGCGGCGTCCATCTCGTCGACGCCCCCGTCGAACACGAACACGAGATCGAGGTCGGACGCGTAGCCGAGCTCCCGCGCCCCGAGCTTGCCCAGGCCCAGGACCACGAGCGGCGGCGCGCCCGGCACCGTCGGCAGGACGAGCTCGAGGGTGCGGCCGATGAGCACGTCGGCCATGTCGGACAGCGCCTCGAACACGTCGTCGAGGTCGAGCTCCCCCGCCACGTCGGCGAGGCCGATGCGCAGGAGCTCCTCGGTCTTGAGCCGGCGGAGCGCGTTCCACGCCGCCTCCGGGTCCGCCGGCACCTCCGCGGCCTCCCGCGTGAGGTCGGCGCGCGTCCGTCGCGGCAGCCCCGACAGCAGCACCGCGTCGATGAGCTCGGGCTTCTGGATGAGGCTCTTGGCCAGGAACGCCGAGGTGCCGAACAGCGTGGCCAGGAGGCGCAGGACCGGCCGATTCTCGTCGAGGAGCTGCCACATGCCGTCGCCCACGCGCGGGGCGAAATCGCCGCACAGGCGAAGCGCCTGGTCGGGGTCGGGCGAGGCGGCGAGCTCGTCGAGGAGCGCGGGCGCCACGCGCGCCGCCGGCGCCGCCGGGTTCGCGCCGAACGGGGACGCGGGCCGCCGCCGGAGCAGATCGAGCTGGGCGGCGGCCTCGGCGGGGTCGCGGAAACCGAGCGCGGCCAGCGCCGCCTCGGTCTCCTCGGGCGGGCGGCCGCCGTGGAGGACGAGCGCCAGCTCGGAGCGGATGGGCTTCTCGACGCCCAGCGTGGCGAAGATCCCCGCAACGTCGCGCGTCCGTTGCGCCAGCCGCGCCATCAGCTCGCCCGCGTCGGCGAAGCCGAGGCGCCGCGCCAGGATCTCGAGGTCGGCCACGGTGCGGGGGAGGCGGTGGGTCTGCCGCCCGGCCTCGAGCTGCAGCCGGTGCTCGATCTGGCGCAGGAGCTCGTAGGCATCGGCGAGGGCCCGCCGCTCGACCTCGGAGATGAGCCCGGCGAAGAACAGTCGCTCGAGCGCCCCGCGCGTCGATCGCTCGCGCAGCGTCGGGTTCTTGCCGGCGTGGAGCAGCTGCAGCGCCTGCACGAAGAACTCGATCTCGCGGATCCCCCCCTCGCCCAGCTTGACGTCGAAGCTGTCCTCGAGCGTCCCCGGCTCGAGCTCGGCCTTGATGCGGCGG
>DATFWE010000219.1:0-4883 GCA_035259575.1 Haliangiales bacterium
CTCGCCACGCGGCCGGCCGCGTAGCCGCCGTTGGCCGACCCGGGCGGGCCGCGGAAGCGGCGGGCGATCAGCATGGGCCAAGCCTGCGGGTGAGCGTCACTTGCGCAGCAGCTTGAACGCCTGGTTCCAGGTGCGGCCGCGCACGCCGGCCAGCACCCACACTATGCACATCGCCTCGAGGTAGTGCGACGCGCCGATGCCGCCGACGTCGATGGTGTTCCAGCCGAACTCGCCGAGGAGCGCCGTCACCCGCTTCTTGGCCTCCTCGTCGTTGCCGCAAATGAACATGTCGGGCGGACCGCCGGGGAAGTCCGGCCGGAACATGTGGGCGTTGCCGACGGTGTTGAACGCCTTCACCACTCGGGCGTCGGGGAGGAGCCGCTGCACCAGCTCGCCCCCCGACTCCCCGGCCGCGAGCTTGGGCGGCGTCCCGCTGCCGACGTCGAGCGGGTTGGTGGCGTCGATGACGAGCTTGCCGCGGAACCGCTCCGGCCCGGCCGCGCGGAGGCAGCTCTCGTTGGCCATCCCGAGGGTGGCCAGGACGACGATCTCGCCGAACGCGGTCGCATCGGCGAACGTGCCGTGCGAGGCCTTCGGCCCCATCTCCGCGGCCCACGCGGCTGACTTGGCGTTGCCCGCCTCGCGCGCCCCCATCTTGACGTCGTGGCCGAGGGCGAGGAACGCCTTGCCGAGCGCCCTGCCCACTTCGCCGGTTCCCAGAACTCCGATCTTCATGGCGTAGAGTATGCCCCGCGCCTCCGCGGGCGGGTCTAAGATGATCGCGTGTGGGCGTACCGGCTCATGCGCTGGTTCCTGCGGCAGGTGGTGCGGACGTTCTACCGCCAGGTCGTCGCCGTCGGCCTCGAGAACATCCCGCCCGAGGGATCGGGGCCGGTGCTGTTCGCCGGCAACCACCCCAACTCGCTCATCGACCCGCTGCTCATCGTCGCGACGTCGGGGCGCATCGTGTGCTTCGCCGCCAAGGACACGCTGTTTCGCAGCCGCCTGCTGCGCGTATTCCTGCGCGCGCTCGGCGCGGTCCCCATCCGCCGGCGCATGGATCACGGCGAGGGATCGCACATCGACAACAGCGAGGCGTTCGACGCGCTGTTCGGCGTCCTCGCCGGCGGGCGCTGCATCGGCATCTTCCCCGAGGGGATCAGCCACGACCAGGCGCAGCTCGCCCGCCTCAAGACGGGCGCCGCGCGCATCGCCTACGGCGTCATGGCCCAGCGCCCCGACCTGCCGTTGCGCGTCGTCCCGTGCGGGTTGACGTACATCCACCGGCGGCACTTCCGCAGCCGCGTGCTCGTCCAGTACGGGCCGCCGATCGTCATCGGCGCCGAGGAGCTCGGCCGGTACGCGGCCGACGAGCGCAAGGCGGTGCGCGACCTGACCGCCGACATCGACGCCGGGCTGCGCGCGCTCACGATCAACGCCTCCGACTGGGACACGCTGCGCGTGCTCGACGCCGTGCGGCGGATGTACCAGCCGCCCAAGATCCCCCTGCGCGACCGCGTCGAGCTGGCCCGCCGCTTCTCGCTCGTCTACGAGCAGGTGAAGGACGAGCCCGACGTCGTCCGCCTGTTCGAGCGGGTGCGCGACTACAACCGTCGTCTGCGCGACGTCGGTCTCACCGACGCGCAGCTCCGCCGGCCGCTGCGTCCGGCGGCGGTCGCCGGAAAGATCGCGTGGCAGCTGTGGTGGGTGCTCGTGCTGCTGCCGCTGGCGGCGCCGGGCGTGGTGGTGCACGCGCCGATCGGGATGCTCATGGTATGGGCGGGGCAGCGGTGGGCGCCGCGCAAGGACGTCGTCGGGACGAGCAAGCTCGTCATCGGGCTGCTGCTGGTGGCGATCGCGTACGCGGGCCTGTGCGCGGCCGCGGCGATCGCCTATGGCCCGCACGCGCTGGCGCTGGCGCTCGTGCTCCTGCCGCTGTCGGCCTACGCGACGATCCGCGTCCTCGAGCGCGCCGCGTCGGTGCGGCGCTTGCTGATGCGCGTCCTGCGCACGCTGGTGCTCGGGCGTGAGGTCGCGGCGCTGCGCGCGCTGCGCGCGGAGCTCGAGGGGGAGATCGTGACGGCGGTGGAACGGTTTCGCCCGCGCGACATGCAGCCGCTGTATCCGCGCCCCCGCTCCGGCGAGGCGGCGGAGCTTCCTTGAGTCGGGAGCAACCATGACCGACGCCCCGACGGTCGTGCTCCTTCACGGGCTGGCGCGCACCGATCGATCGATGGGCCGCCTGCGCCGCAGCCTCGAGCGCGCCGGGCACCCGACGTGGTCGCGCTCGTACCCGTCGCGGCGTATGCCGGTGGCGGCGCTCGCGGCGACGATCGCGGAGTGGATCCGCGCCGACCTGGGCGACCGCCCCGTCATCGGTGTGACGCATTCGCTCGGCGGCATCGTCGCCCGCCACATGCGTGAGCTCCTGCCGTGGCGCGGCGTGGTCATGGTCGCGCCGCCGAACGCGGGCAGCCGGGTGGCGGCGCGGCTGCGCCATCGGCCGCTCTACCGCTGGTTCTACGGGCCGGCGGGGCAGGAGCTGGGCGAGCCCGACGCGTGGCCGTCGCCGCCGTCGCCGTTCGCCGTCATCGCCGGGACGCGCGGCCTCGCCGCCACCAACCCGACGAGCTGGGTGACGAGCGCGCTGCAGCTGTTCCCGCCGGGGGTCGCGAACGACGGAACCATCGCGGTGACCGAGACCCGGCTGCCCGGGATGGTCGACTTCGCGACCGTAGACGCGACGCACACGTGGATCATGAACGACGCGCGCACGATCGAGCTGGTGCTGGCGTTCCTCGCGCGGGGGCGGTTCGGCGCGGCGTGAGACCGACCGCGGCGCGTACGAGCGGTGACCCCGGCGTATTATCGCCCATGAAGCTCGGCCAGGTCATGGTGTTCGCCAAAGACATGGAGCTCATGCGGCGGTTCTACCGCGACGGCGTGGGGCTGACGCCGGTCGATGAGGCGGATCCCGAGGGCAACGTGTTCCAGATCGCCGATGCGTGAGCCTCACCGCCCTGCCAGCCGCACCACCCCCGCCCGCGCGAGCACGTCGAACCATTCCGCCACCTCGGCGACGGGCACCGGCGCGTAGCGGCCGGCGAGGATGTCGCGGATGTCCGACACCGAGCGCTTGCCGTCGACGAGGTTCAGCGCCTCGTAGGCGAAGACGTCCCCGCGCCGCTCCAGCGGCGTCGGCGCGCGTTCCCCCAACACGCGACGGAGGTGGTCGTAATAGTAGACGTCGAGCGGGCCGCGCACCTCCCCGGCGCGCGCCGGCACGCGCGCGTCGCGCGGCCCGGCGGACGCGCCCCGGGGCAGCGCGCGCTCGAGCTCCGCGGTCGCGCGCCGCACGTCGTTCGCGGCGCCGGGCCACAGCGCCGCGATCGTCCCCAGCTCCTCGATGCCGGCGGCGACGGCCTCCCGCTCCGCCACGCGCGCGTCGTCGGCGCTCCACCCGCCGGCGACGGCCGCGCGACGCGCCAGGGCGACGCGCTCGTCGATCTCGGCGCGCGCCAGCGCGACGAGGCGCGCGCCCTCGGCGTCGGGCAGCGCCGCCAGCGTCCACGCGATCCCCGCGCTCATGTAGGTGACGCGCCCCAGCTTGGTGGCGTCGAGGTTGTCGGGGACGTCCTTGTTGGTGTGGATGGTGACGTCGGGCCAGTCGTGGAAGTAGACCATGGGGACGCCGAACGACTCGAAGACGTCGTGGTCGCTGCCGAGCTCGATGGGGCGGAGGTCGACGACGAGGGCGTCGCGCGCGCCGGGCGGCCACACGAACCCGTCCCCCTGGCCGGTCTCGGCGTAGCGCGTGGACGCGCGCGCGACCTCATCGACCCAGGCGCGGGCGATCTCGTTGGCGACGTGGGGCAGCGACGCCGCGGTGCGCGACAGGTGGAGCGCCGCGTGCGTCGTCGCGGGCGCGCCGCCGACCATGTCGAGGTGGACGCCGGCGCGCATGCGGCGCTGGAGCTCGGGATGCGTCACCAGCCAGGCGTGCGACCCGGCGATCTCGGGCACCCACAGGAAGCGGATCGTGCGGCGCGGCGCCGGCAGCGCGCCGGCGGCGATCGCGGCGCGCAGCGCGCGCGCCACGCCGAGGAGCGCGGCGCTCCCCGACGCGTTGTCGTTCGCGCCGGCCGACTCGTGGCACAGGTGCGCGGTGAGCACGATCTCGCCCGCGGCGGCGTCGGCGCCGGGGATCGTCGCCGAGACCACGTCGAAGCTCGCCGCGACCATGCGGGCGCGCACGTGGGCCTTCAGCGTCACCGCTCCGCGCGCGAGCTCGGCGCGCAGCTCGCCCGCCTGCCGCGGCGACAGCATGAACGCGAAGCGGTTCGCGGTTTGATAGGGCGAAAGATGCCCCCAGCGCACCAGGTCGGGATCGGCTCCCGACCAGGCGGTCCGCTGGTTGGGGTAGTGCGACAGGATGCCGGCGGCGCCGCGTTCCTCGACGGCGAGGCGGTGCACCGTCTCGACCGACCCCGCGGCGAGGACCAGCTTCCCGCGCACGTCCTTGCCGCGGTAGTCGTCGGCGGCGGCGCCGGCGCCGACGTCGACGAGCTCGGCGGTCACGTCGGCGTCCTGGCTGTAGTCGGCGAGCGCGACAGGGAGGGCGGGGAACTCGGCGAGCACGCGGCGCGTGGGCGCGACCTCGGCGAGCGTCGCCTCGACGGGGTTCCAGCCGAGATAGCTCGTGAAGTGGGCGTAGCGCGTCTTGCCGTCGGCGGGTAGCTGCTCCACGCGCGCGTCGACGCCGGCACGGGCGAGCTCGCCCGCGACCCAGTCGGCGGCGGCGCGGAACCCGGGCGACCCTTGCACCCGGTGGAACCGCCCGAGCGCGCGCACCGCCTCCAGCACCGCCGCCCCGTCGACGCCCG
>DATFWE010000220.1:0-3323 GCA_035259575.1 Haliangiales bacterium
GTCGCAGGTGCAGGACGACGGCGGGATGCTCTACCAGTTCGTCGGCGACGAGGTGATCGGGCTCTTCGGCATTCCGCGCGGCGCGCCCGACGTGCCCGCGCGCGCCCTCGAGACCGCCCGCAACCTGCTCGACATCGGGCGTTCCATCTCGAATCGGTGGCAACGCCACATCGATCGGGCGCAGACGGCGCGGGGCGTCCACGTCGGCATGGCGGTCGGCGATCTCCAGATCGTGTCGCTGCGGCCGTTCAGTCGCACCCAGGTGGGCGTCATCGGCGATGCGATCAACGTTGCCGCGCGCCTGATGGCGGTCGCCGGACCGAGCGAGATCGTGGTGAGCAACACCCTGTTCCACCAGCTGCCCGAAGCACAGCAGGTCGGCTTCACCGAGATCGAGGCGCTCGACTGCCACAACGTGGGCCGGATCAACGCCTGGCGGGCTGGGGCACCGTCGATCGGCTGATCCAGATCTCGCGTGCCGCCGGGCGGCGGTCGTCGAGTTGACTCGGGTAGGCGGCACCCCCAAGGGGAGATTCATGCCCACACTCTACGGCGTCAACGCATCTCCCTTCGTGCGCAAGGTCCGTGTCGTCCTGGCGGAGAAGGGCGTCCCGTACGACCACGAGCCGGTCATGCCGGGCAACCCGGATCCGGAGTATCGCCAGATGAGCCCGCTCGGAAAGGTTCCAGCGTGGCGCGACGGCGAGCGCGCCTTCTCGGATTCCTCAGTGATCTGCCAGTACCTGGAGCGCGTGCACCCGGAGCCCGCCCTGTACCCGAGCGACCCGTACGACTTCGCGCGGGCGCTCTGGTTCGAGGAGTACGCCGACACCGCGCTGATCGATGTGTTCGGTCCGAAGATCTTCTTCCCGCGCGTCGTCGGGAAGCGGTTCATGGGCAAGGAGCCTGACGAGACGGCGATCGGGAAGACGATCGACGAGGAGCTGCCGCCGCGCTTCGACTACCTCGAGGGACAGCTGCGCGGCGGACCCTTTCTGGTCGCCGACCGGCTGACGATCGCCGACATCGCCGTGGCGAGCGCGTTCGTCAACCTGGCGCATGGCGAGGTGCGTCCCGACGGCGGGCGCTGGCCGAGGCTCGCGAAATACGTCGCGACGCACCACGAGCGGCCGTCGTTCGCGCCACTCATCGTCGAGGAGCAGGCGTTCCTCGGCCTCGCCTGAAGCGGCCGTCGCCGGCGCCGCCCGCGGATCGGGCGCAGATACCTCGTGCCCACCCTCGGGCTTCCTGGTAGGCTCCTCGCATCGGAGGTGATGCGATGCCCGGCGTCGCGCTCGTGCTCGCGGTCCTCGCGCTGGTGACGGTCTCCGCTCGCGCCGCGGACGGCACTGGATGCCGGCGCTGCACCTTCGGAGGGCTGTGCTCGAGCGGCGACGCCCGGGTCGAGTGCCCGCCGTCGCGATCGCGGTGCATGCCCGATGCCGGGATCCTCGGCTTCAACTCGATGCCGCCCAACGCGCCCGCGTACTGGACGCTCTTCGCGCGCGGGCGCGAGCGGCGGTCGCTCCGCCGGCTCGCCGGACGGCTCGAGGTGTGGTCCGACTACTCCGCGGGTCCGCCGTCCGCCCCGGGCCTGCCGGCGCGCTGCGACCCGTCGAACGAGGAGTTCCCCCTGTGCTCTGGGGAACGGGCGCGGTTCACCGGCCTGATCAAAAACGACCGCCTGATGGGGGTGGCGCGCTACGCGGACGGGGCGAGCTGCGAGTTCCGGGCGACCATCGCCTTCGGCCTCGGCGGTACGGAGCCGAACACGTTCACGTGCCGCGCGGCGTCCGGCGAGGTGATGTCGGAGGGGGCCCTGCGGCTGCAGCTCATCCGGCTCACCGGGTGTAAGCGGCGGGCGCGGACGTCGTGACGCGACGCCGCGCGAGGGCGCGGCTCACGGCGGCGAATCGGAGCGTCGAGCGTCGGCGAGCGCGCGGCCCAGACGGAGCCGGGTCAGATAGCGCCAGAGATCGCCCTTCAGCCCCCGACCGCGCAGCGTGGCGAAGACCTGTTCCTCGTCGTTGATCTTGTTGCCCGGCAGCAGCCAGTTGCCGCGCGCGCGGGCCACCTCACCGACCACCTCGGCGAGTCCCTCGCGGACCGCGGGGGCGAAGTAGAACCAGGGCTCGTAGAGCGCCTCGACCGACGGCACCTCACCGCGCGCGAGCAGCGTCGTCGCCAGCGGCGTCTCCGGGTAGACGCGCACGCCGCACATCGCGTTCACCGCCGTCGGACGACAGGCGTCCATGACTTCGATGGTCTCCGCCACGGTGTCCCACGTCTCACCCTCGCCGCCGAAGACCAGGCTGTGGCAGAAGGGGAGGCCGCGCTCGCGGCACACGACGGAGGCGGCGAGGATGTCGTCGACGGTGAAGCTCTTGCGATAGCCGCGTAGCGTCGCGGCCGAGGCCGCGTCGGTGCCGAAGTCGACCGACTGGCAGCCCGCCTCCATCATCAGGTCGGCGAGCTCGGCCGTGAAGTTGCCCGGTCCGACGAAGCAGGACCAGCGCACCTCGCGCCCGAGCGGCCGGAGGGCCGCCGCGACCCGCTCGGCATAGCCGCGTGGGGCGTTGAAGATGCTGTCGACGACGAAGAACTGATCGACGCCGTGGTCGTCGAGCAGCGCGCGCACCTCGGCGGCGATCAGCGCCGGGTCGCGTGTCCGCATCCCGCGTCCCTCGATCACCGGGTAGGCGCAGAAGGTGCACTTGAAGTGGCAGCCGCGCTTGGTCTGGAGGTTCGCCATGCCGCCGCGCGCGAAGTACCCGGCGACGTCCATCCAGCGGCGGTCGGCGCGCAGCCCGTCGATGTCGGGGAGCCAGGCGGGCGGGTTCACCCGGACCTCGTCGCCGGCGAGCCAGGCGAGACCACCGAGGTCGTCGGCGACGCGCCCGGCGGCGAGCCGCTCGAGCAGCGCCGGGAAGGTCACCTCGCCTTCGCCGACCACACCGTACGGCACCCCGAGCGCGCGCAGGTAGTGTGCGGGCATGGTCGTGAAGGCCGACCCGCCGAACACGATGGGCGCCTCGCTCGCGGCCCGGCAAGCCGCGACCACGCGCCGGTAGTGGGGCAGATACGATACGGTGTCCGGAAACGCGCAGTTGTCGACGTTGCGCAGCGAGACGCCGATCGCCTCGGGACGCAGCGCGTCCACACCTTCGGCGATCGCCGTCTCAACGTCCGGCCGGAAGCAGAGATCGACCACCTCGACGTCGTGGCCGGCGTCCGCCACCGCGGTCGCCACGTAGCACAGGCCGAGCGGCGCGACGGGGTCGGGGCTGCGTTCCTGGTTGGCGGAG
Source organism: Haliangiales bacterium (assembly GCA_035259575.1). Lineage (GTDB taxonomy): Bacteria > Myxococcota_A > Polyangia > Haliangiales > SHYZ01 > DATFWE01. The sequence goes on from DATFWE010000220.1 coordinate 3,306, forward strand.
ACGAGGAGGACCCGCATC
>DATFWE010000221.1:0-3884 GCA_035259575.1 Haliangiales bacterium
CGGGGTGAGCGAAGGGGCTTGAACCCTCAACCCCCGGAGCCACAGTCCGGTGCTCTGCCAGTTGAGCTACGCTCACCAGAAACTTCGGTTGTCACGTTCGCGAGGCAGGAGGGAATCGAACCCCCGGCCGTCGGCTTAGAAGGCCGATGCTCTATCCGACTGAGCTACTGCCTCCCGGGTAGGCAAGGGTATATGCCGGAGACGCCCCGAAATTGCAAGCATATTTCTCCCTTCCTTGAGGCATCTTGAGGCAATGTCGAGTGCCCGCGGACTGCGTTTCGGACCATGGTAGCGTCGCCTTTGTCGTTCGAGCTCAGAGGGGTCGCCAAGCAGTACGGCGGCGGGCACGGCCTCGCGCGCACCGACCTCGCGGTCGAGCGCGGGCGGACGACGGTCCTCATCGGGCCCTCGGGATCGGGCAAGTCGACGCTCCTGCGCCTGCTCCTCGGGCTCCTCCGCCCCGACGAGGGCGAGGTGCGCTTCGACGGCGAGCCGGTCGTCCCGGCGAGCCGCCTGCGCATGGGCTACGTCATCCAGGACGGCGGGCTGTTTCCCCACCTCACCGCGGCGGGCAACGTCACGCTCGTCGCGCGCTGGCTCGGGTGGGAGGCGGCGCGGATCGCGGCGCGCCTCGCCGAGCTCGCCGCGGTCGCGCGGCTCCCCGCCGCGGCGCTGGAGCGCTTCCCCGTCGAGCTCTCGGGCGGCCAGCGCCAGCGCGTCGGGCTCATGCGCGCGCTCATGCTCGACCCCGAGGTGCTGCTCCTCGACGAGCCGCTCGGCGCGCTCGATCCGATGATCCGCGCCGAGCTGCAGGACGACCTGCGCGCCGTGTTCGACGAGCTCGGCAAGACCGTCGTCGTGGTCACGCACGACCTCGCCGAGGCGGCGTTCTTCGGCCACCGCATCGTGCTCCTGCGCGACGGGCGCATCGTGCAGAACGGCACGCTCGACGAGCTCCTCCACGCGCCGGCCGATGCGTTCGTCACGGCGTTTGTCCGGGCGCAGCGGAGGATGCCGTGAAGACATCGCTCGCCCTCGTGGCCCTGGCCGCCTGCGCGCGCGACCCGCAGGTCGTCGTCGGCTCGAAGGTGTTCACCGAGGCCGTGGTCCTCGGCGAGGTGGTGACGCAGGCGACGCGCGCCGCCGGCGTCCCGGCGCGCCACCAGCGGCAGCTCGGCGGGACGCAGGTCCTGTGGAAGGCGCTGCGGGCGGGCGAGATCGACGCCTACGTCGAGTACACCGGCACGATCGCGCAGGAGATCTTCCGCGGGCGCGCCGTGGCCGACCTGGGCGCGGCGCTCGCGGCCGAGGGCGTCGCGATGTCCGCCCCGCTCGGCTTCAACGACACGTACGCCGTCGGCATGAAGGAGGAGGTGGCGGCGCGCCTGGGCATCCGCACCCTCTCCGATCTGCGCGCGCACCCGGAGCTGCGCTTCGGCTTCTCGAACGAGTTCCTCAACCGCGCCGACGGCTGGCCGGGGCTGCGCGCGGCCTACGCCCTGCCGCAGACGGACGTGCGCGGCCTCGATCACGATCTCGCCTACCGCGGCCTCGCGTCCGGCGCCCTCGACGCCACCGACCTATATTCCACCGACGCCGAGATCCGCTACTACGGCCTGCGCGTCCTCGACGACGACCGCGCGTACTTTCCCGCCTACCGCGCCGTCGTCCTCTACCGTCCCGCCATCCCGCCGCGCGCCGCGGGCGCGATCGCCGCACTCGCCGGAAGCATCGACGAGGCCGCGATGCGCACGATGAACGCCCGCGTCAAGCTCGACCGCCAAACCGAGGCGGCCGTGGCGGCGGACTTCCTCGCCGCGCGCGGCGTCGCCGCGTCCGCGCGCGCCGAGACCACCGCCGAGCGCCTGTGGGCCACCACGCGCGACCACCTGGGGCTCGTGGCCGTCTCCCTCCTCGCGGCGATCGTCCTCGCCATCCCGCTCGGGATCCTCGGCGCGCGCCGCCCGCGCGTCGGCCAGGTGATCCTCGCGGTGGTCGGCGTCGTCCAGACGATCCCGTCGCTGGCGCTGCTCGTGTTCATGATCCCCATCCTCGGCATCGGCGCGCCCCCGGCGATCGTCGCGCTCTTCCTCTACAGCCTGCTCCCCATCGTGCGCAACACCCACGCGGGCCTGTGCGGCATCCCCGGCCAGACGCGCGAGGCCGCCGAGGCGCTCGGTCTGCCCGCGGGGGCGCGCCTTCGCCTCGTCGAGCTGCCCATGGCGTCCCGGTCGATCCTCGCCGGCATCAAGACGTCGGCGGTGATCAACGTCGGCACCGCGACGCTCGGCGCGCTGGTCGGTGCGGGCGGCTACGGGCAGCCGATCTTGACCGGGATCCGCCTGTCCGACGTGGGGCTCATCCTCGAGGGCGCGATCCCGGCCGCGGTGCTCGCGCTCGCGGTGCAGGGAGCGTTCGACCTCGTGGAGCGAGTGGTCGTGCCGCGCGGGCTGCGGCTCTAACCTAGATCATCGGTGCAGCCGAGCCGTGCTCCGCGCGTCCGGTGCGCCAAACGGCGAGCGCGCGCCGGATCGCCTGTTCCAGACTCACCGTGCCGTCTTCCCCCATATGGGGGCGAAGCTCGGCCACCATCCATCTCGCCTCGCGGTCCTTGAAGCCCAGACCGGTCAACGCCTGATGTACGTCGGACAGCAACGACGCGACGCGCGGCCGAGCCGGTGCGCCGTACGCGCTCCCATCGGCGTGGGTGAACCGCAACCCCGCCGACCAGGTTCCGTCGATAACCAGTTGGCCGCGGTGCACCGCTCCGTGATGCATGGCGCAGAGCAGAATCAGATTGTCCGGATCGTGCGTGCCCCCCTCCGATCGCAACAGGATGTGATGCACGTCGGTGAACACCGCGTGGCGGCAGCCCGGCACGGCGCAGCGTCCGTGCTGGAGCCGAACGACCGCGCGGCGCGTCGTCGGCGGTATGTCCTGGGTGGCCCGACCGGCGTCATCGACGCGCTGCGCATCGCACTCGGCGAGCTCGGTGACCGCAGCGTCGACGACCACGGCCTGGCCCCGGGCATCGTGGGTGGTCCGCCCGCACGTATCACAGCGAGTCACGTGGATCTGGTAGTTGCTCCGCCCGGAATCGGCCGGGCCGGCCAGGACCGTACGTGCCATGAGCAAGAGACCCTCATCCTCTGTCATGGGAGCGTCGGCGTCCTGTCGCATCTTGGCCTGGGCCTCGCGGTAGGCCGCGAACGTCTCGGCCGACACGTCGAGGACGATGCGGTGTCGTCGCGCCTCCGCCCGCGGCCGGTCCCCCGGCCGATCGCCGACGCGCCGGCCGGAGACGAGCCCTTCTATCTCCCCGACCGACTTGCCCTCCGACGCGGTGAGCCATTCCGTCTCGGTCTCGGGCGCCAGGACGCGCGTGAGCTCACGGACCGCGGTGAAATGGATCCTCCCGCCGGCGAGCGTCGCCGACGTCTCCGGCAGGCGCTCGAGGGCCCGGGCGACGCGCAGCCGCTCTTCCGCCTGGCGCGGCGTTAGGCCGACGACGCGCTCGGCGTATTCGAAGAACGTCGCCATGCCCAGCGCCCGCCAGACCTCTGCGCGCTCTGCGCGCAGCAACGCCGCGCCAAGCGCATGCTCGTGTGCGGCGCCGGCTGCGGCCAGCCGGACCAACGCGCGATGCGCCGCCTCCCATTCCACTTCCCCCATGTGGACCATGGTCATTGGCTATCATTAACTTAATGCCATGTCAATATGAATCGTCATTAGAGGTCGATTGCTCGAAACGCGCCGGGGGGCGGGGGGTTCTCTCCATCTCTGGCAGCGGTAGGGCCTGTGCGACGGTGTGAGCCGACCGCGCCCGAGGGTTCGTGGGGCGAGGCCGAGGGCCCAGTGGTCGCGGTCGGGTCAAGCGCCGGGGG
>DATFWE010000222.1:0-16317 GCA_035259575.1 Haliangiales bacterium
CTCATCCCACCTCCGGGTCGTCCGCGAGCTGATTCACCCGCCCCGACTCCCCGATCGGGAACCAGCGCGCGAGCTCCCTGCCGATCTCCGCGACGCCGTCGACGATCCCCCCGGTCGCGTCCCCGGCCCCGAGACGCCGGGCGGTCGCCGCGGCGACGCGCTCCCAGAATTCTTGGCCCACCTTGGCGTGGATCGCCTCGTCCCCCAGGATCGCGAGCTGGCGCCGACCAGGCACGACGAACAGGAGCACGCCGTTGCGCTCGCGCGTGCGCGCGACGCCCAGCCGCGCGAACGCGCGCTCGGCCGCCGCGTACACGCTGCCGAAGAAGAACGGCGCCACCGACACGACGATCTCGCCGGTCGTGCCGCGCTCGGCGTCCTCGATCGCCCGCTTGATCCGGTCACCGTCGATCCCCCGGGCGAAGCGCTTGCGGATCAGCCACCACATTGCGTCACCATGACCCGCGCGCGCCGCCGCCGCCGGAGCGACCGCCGCCGCCGCTGAAGCCGCCCCCGCCCTCACCCGAAGATCCCGACCATCCGCCCCCGCCGCCGCGTCCGCCCGAGACGATCGCCCACAGGAAGTACATCGCCATCCGCGGGTTGGTGACGAGGAGGACGAGGAACGCGAGCGCCAGGATCCCGTAGAACACGAGCCGTCCCGGCGGGACGGCCGGGCGGCGCTCCGCGGCGGGCGGACTCGCGAACGGGGCCACGTCCTTGGCGCCGATGGCCGCAAGGAGCGCGTCGACGCCGGCGCGGACCGCGCCGTCCCGGTCGCCGGCGCGAAGGCGCGGCGTCATCACGTCGCGGATGACCCGCGCCGCGATCGCGTCGGGCACCTGCCCTTCGAGGCCGTAGCCGACCTCGATGTCGATCTTGCGGTCCGCGGCCAGGATGAACATCGCGAGGCCGTCGTCGATGCCCTTGCGCCCGACCTTCCACGCGGCGAACGTGCGCACCGCCCAGTCATCGAGCGGCGCCGTGCCGATCGTGTCCCCGATCCACACCACGACCTGATGGCCGGTGGCGCGCTCCACCGCCTCGAGGCGCGCGTCGATCTCCGCCCGCGCGGACGGCGACAGGAAGCCGGCGGCGTCGGTCACCCAGCGGGTCGGCGCCGGCGGGAGGGGCGCCTCGGCCGCGGACGCCCCGCGGGACGATGCGAGCGCCAGCGCGAGGACGGCCGGGAGCCAGAACCGAAGGCGCGGCACGGGCCCCCCTAGAACTTGACCTTGGGCGCCTGCTCCGCCCCGGCCTGGGCGTGGAAGAACTGCTTCTCGTTGAACTTGCTGCCGAAGAGGCCGGCGATCAGCACCGTGGGGAAGCTGTTGCGCTTGGTGTTGAACGCCTGCGCCGCCTCGTTGAAGCGCATGCGTTCCGTGGTGACGCGGTTCTCCGCCCCCTCGAGCTGCGCCTGCAGGTCGCGGAACCCGGCGGTCGCGGTCAGCTCGGGATACTTCTCGGCGACGACGAGGAGGCGCGACAGCGCGCCCGACAGGCCGTCCTGGGCTTGCTGAAACTTCTGGAACGCGGCGGGATCGTTGACGACGTCGCGGCCGACGCTGACCTGGCCCACCTTGGCGCGCGCCTCGGTGACGGCGATGAGCGTCTCCTTCTCGAAGTTGGCCGCCCCCTTCACGGTCTCGACGAGGTTGGGGATGAGGTCGGCGCGGCGCTGGTAGACGTTTTCCACCTGTCCCCACTGCGCCTGCACCGACTGGTCCAGGGCGACCAGCCGGTTGTAGCTCATCACGCACGAGCCGCCGAGCACGACAAGGAGGCCGACCACTACGACCCCGATCAAGGTTCCGCGCTTCATGGGGCTAAGGTGCACACGGATGGGGGTCGGGGCAAGGGCTCAGCGACCGTAAAGAAAACCCGCGCGCCGACGCGCGGGTTTTTCTTCACAGTCGCTGAGCCCGTCTGACCCCGCTCCGCGGGGTCCTCACAACGGGGGGAGCCGCTTCGCGACGCGCGCCTACGGCGCGCGAGAGCTCCCCCCGTTCGCCCCCCATATCGGAGCGACGCCGCCCGCGCCTCCGCTTATCTCGCGCGCCCGGCCGACTCGAAACGATCCTCGCGCTGCAAAATGTTTCACAAGGGCTCAGCGACCGCGCCATGTAGGTGGGCGTTTCTCGATGAACGCGTCGATGCCCTCGGCCGCGTCGCACGCCATCATGTTCTCGGCCATGACCTCGCTCGCCAGCGCGTGGGCTTCGTCGAGGCCGAGCTCGAGCTGGCGGTAGAACGCCTGCTTGCCGACCCGTATGGCCACCGGCGTCTTGGCGACGATCGACGCGGCGAGCCCGTCGATCTCCGCGTCGAGAGCGTCGGCCGGCACGACGCGGTTGACCAGACCGCGCTCCCTGGCGGTCGCGGCGTCGATGAACTCCCCGGTGAGCAGCATCTCCATCGCCTGCTTGCGGCCGACGTTGCGCGCCAGGCCCACCGAGGGGGTGGTGCAGAACAGGCCGACGTTCACGCCCGAGACGGCGAAGCGCGCGGTGTCGGCGGCGACCGCGAGGTCGCACATCGACACGAGCTGGCAGCCGGCCGCGGTGGCGATGCCGTGCACGCGCGCGATCACGGGCTGCGGCAGCCGCACCAGGCTCATCATCATCCGGCTGCACCGATCGAAGAGCGCCTTGTGGTACGCCTTGTCGGGGTGGGCGCGCATCTCCTTCAGGTCGTGGCCGGCGCAGAACGCCTTGCCGGCCCCGGCGAGGACAACGACCCGCGCGGAGTCGTCGGCCGCCACGGCGTCGAGCGCCGCCTGGAGCTCGCCGAGCAGCGCCTCGGACAGGGCATTGAACTGGGCTGGGCGGTTCAGCGTCAGCGTGACCACGCCGCCCCGCCGCGACGTCAACAGCACCGGCGCCGCCTCGATGGGTTGGGGTGCGCTCATGCCCGGAGAGTATAGCGCCGCGGCCCGGCCCACGCCCCTCGTCTTCCCCGGGGGGGTTGACGAGGTTGACGACTTCGCGACATCCATATATGCTTCACACAAATATGCGCGACACGACGTTCGAGCGCGAGCTCCACAAGGGCAGCGCCGAGATGCTGATCCTCTCGCTCCTGGAAGACGGGCAGCGCCACGGCTACGACATCGCGAAGATCATCGGTCAGCGGTCGGAGGGCCACCTCAGCTTCCACATCGCCTCGCTCTACGCGACGCTGTACCGCCTGGAGCGGCGCGGGCTGATCCAGGGGCGGTGGGTGGAGAAGCCGGACGTCCGCCGCCGGCGCTACTACCGCATCACCCCGGCGGGCCGCAAGGTGCTCGCCGCCCAGCGCAGCCGCTGGGAGCAGTTCATCGCGGCGCTGACGCGCATCGCGCGCCTGCGCAGCGCCTAGGAGGTCGCATGGGCGAGACGCGCACTTTCAAGGAGGAGGTCCGCAGCCGCCTCGCGCGCCTGGGCCTCCCGCCCGATCGCGAACGCGACATCGTCGAGGAGCTCGCCCAGCACCTCGAGGCCCGCTGCGCCGACCTCGTCCGCGCCGGCCGCCCCGAGGCCGAGGCGCGCCGCATCGTCGTCGACGAGATCAGCGGCCACGAGGCGTGGGCCCAGCTGTCCGAGCGGCGCGCGCCCGACCCGTCCCGGCTCGGCGAGGCCGGCACGGGCTCGGCGCTGTCGCGCGTGTGGGGCGACGTGCGCTTCGGCGCGCGCCTGCTCCGGCGCCACCCGGCGTTCACGGCCGTCGCCGCGCTCACGCTCGCCCTCGGCATCGGCGCCAACACGGCGATCTTCACCGTCGTCAACGCGGTCATGCTCCGGCCGCTGCCGTTCGCCGACGCGGATCGTCTGGTGAACGTCTACGAGACCAACCTCGCGCGGGGGTGGTCGTCGTTCAGCGCGTCCCAGCCGAACTTCCTCGACTGGCGCGCCGCCGCGAAGGGCTTCGAGCGCCTCGCCGCGTGGAGCGGGCAGAGCTTCTCCGTCAGCGCGGACGGCGCGCCGGAGCTCGTCGACGGCATCGCCGCCACCGACGGGTTCTTTCCCCTGCTCGGCGTGACGCCGGCGTTGGGGCGGAACTTCCTTCCCGAGGAGGATCGCCCCGGCGGGGCCCGGGCGGCGATCCTGGGCCACGGCTTCTGGCTGCGGCGCTTCGGCGGCGACCCCGCGGTCGTCGGCAAGACGATCGTCCTCACCGACGCGCCCCACACCATCGTGGGGGTGCTCCCCGCGTCGTTCGGCTGGGGCGACGCGCAGATCTACGTCCCGCTCGCGCCCGACCCGCAGGGGCGCCGCGGCGATCACCGCCTCAACGTCATGGGGCGCCTGGGGCCGGGCGTCACGCTGGACCGGGCGCGCGCGGAGATGGTCGCGATCGCGCGGGGGCTCGAGCAGAGCTTCCCCGACACCAACGCCGGCTGGTCCGCGGCGCTGGAGCCGACCTTCGACGCCGCGGTGCCGGAGCAGATCCGCCGCGCGCTGCTCCTCCTCCTCGCCGCGGCGGCGCTCGTCCTCCTCATCGCCACCAGCAACGTGGCCAACCTGTCCCTGGCGCGCGCGGCCGCGCGGCAGCGCGAGATCGCGATCCGCGTGGCGCTGGGCGCCGGGCGCGGGCGCATCGTGGCGCAGCTCCTCGTCGAGGCGCTGCTCCTCGCGCTCGGCGCCGGGCTCGTCGGCCTGCTCGTGGCCCTGGGCGCGACGCAGGCCCTCCGCGCCGTCGGGACAGGCATCCCGCGCATGGACGAGATCTCGATCGATGCGCGCGTCATCGGCTTCGCCCTGCTGGTGTCCTCGCTCGCGGGCATCCTCTTCGGCGTCGTCCCCGCGCTCCAGGCGGCGCGCCGGAACGCGGGCGGGACGCTCGCGCTCACCGACGGGCGGTTGGGCGGCGCGCGCGTGCGGGGACGCCTGCGCGGCGCGCTCATCATCGCCGAGGTGGCGCTGTCGGTGGCGCTCCTGTGGGGCGCCGGGCTCCTCATCCGCAGCTTCGCGCTCCTCCGCGACGTCCCCACCGGGTTCGACCCGACGCGCGTCCTCACCCTGCGCCTCGACCTGTCCGCGGCACGCTATCCCACCGGGGCCGAGGTGTGGAGCTTCTACGACCGCGTGCTGGCTGAGGTCCGCACCCAGCCCGGCGTCGCGGGCGCCGGCGCGGTGAGCCTGGTGCCCCTCGGCGGGGGCGGGAACACCGCGAGCTCGCTCCGCATCGACGGACGCGGCGACGGCGGCCGCCTGCCGTCGACGGACTGGCGCATCGCGAGCCCGGGATACTTCCGCGCGCTGGGCATCCCTCTGCGCGGGCGCGAGTTCGATGCGCGCGACGGCGCGGGCGCGCCGCCGGTGGCCATCATCAGCGAGGAGGCGGCGCGCCGCTACTGGCCGGGCGAGGATCCGCTCGGCAAGAAGGTCGTGATCGAGAGCTTCGGCCGCGATCCGGCGACCATCATCGGTGTGGCCGGCGACGTGAAGAGCTTCGGGCTCGACGGGCCGGCGCGGCCCATGGTCTACGGGTCACAGGCCGCCTACGCCGGCTGGCGCCGGTTCAGCCTGGTGGTGCGCACGCAGGCCGACCCGTCGACGCAGGTGGCTTCCATCCGGGCGGCGATCGCGGCCGTCGACCCCGGGGTGCCGCTCGCCGACGTGGACACCGCCGAGGCGCTGGTGGAGCGGTCGCTGGGCGCGCGCCGCTTCCACATGGTCCTCCTCGGCTGCTTCGCCGCCGTGGCGCTGGCGCTCGCCTGCGTCGGCCTCGGCGGCGTCATGGGCTACCTCGTGTCGCAGCGCACGCGCGAGATCGGCGTGCGCATGGCGCTCGGGGCCCGGCCGCGCGACATCTTCGCGCTCATCGTCGGCCACGGCATGCTGCTGGCGGGGATCGGCGCGGCGATCGGCGTGGCCGGGGCGTTGTGGCTCACCCGCGTCCTCGAGAGTCTGCTCTTCGGGGTGACGCCCACCGATCTGCTCGCGCTCGCCGGGGCCGTGGCGCTCCTCGTCAGCGTGTGCGCCGTGGCGTGCTACGTGCCGGCGCGGCGGGCGATGCGCGTCGATCCGATGCGGGCGCTGCGCTGCGAATGAGAGGGAGGCCTCACGGCACGATCGCGACGATCCGCAGCGGACCGCCCGATCCGGCCTCGATCTTCATGGGGAGCGCGACGACGAACGCGCCGCGCGCGGGCAGCGACGCCATGTCGGCCACGTTTTCGAACGCGGGGATGTCCGCCCCGAGGAGCACCTGGTGCGTGATGAAGTCCTTCGACGGACCATGGTCGATGCTGGCGGTGTCGATGCCCACCGCCGCGATCTGCCGCCGGACGAGCGCGCGCGCCGCGTCGGCGCCGATGCCGGGGAAGTGGAGGTGCGACGCGTCGCCGGGCCTATCGTCGCCGAGGTACGCCTTGCGGTCGGGCCAGCGCGCCGCCCAGCCGGTGCGCACCAGGACGATCGTGCCGGCCTCGATCGCGCCGTGGTCGCGCTCGAACGCGTCGAGGTCGGCCGGCGCGAGCAGGGCGTCGCGGTCGGCGGCGGCGCGCGCCGAGATGTCGACGACGACGGCGGGGGCGACCAGGCGCGCGAGCGGGATGACGTCGGCGGTGGACTTGCCGGCCGCGAAGTGGATCGGCGCGTCGAGGTGCGTCCCGCCGTGCTCCGGCGCGGCGATCGCGCCCGCCGCGTAGAAGTACCCGGCCGGCGTGGGGCCGTACGCCAGGACCTGGCGCACGAACCCCGACGGCGACGTCGGCCAGTAGAGCGTCTTGTCGTTGAACGAGTGGGTGAGATCGACGAGCCGGCCGCGCGGCAGTGGACCGCTCGGCGCCGGTCCGTGCGCGCAGGCTCCGACGAGCAGAAGGGGCGCGAGACGCCGCAGCATGGCCGATCTTCGCCCCGGCGCCGGGGCGCGTCAACCCGCGGCCAGGAGGCTCGCGAGCGCGAACGCGGTCGCCGCCGCCAGGCCGCCGATGACCATCGCCTGCACCGCGCTGCGCCACGGGCGACCGCTCGCTACCTTCCCCTTCACCAGCCCGAACACGAACAGCGCGACGAGGGTGATGGCGACGGACCAGGGCATCGCGGCGCGGGCCGCCGACGTCGCCATGTAGGGCGCGAGCGGGATGAGCCCGCCGATCGCGTACGCGCCGCCGATGGTGAGCGCGGCCGCGCGCGCCCGCCCCGGAGCCGGCTCCTCCAGCCCCAGCTCGAACCGCATCATGAAGTCGACCCACGCCTGCGGCCGCGCGCGCAGCGCCGACACGATGGGGTCGACCTGACTGGGCTGAAGACCGTATTGCTCGAAGATGCGGCGCACCTCCGCCTCTTCCTCGGCGGGGACGTCGCGCACCTCGCGGATCTCGCGCGAGCGCTCGGACTCGTAGTGATCGACGTCGCTGCGCCCCGCGAGGTACCCGCCCAGCCCCATCGAAATGGCTCCGGCGGCGATCTCCGCCATGCCCGCGGTCACGACGATGTGCGAGGATGCGACCGTCGCCAGGCCCGCCGCGAGCGCGAACGGCACGGTCAGACCGTCGCTTAGGCCGATGATCGCGTCGCGAAGCATGGTGGTGCCGCCGAAATGCCGCTCGGGATGGTGGGTCGCCATGGTGGGCGAAGCTTAGTCCGTCATTTTCGGAGCGTCACCACGGTCGCGCCCCAGCCGCCGCCGTCGCCGGCGAGGCGGAAGCTCGCCACGGCCGGGTGGCGCGCGAGGACGCCGTGGACGATGCGGCGCAGCGTGCCCGTCCCCTTGCCGTGGATGATGCGCACCTCGGCGAAGCCGCGCTCCGCCGCCAGGCCGAGGTAATCTTCGACCAGCGCCTTCACGTCGCGCGGGTGGAACGTGTGGAGGTCGAGCGTGTCCTCGATGGGCAGCTCGACGGGCTCGTCGGGATCGTCGTCGGTCATGGGACGCTCAACCCCAGATCTCGCGGGCGGTGTCGACGACCAGGCGCACCTTCGCCGCCTGCGATTCGCGCGCGATGTCGTTCCCGTGCACGGTGCTGGAGAATCCGCACTGCGGCGACAGGCACAGGCGCTCGAGCGGGACGTAACGCGCGGCCTCGTCGACCCGGCGCAGGAGGTCGTCCCGGCGCTCGAGCTCGCCGACCTTGGTGGTGACCAGCCCGAGGACGACGATCTTGTCCGGGGGCATGAACCGCAGCGGGCTGAAATCGCCCGAGCGCGCGTCGTCGTACTCGAGGAAGTACGCGTCCACGGCGCACTCGCCGAACAGCCTCTCGGCGACGGCGTCGTACCCGCCCTCGGCCACCCAGGCGCTGCGGAAGTTGCCCCGGCACATGTGGATGCAGGCGGTCATCGCCGCGGGACGGCCGGCGAGCGCGGCATTGATCAAGCGAGCGTACCGCCGGGGCAGCTCGTCGGGATCGTCGCCCCGCTGGCGCGCGCCCTCGCGCATCTTCGGGTCGCACAGGTAGGCGAGGTTGGTGTCGTCGAGCTGCACGTAGGTGCATCCGGCCTCGCCGAGCTGGCGCAGCTCCTCACGGTAACAGGCGGCGACGTCGTCGTAGAACGCCTCCAGGTCGGGGTACGCCTCGCGGCTGATCGCGCCCCGCCCGCCGCGGAAGTGCAGCATCGTCGGCGACGGGATCGTGACCTTAGGCGTGCGCGCCGTCGCCGCGCGCAGGAACCGGAAATCGTCTACCTGGATCGGCCGCACGTGGCGGACCTTGCCCGTGACGTGGAGGACCGGGGGCGTGAAGTCCACCTCCTTGCCCGTGGCGGTGCGGAAGTGCGCGGTGAGCCCGCCGCGCGCCTCGACACCCTCGAGCTGCTCCAGGAAGTCGACGTGGAAGTAGGTGCGGCGCTGCTCGCCGTCGGTAATGCCCTGGAGGCCCACGTCCTCTTGCAGCCGGACGACGGCGCGGATGGCCTCGTCCTCGACGGCGCGAAGCTCGTCGCCGGAGATCTCTCCTCGCCGGCGGCGCTCGCGCGCCGCGATGAGCTCGGGCGGGCGCAGGAAGCTGCCGACGTGGTCGGCGCGGAACGGGGGGACGGTGCGAGGGGCCATCGTCCTAGGATGCGCCCAAGTCGGGCGTGATGGCTGCTCTCGCTGTGACGGGGACCACCCCGAAGTACCTGCGCGGGAAGGAACGGCCAAGGACGGGATCGCTCGGATGCCGGCTAGAATGGCCGCATGAGCTCGTCGCTGGAGCCGAGTCGAGAGGAGCTGGAGGGCTGGATCCGCGCCTGCTCGGCGTTTGTCGTCGACCACATCGGCGCTCTGGGCAGCATGCCGTCGTGGGACACGGAGGAAGCCGCCGCGGTAGTCGATGCCCTGCGCGAGCCCGTCCCCGAGGGCGGCCGCGCATTGGCGGAGATCTTGGCCCGGCTCGGCCCCGCCATCCGGAAGTCGTTCAACACCGCCGGCCCCGGATACATGGCCTTCATCCCGGGTGGCGGCGTGCCGTCGGCGGGCCTCGCCGATTTCGTCGCCTGCTTGACCAACCGGTACGTAACGGTGACCGCGGCGGCGCCGGCCCTGGCCCGCATCGAGGCCACAGTGGTCGAATGGCTGGCCGGGCTCATGGGCTACCCGCCTGGAGCGGGGGGCATCCTCACGTCGGGAGGATCGCTGTCCCACCTCACCGCGATCGTGGCGGCGAGAACCGCACGCCTTCCCGAGGGCGATCTCGCCCGCGGGACGATCTACTACTCGCGCGAGACCCACACGTCGGTGCCCAAGGCGGCGCGCATCGCCGGGTTGTCGGCGCGGAACCTACGGGTTGTCCCCGTCGACGCCCGCCTCCGGCTTCTGCCCGAAGAGCTCGAGCGGATGATCGACGAAGATCGGGCGCACGGCCTCCTCCCGTTCATGATCGTGGCCAACGCGGGGACCACCAACACCGGGGCGGTCGATCCGACTCCGATGCTGTCGCACATCGCAAGCCGCCGCCACATGTGGCTCCACGCCGACGCGGCCTATGGGGGCTTCTTCCGCATCGTCGACCGAGGCGAGAGCGTCGTCCCGGGTCTCGAGCTCTGCGACTCGATCACCCTCGACCCGCACAAGGGGCTGTTTCTCCCCTACGGGACGGGCTGTCTTCTGGTGAAGGACCTCGAGGTTCTCCGGCGCGCGCACGCGAGCGATGCCCACTACCTGCAAGACGTGGCGGCGGCGGAGGGGGAGGTGAACATCACCGACCTCTCGCCGGAGTTGACCCGCGACTTCCGCGGGCTGCGGATCTGGCTGCCGTTCCAGCTTCACGGCGTGGCGGCGTTTCGCGCGCAGCTCGAGGAGAAGCTAGCGCTCGCCCGCTGGGCCTACCAACGACTGCGCGAGGCCCCCGAGCTCGAGGTGCTGGACGAGCCGCAGCTGTCGATCGTGGCGTTCGCGGTCCGCGCCCGCCCCGGGCAGGACGCCAACGCGCTCGGCGCCGAGCTCCTCCGCCGGGTCCATGCCCGCCGCCGGGTGTTCCTGTCGAGCACGGTGATCGACGGGCGCTACGTGCTCCGTATCTGCATCCTGAGCTTCCGCACCCACCACGACCGGGTCACCGACGCGGTCGAGGCGCTGATCGAGGAAGCCCGCCGGCTCACGGCAGGGTGAGCTCGCGATCTTCCGCCCACAGTTCCTGACCGGGCCCCACGGTGCACCGGCGGTGCACCACGGGACGCCCTAAGCCGAACCTCACTCGGGGAGCGTCTCGCCCGTTCCGCCCATCTCCTTGGGCAGGTCCCTGAGCTTGGGCAGACCGTCCTTCATGCGATGGACGGTCTCCTGATAGTGGACGTGCAGCTTGGGCTGAAACGGAAACTCCGGGATGACGGCGGCGTACACGTCCACGAGATTCCACGGCGGGTGCGCGGTGAACAGGTGGCCGCCGCAGGTCGTGCAGAACTTGCGGTAGCTTAAGTCCGACTTGTTGTAGACCCCGATGCGGTCGGCGCCCTTCGTGACCTTGACGGCATCCGGCGACCACAGGCTGAATGCGTTGACCGGTCCGGCCGACCAGAGCCGGCACGAGCCACAGTGACAGTATCCCGCGGCGGCGGGCTCGCCCGAGACGGTGAATTCCACGGCGCCGCAGAAGCAGCTTCCTTTGTACGTGCTCTCAGTCGTCATGTCGGGCCTCCTCAGCAAGACGCGTGCCGCGCGTCAGTCCACTCGCACCACCACCAGCCGCGCGTGCACCTTCACGTCGGGGTAGACGCGCAGCATCAGGAGCTTCGGCGGGGTCATGCCGTAGTCGCGAATGTCGATGACCTTCTCCCCCTCGATCTCGAGCGTCCTGTCGTCGACGACGCGCACCGTCACCTCGGCGTCGGTCGCCCGCGTCACGCCGTGGAGCGACAGGTTGCCGCTGAGGCGCCAGCGCAGCGAGCCGCCCACCGGATCGGCGCCCTTCACGTCGCCGACGATGCGGGGGAACTTGCGCGTCTCGAGGCGGCGCTGGAGCTCCGTGTCGGTGAGGAAGTTCCCCGACTTGAGCCGCTCGGCCGCGATCTCCACCGTGAACGGCGCGCCGAGGCGCGGCCCGCCGCCGTCGGCGTCCGCCTCGACGAAGCCCTGAAGACCGTTCGTCTCCACCTTGATCGGGTGCAGGCTTGAGCGAGCCTCCGCCGTGAGGTGCGATCGATCGGGGACTACTCTGTACCTGGCCATGTGGGCATGTCCTACGTATCCAGCCCCTCGATCTCCACGCCGCCGATCTCCGGCGCGGCGCGCCCGACCGCGGTCGCGACGGCCGCGCGTCGCGACGCGACGCTCGCGCGGAGGGTGCCGATCGGCGTGAGCCGGACGCGCGCGACCTCGTCGCTCACGCTGGGGAGCTCGACGACCAAGCTCGGGCCGTCGGCGACGGCGAGCAGGCGCTCCAGCCCGACGCGGTGGATGTCGAGCACGGCCTGGACGGACCCGGACACCAGGCCCAGTCTAAACTAATCCTGCCGCAACGCGGTCATGGGATGGATGCGCGCCGCGCGGCGCGCGGGGAGCCAGGTCGCCAGGAGCGCGACCACCACCAGCGCGGCGCCGATCGAGCCGAACGTCGCGACGTCGATGGGCGGCACCCCGAAAAGGAGCGACGCGATCAGATGGCTTCCGGCGAGGAGGCCGCCCACGCCGACGGCGACGCCCAGGGCCGCCAGGCGCAGCCCCTGCCCGATCACCATGCGCAGCACATGGCGCTCCTTGGCGCCGAGCGCCATGCGCACGGCGATCTCCTGCCGCCGCTGGCTCACGGCGTAGGCCATCACGCCGTAGATGCCGAGCGCCGCCAGCGCCAGCGCCACCGCGGCGAACAGCGCGAGCAGCGTGGCGGTGAAGCGGCGCGCCGCCACGGCGTCGGCCAGCACGTCGTCGAGGGTCGCGACGTCGAAGATGGGCAGGTCGGAATCGATCTCGTGGAGCTTCGCCCGCAGGATCGGCACGAGCTGCGCGCCCGACCCGTCGCGCGCGCGCATGACGACCCCGATGGCCAGCCCGGCGCCCTGCGTCGTCGGCGTATAGACCTCGTCGGGGGTCGGCGCGTCGAGTCCCCACGACTTCACGTCGGCGACGACGCCCACGATGGTGAACCACGGATCGCCCGGCCGTCCGTTCCCGGGCGGAAACTTGAACCGCTTCCCGACCGGGTCCTCGCCCGGCCAGAAGTGGCGCGCCAGGCTCTGGTTGACGATCGCGACCGTGGGCGCCTTCAGGTCATCGGTCACCGCGAACCCCCGTCCGGCGACGATCGGGATGCGCATCGCCCGGAAATAGTCCTGGCTGGCGAGGCGCCCGGTGACGACCTGGAGCTGGTTTTGCGCGACGCGGCCCTCGGGGAGGATGGCGAACTGGTTGCGCGTGGGGTCCCCGCGCAGCGGGATCGTCGACACCAGCGCGACCGCGTCCACGCTCGGCTCCGCCCCGAGCCGCGCCAGGAGGTCGCGGAAGAACACATCGCGCTGCTCCGGCTTGAAGTACTTCCCCTGGTCGAGCTTGTTCGGCTGCGGCAGCCACAGCCGCGCGGTGAGGACGCCGCGCGAATCGAAGCCGGGCTTCACGTCGCCGGCGTTCCACAGGCTGCGCAGGAGCAGTCCGGCGCCGCCGCACAGGACCAGCGCGAGCGCGAACTCGCCGACGACGAGCGCGCCGAGGAGCCGGTGGCGGCGCCCGCCGCCCACCGACGAGCCCCCCTCCTTCATCGCCGCCTGCGGCTCGGCGCGCGAGCTCTGCAGCGCCGGCACGACGCCGAACAGCAGCCCGCACACCACCGACACCGACAGCGTGAACGCGAGGACGCGCAGGTCGAGGTGGATCTCGTTCGTCCGCGGCAGCCCGGGCGGCGCGAGCGCGAGCAAGAGATCGATGCCCCAGTAGCCGACGAACAGCCCCAGCGCGCCGCCGAGGAGCGACAGGATGACGCTCTCGGTGAGGAGCTGCTTGACGATCGTCCGACGCGTCGCGCCCAGCGCCTTGCGGATCGCCATCTCGCGCACGCGCGCGGTCGCGCGCGCGAGCAGCAGGTTGGCCACGTTGCTGCACGCGATGAGCAGCACCAGCAGGACGGCGCCGAGGAGCACGAGCAGCCCCGGCCTCGCGCCGCCGACGACCCGCTCCTCGAGCGGCGCCAGGCGCACGCCCCACGACTTCGGCTCCCCGCCGTAGCTCTCCGCGTACTGCCCCTTGAGCCGCTCCTGCACCGTCCCCAGCGCCGCCTGCGCCTGCGCGACGTCGACGCCGGGACGCAGCCGCCCGATGAGCTCGAGGAAGCGGAACTGCCGCTTTTGCTCGGGGAACGGCTCGGCGGAGAACCCGCACGGCGCCCAGAACTCGACGGGCGAGCTCAGGCGCGCGTCGGGGTGGCGGAACCCCGGCGGCATCACGCCGATGATGGTCCACGGATCGTCGTCGATGCGGATCTTCTTGCCGATGACGTCGGGCGATCCGCCGAAGCGCCGCCGCCACAGGCCGTCGCTGATGACCGCCACCTCGGTCCAGCCCTTGCGCTGCTCGTCGGCGGTGAACGTGCGGCCGACCTGCGCCGGCACGCCGAGGACCTCGAAGTACGTGGCGGACGCGCCGACCGCCTGCACCCGCTCGGGCTGATCGCCGCCGGTCATGTTGCCGTCGAAGGTCAGCGCCAGCGACGCCTTGTCGAACACCTGCGTCTGCCCGAGGTAATCGTCCATCTCGATCACCCCGACGGGGACCTGCTGGTCGCGGAACGTGTTGTTGAACGTGACGAGCTGGCCCGGGCTGCGGTACGCGAGCGGGCGGAGGAGCACCGCGTCGACGACGCTGAAGATCGCCGTGTTGGCGCCGATGCCCAGCGCCAACGTCAGGACTGCAACAGTCGTGAGGGCCAGGTGCTTGCGGAGCATTCTCAGGGCGAACCGAATGTCTTCCATGGGCTCGAGACCGGGGCGTAGCTTGGGCCGTGCCAGCGCCATCTCGACGGAATCACGGTCGCGCGCGGTGCCCTGAGTCCCGGATGCGAAACGCGCCGTCCCGCGATCGGCACGCGGGCCCGCTCTCCAACCGCAGGGATTCGCTCGGAGATCTGCAACATCCGTATGGGCTGCAACACACCTGCAACAGGGCCCACGGCGGAACGGTCCGTGCTAACAAACCCGCCATGGCGAAGCTCATTGTCTCGGTTCTCGCCGTCGCCGTCGCGCTCCCCGCCGGGTGGAGCGCACGTGAGAAAACGGCAGCGCGGCGCATCCACGCCGCCACGCTGGCCGCGCACGTGCGCTTCCTCGCCGACGATCTCCTGGAGGGACGCGCGCCCGCGTCGCGCGGCGGCGAGCTGGCGCTGCGTTACATCGCCACGCAGTACGAGCGCATCGGGCTGCGCCCGGCCGGCGACGGCGGCGGTTGGCTCCAGCGCTTCGACATCGTCGGCATGACGATCGAGGTGGCGACGCCCATCACGGCCGCCGGCGGCGGCAGGACGCTGACGCTTCAGCCCGGCGCCGAGAGCATCCTCGCCTCCGGGCAGCAGGCGGAGGTCGCCGGCGTTCGCGACGCCGAGGTCGTGTTCGTCGGCTACGGGATCACGGCGCCGGAGCAGAAGTGGGACGACTACAAGGTCGACGTGCGCGGCAAAGTCCTCCTCGTCATGAACAACGACCCGGAGAACGACCCCGAGCTGTTTGCCGGCAAGCGGCGCCTGTACTATGGTCGCTGGGACTACAAGTACGCCGAGGCGGCGCGGCACGGCGCCGCGGGGGTCATCATCATCCACACCGACCACTCGGCGGGTTATCCGTGGCAGGTCGTCCAGTCGAGCTGGAGCGGACGGCAGTTCGAGCTGCCGGCGGGGAGCGAGCCGCGGGTGCAGCTCAAGATGTGGGCCACCGAGGACGCGTGCCGCCGCCTGGCCGCGCTCGGCGGGAAGAACCTCGACGAGCTGCGCGCCGCCGCGGAGACGCGAGACTTCCGCCCCGTCCCGCTCGGCGTGAAGCTGTCCGCCGAGCTCAAGGTCAAGCTCGCGCGCCTGCGCACCGCGAACGTGCTCGGCATGCTCCCCGGCGCCGACCCCAAGCGCGAGTCCGAGCTCGTGGTCTTCACGGCGCACCACGATCACCTGGGCATGCGCGACATCCCCGGCGACAACATCTTCAACGGCGCGCTCGACAACGCCTCGGGTGTGGCGGCTCTGTTGAACGTCGCCGAGGCGTTCGCCGCGGTCGAGCCCGGGCCGCGGCGGTCGATCCTGTTCGCCGCGGTGGCCGCGGAGGAGTCGGGCCTGCTCGGCAGCCAGTACTTCTGCGAGCACCCGATCGTCCCGCCCGGGCGCATCGCCGCCAACGTGAACATCGACACGCTCAACATCTGGGGCCCGACCAAGGACATCAGCTTCGTGGGGCTCGGCAAGTCGACGCTCGACGAGGTGGTGATCGCAGCGGCGAAGGCCCAGGGCCGCACGGTCGTGGGCGACGCCCAGCCGGACAAGGGCGCGTTCTACCGCTCGGACCAGTTCAGCTTCGCCAAGATCGGCGTGCCGGCGCTGTACCTGGGCGCGGGCACGCTCCACCCCGGCCACGATGCCGCGTGGGGGCGCGAGCTCCACGAGAAGTTCACCCGCGAGCGCTACCACCAGCCGAGCGATCAGATCGACGACAGGTGGAATCTCGACGGCGCCGTCGAGGACGTGCAGCTCATCGCCGTGACCGCGCTGCGCATCGCCGACGCCCCGCGCATGCCCGAATGGCGCAAGGGGGACGAGTTCGAGGCCGCGCGACTGCGCGCGCTCGGGATGGGGGGGCCGTAGGCGTCTCTCCCCCCCACCGCCTCCGGCTTGCCTGACCATTCATCGCAAAAGTCCCTGCTCGCGAAGCTTTCTGAAGAGCTCGGCCGCGAAGAGCACTTTCTCGAGGCCGCGGGAAATTGTCGTTGCACCCGGATGAGGGTTTCGTCGGC
>DATFWE010000223.1:0-5804 GCA_035259575.1 Haliangiales bacterium
GCCGGGCGCGGGCGTCGCCCGCCTCGGCGCGCTTGGTCGCCAGCCCCTGGGCGGCGAGGCGCGACACGACCCGGCTGACGTAGCCGAGGTCGAGGCCGAGCCCCTCCGCCAGCGCGGACACCGTGCGCCCGCCGGGCGCGCCGAGCTCGTACAGGCAGCGCGCCTCGCCCAGGGAGAGGCCGGATTCGAGGTAGTCGGGGCTGAGGAGCCCGCCCGCGCGCGCGAGCTCGCGGCTGAACGCGCGCACCAGACCGGCGGTGGACGGCGAGCCGGGCATGGGATCAGCATGACGGATTTACTTGCCTAAAGCAAGCTTCTTGTGAGCGCCGCCTGCGCCGCCGCGACGCCGGCGCCGACGGCGACGCGGTGCCCGCCGGCCGCCAGCGCCCGCTCGATCGCGCCGACCGCCGCGAGGGCGTCGCTCGCCGCCATCGCCCCCATGTGGCCCACGCGGAAGTACCTGGCCTTCGCTTCCGGGTGCAGGCCGCCGGCGATGGCGACCCCCTCGGCGCGGGCGCGGCCGACGAGCGACGCGTCCACGCCGTCGGGGTAGTAGACCGCGCTCAGCGTGTTGGCGGCGATCGCGTCGCGCGCCGGCAGCGTCGCCAGCCCGAGGGCGCGCCAGGCGGCGCGGAACGCCGCGGCGACGCGCGCGTGGCGGGCGACGCGCGCCTCGACCCCCTCGGCGACGATATGCCCGAGGCTCACGTCGAGCGCCAGGACGAGGTTCACGGCCGGCGTCGCGAAGTACTGCGGCGCGCCCCGCTCGTACGACTGCATGATCGGCAGCCACTCGGCGAAATCGAGGTACAGCGACGGCACGCGGTGCTTCTTGGCGCGGAACGCCGCCATGGCGCGCGGCCCCATGGTGACGAGCGCGAGGCCGGGCGGCGCGCCGAGCGCCTTCTGGCTGGCGGTGAGGCACACGTCGACGCCCCACGCGTCCTGGCGGAGCTCCTCGCCGCCCACCGCGCACACGCCGTCGACGACGACGAGCGCGTCGCGCTCGCGCGCCAGCTGGGCGATCTCCTCCACCGGCGCGCGCACCCCCGTCGACGTGTCGACGTGCGTCACGGTCACGAGCTTGGTCGCGCCGGCGGCCAGGGCGCGCTCGACGGCCGCCGGGTCGGGCACGTCGCCCAGCGGCGCGCGCACCTCCTCGACGCGCGCGCCCTGGCGCTCGAGAATCCGGCGCATGCGATCGCTGAAGTACCCCGTGTTCACGACCACCGCGCGGTCGCCGGGGTCGACGACGTTCGCCGTGGCGAGCTCCATCGCGAGCGTGCCGCTGCCCGCGACGACGAACGGCTGCGCGCCATGGGCGAGGAACGTCGCGCGCATGCGCGCGAGCACGCGCCCGAACGCGCGCGCGACCTCCGCATCCAGGTGACCCAGCTGGGGTCGCGACAGGGCCCGCAGGACCTCGGGATCGAGCTCGACCGGACCCGGAATCATGAGGAGCGTGCGCTCGGACATGGCCCTAGCTTTCCCCGGAATCCGCGGCGCCGCCAGTCGCCGCGGGCTAAGCTCCCCCCATGGCGCGCTTCCTCGCGCTGGCGCTGGCCGCGTGCTCGGCGGGAACGATCGCCCCGGCCGGCGACGCGCCGGCGCCCGGCGACGGGCCGGGCGCGGGCGGCGACGGAGCCCCGGCGATCGACGCCGTGCCTGGCGGAGACGCCGCGCCCGGAGGGGACGCGCCGCCGGGCCCGCTCTTCCCGCTGCGCCGCGCCCCCGCCGGCCGCCACCTCGTGGACGCCTCGGGGCGGCCGTTCCCCATCCAGGGCGACGCCGCCTGGTCGATGATCGTCCAGCTCGACGACGCCGATCTGGAGACGTACCTCGCCGCGCGCGCGGCCAAGGGCTTCAACGCCGTGCTCGTCAACCTCATCGAGCACAAGTTCGCGGCGCAGCCGCCGCGCGACGCCTTCGGCAACGCTCCGTTCACGACGGCCGGCGATTTCTCCACGCCCAACCCGGCCTACTTCGCCCACGTCGATCGGGTGCTCGAACGCGCCGAGGCGCACGGGTTCGTGGTGCTGCTGGCGTTCGCGTACCTCGGCTTCAACGGGGGCGACCAGGGCTGGTACCAGGAGCTCTCCGCCCAGAACGCGGCCACGCTGCGCGGCTATGGGCAGTACCTCGGCGCGCGCTACCGCGATCGAGGGAACATCATCTGGGTGGCCGGGGGCGACTACAACCCGCCGAACAAGGACATCGTGCGCCAGATGGTGGCCGGCATCCGCGACCGCGACGGCGTTCACCTGATGACGGCGCACTGCGCGCCCGAGACGGCCGCGCTCGAATACTGGGCGGGCGAAGCGTGGATCGACCTCGACACCGTCTACACCTACATTTCGGTGCCCGCCGCGTCCGCGGCGGCGTACGCCCGCAGCGACGCGCCGTTCTTCCTCATCGAGAGCACGTACGAGAACGAGCACGGTGTGACGGCGGCGCGGCTGCGCGAGCAGGCCTGGGCGGCCCTGCTCGCCGGCGCGATGGGGCAGGTGTTCGGGAACGCGCCGATCTGGTGCTTCGGCCCGCCCGATTGTTTCAACCCGGTCGGACCGCCGACGTGGAAGGGACAGCTCGACAGCCAGGGCGCGCGCGACATGGCCGCGCTGCGCCGCGCGATCGACGGCGTGCCCTGGCCGCAGCTCGTGCCCGCGCCCGCGCTCATCGCGGCCGGGGCGGGGTCGGGCCCCGATCAGACGGTCGCCGCCGTCGCCGCGGACGGGCGGGTCGCGCTCGTTTACGTGCCGTCGGGGCGCACGCTGACGGTGGACCTGTCGAAGCTGTCGGCGACGGTGTCCGCCGCGTGGGTCGACCCCGTGAGCGGCGCCTCCACGACCGCCGGCGGGCCGTGGGCGCCGAGCGGCACCCGCGGCCTTGCCACGCCGGCCGCCAACGCCGGCGGCGACGACGACTGGGTGCTTCTCCTCGATGCGCGCTGATGGACCCCGAACGGCATCTCGTCCATGCCAGCGCCCGACGACGCGTACGCGGGAGTCCATGAGGAGTTAAATGAAGCATCATGCCAAACTACCCGCCCACTGCTCCCCAGCTCAAGGTGCTCGTCATCGCGGCGTCGCTGCGCGCGGAGTCCTTGAACCGCAAGCTCGCCGCCGTTGCGGCTCGGGTCGCCGAGCAATACGGCGCCGCCGTCGCACTATCGTCCCTGCGCGACTTCGACGTCCCGTCGTATGACGGCGACGTCGAGCCGACGGGTATCCCGGCCGGCGCGCAGGAGCTCCGCCGCCGTCTCGGCGAGAGCGACGCCTTCATCATCTCGTCCCCCGAGTACAACGGCTCGATGCCCGGGGCGTTGAAAAACCTGATCGACTGGACGTCGCGGTTCCGTCCCCAGCCGTTCGACGGGCGTCATGGCCTCCTCCTGTCGGCGTCGCCGTCGCTGGCCGGAGGCAACCGCGGCCTTTGGTCCCTCCGCGTGCCGCTCGAGCACCTCGGCGCTCGCATCTTCCCCGACATGTTCTCGCTCGCGATGGCGCACAAGGCGCTTGCCGGCGATAACATCGCCGACCCCGCGCTCCGAGCGCGCTTCGACAAGAACGTACAAGCGTTCCTGTCCCTCGCCGAGGCGGCCAAGAACTACCCGTGCATGAAGAGAGCCTGGGTCGAATTCCTCGGCGAGCCGCCCGGCGCGGGGGAGGACCGCGTCGATCCGTTGTCGGGGTGACGGTCGGTCGGCATCAGTGCGTCGCGCGGAGGAGCTGCCCGGTCGTGAGGAAATGGTTGAGCGCCGTCTCCCACTGGCGCAGGCGGTGCGCGTAGTGCTCCTCCGTCATGTCGTCCACCAGCGCGTTCCCCGTCGGGGTGAACCCGGTGTACGTGTAGCTCACCGTGGCCGACGTCCGGTCGGCGCCGGCGGCCTCGAGCGCGATGGCGAGCTCGGTCACATCGGAGCCGGGCGTCACGCGCACGTAGCGGACGCGGTGGCGCGCGGGGTCGTACTCCTCGAGGAGCCACAGCGTGTCGGCGCGCCCGGCGTGGCGGGTGACGAACACGGTGCCGGCGCCCGGCTCGGGCGCGGCGTGCAGGATCGTCGGATCCCAGCCGTCGGCCCAGGCGCGCTCGCCGAGCGGCGTGAGCAGCGGCAGGATCCGGTCGGGCGGCGCGGCCAGGCTCTGGACGTAGGTGCGCGTCACCTGCCGCGGGGCGAATGCCGCCGTCGTCGAGCACCCGGCGGCGACGGCGGCAGCGAGAGCGATCTTCTGGGTCATGTCTTCCTCCTTGTCTTCGTCGGGCTAACGTCGATGTGCTCCTGCACGGCGTGCAGCACGGCCTGGAAACCCCGCAGGTCGCGCTCGCTGAGGTGCGCCAGCGCCGCGTCCTCGAGCTCCTCCAGCCGCGCGTGCACGCGCGCGGCCAGCGACTTGCCGGCGGGCGTGAGCGCGACGAGGAACGAGCGCCGGTCCTCCGGGTGAAGCTTCCGCGCCGCGAGCCCCTTCTGCTCCAGGCGGTCGAGGTAGCTCGTCAGCGTCGACCGCTTGTGGGCGAACGCGTCGTGGAGCTCGCCGACCGAGCTCGTGCCGGCCTCCGCGAGGAACGCGAGGAGATGGGCCTCGCCCTGCGACACGTCCAGGGACGGGACGGTCGCGTCGAGGTGGAGGGCGATGCGATGGGTGGCCCGGTGGATGCCGGGAATGAGCTGCAGCCGCACGATTGGGGTCCTTTCGTAGTGTACGGATACGTATTATCCGAATTCGTACTTTCGTCAAGGACGAACCAGCACCGGCGCGCGACGCGGGGTAAGCTTGACGGCAGGAGGTTTGCATGTCCGACGTCGCCTACCGCTCTCACGTCCGCATCGAGCGCGTGAAGGGCCCCCTGCGCAAGGCATATCTGCCGGCGGAGACCGAGCCGATCCTGTTCGGCGTCCACGGCGCGGTCGCGCGCCACTACAACGTGTCCCCCGAGGTGTCCGAGCCGCACGCGACGACGCTGGACTACGTCGTCGCCGCCGCCGCGGGTTGACTGACCGGGACCTTCGGAGGCGCGCTGGAGGCGCGCCAGATCTCGGCATCCGGCGATCGGCTCACCGGCGAAGCGGAAGGAGAAGTCGAGCTCGACGGCCGCGTGCTCATCATCCGGCGCATCCACGTGCGGATGCACCTCCGCGCCCCGGAGGAGCAGCGCGCGACGGCCGAGCGCGTCCACGGAATCTTCGCCCAGGCCTGCCCGGTGTACCGCTCTCTCCATCCCCAGATCGACATCACCACCGAGCTCGCGTTCGAGCCACTGGCCCAGCGCTGACCGCGCGGCCGCATCTTCGCCTGACCGACGGCGACCTCACCGTACTGGGCGGCCGAGGGACGCGAGGACCTGCCGGGTCTCCCGCGTCGACAGCACCCGATCGAGCATGGGATAGAGGAAGCGATCGGCGTGTTCCTCGTGACCGGCTACGTCGCCGTCGCGGCCGCCTGGGCGACGTTCGTTCTCCGCGCGCTATGGTTCCCGAAACGCGAGGAGCAGCGGCTGATGGGGCTCCTCGACGATCCGGGCGCCTACGAGCGCTACCGCGCGCGTGCCGGCGCGGTTCCCCTGGATCGAGTGGTCCAGGTGAGCACGAACGAGTCATACTTGGGGCATGATCCTCGGCGCGCTCGTGGTCGGTCTGCTCACGGCGTTCTACTTCGGCCTCCGGTCGGGGGTCGTCGCCGCCGCGGTGACCGCCGCCCTGTTCCTGGCGGCGATGATCCTCCCCGGCGCGAAGCTCGTCGCGTACGCGATCGTCGGCGCGGGGCTGGTCGGAGTCTGCGTCGTCGGGCCGTCGCGACGCAAGCCGG
>DATFWE010000224.1:0-2478 GCA_035259575.1 Haliangiales bacterium
GAGCGGGTCGCCGCCGCGCCCGACGCGCCGACGATACCGCTGTCCCTCGTCGAGGAACGCGCCACGAACCCGTTCCTGCGCTGGGACGCGCCGGGCATCCGCCGCTTCGCCCGCGCGGACGCCGACGTGCCCGCGTTCGCGGCCGTCAGGCGGACGAAAGACCAGTGGAAAGGCTGAGTTGCGATTTTCTCGCACTGTCTACTTGACAGTTTAACTGTCACGATGTACCTTCTCGAGCGATGGAACCGACCTACAAGCTCGAGGAGCTGGCACGCGCGGCCGACGTCTCGCCGCGAACGGTGCGCTACTACGTGCAGAGGGGGCTCCTCCCCGCGCCGCAGTTCCGCGGACGCGACACGGCCTACACGGCCGAGCACTTGTCCCGCCTGAAGGCGATCAAGAAACTGCAGGACCAGTACCTGCCGCTCGACGCGATCCAGGTCGAGCTCGAGCGGAGAAAGCCGGAGGAAATCCTCGACGGCGCGGCGGCGCCGAGGATGAAGGTGCTGCCGCCGCCGGCGCCGCTGCCGCCGTCGCGCATCGAGCCGTCCCGGAGCTGGACCCGCTTCCAGCTCCGGGACGGCGTCGAGATCCACGTGCGCGACGACGTGGCGGCGTCGCTGGGCTCGCTGGTGAGCGATCTGGAAAAGTTGTTTTCCCAAGGAGGACCCTATCGATGATGAGCTGTCTCAAGACCCTGAGCGGGGAGGCCATCCCGCTCCGCGGCGTCGAAGTCGTCGGCGACGTCTTCGGCGGCCACGCGCACATCCGCGTTCGCCAGCGCTACCAGAACGCGGAGAAGAAGCCGGTGGAGGCGGTATACACGTTCCCGCTGCCGTCGGACGGAACCCTTGTGGGTTTCACGATGACCTGCGACGGACGGACGATCGAGGGCGTGGTCAAGGAGCGCGAGGAGGCGTTCCGCGCCTACGACGACGCGGTGCTCGAGGGCCACGGCGCGGCGCTCGTGGAGCAGGAGCGCCCGAACGTGTTCACCGCCTCGGTGGGAAACCTGCTTCCCGGCGAGGAGACGCTCATCGAGGTCGCCTACGTGCAGCGCGTCCAGGCCGACGAGGGCGCGCTCCGGGTCATGATCCCGACGGTGGTCGCGCCGCGGTACATCCCGGGCGTCCCGACCGGCGGCCGCACCGCCCACGGCGCCGTGGATCCCACCGACCGCGTCCCCGACGCGGACCGGATCACGCCCAAGATCGGCGAGGTCGACTACGGCCTCAAGCTCGAGCTAAGGTTCGCCCTCGGGGGGGAGCTCGAAATCGAGAGCCCATCACACGAGCTGATGGTGGCCCGCGACGGCGCAAATACCCGTGTCACCCTGCGGCGCGAGGACGTCGCCCTCGACCGCGACTTCGTCGTCACCGCGCGCGGCGTCGAGCGCGGGCCGATGAAGACGGTCGCGCTCCACCGCGAGGGCGACGAGGGCGTCGTCGCCCTGACCGTGGTCCCCGATCTCGGCGCCGCGAAGCCCGCCCCGCTCGACGTCGTGTTCGTCGTCGATACGTCGGGCTCGATGGAGGGCCATTCGATCAAGGAGGCCCGCGCGGCGCTGCGGCTGTGCCTGCGCCACCTTCGCGAGGGGGACCGGTTCAACGTGATCCGTTTTGCCCACGATCACGCGGCGCTGTTCGACCGCCCACGGCCGTTCACCCAGAAGATGCTCGACGAGGCCGACGACTGGGTGCAGGCGCTCCATGCCAGCGGCGGCACGGAGATGCTTCTGCCGCTCCTCGTCGCCGCCGGGCAGGCCAAGGACGGCGTCATCGTCCTTCTCACCGACGGCCAGGTCGGCAACGAGGCCGAGATCCTGCGTGAGGTCATGGACAAGCGCGGCGAGGCGCGCATCTACACGTTCGGCATCGGCACCGCCGTGTCCGACGTGCTCCTCCGCGACCTGGCGAAGAAGACGGGCGGGGCGGTCGAATTCATCCACCCCGGCGAGCGCATCGACGAGAAGGTCGTCGCGCAGTTCGCGCGCGCCACGGCGCGGCGCGTGACGGGCGTCAGCGTGAAGTGGAAGGGCGTCGAGGTGGCCGAGGTCGCGCCGAGCGCAGCCCCGGCGCTCGTCGACAACGAGCCGTGGACGCTCTACGGCCGGACGCGCGGCCGCGGCGTGGGCGAGGTCGAGATCCGCGGCAAGATGGGCGGCGAAGCGTTCTACCTCAGCGCGCCCATCGACCTCGACGGCGCCGCGGCCCAGCCCCTCCTCCCCAAGCTGTGGGCGGCGGAGCGCGTGCGCGACCTCGAGACGGAGGGGCTCTCCGGCCGGCGCGCCGACCGGATGAAGGAACGCATCGTCGAGCTCGGCGTCAAGTACGGCATCGCCACGCAGTTCACGTCGTTCGTGGCGATCGAGACGCGCACCGGCGACCGCCGCGCGTCGGGCTACCCCGAGACGCGCGTCATCCCCGTCTCCGCCCCGGCGGGGTGGGACATGCTGAGGCGGCGCGCGCTCACGGCGGG
>DATFWE010000225.1:0-21250 GCA_035259575.1 Haliangiales bacterium
GTGATCCACCACGACGACATCACCGCCGAGAAGCGCGCGCGCGAGTCCCTGCGGCGCTCCGAGGCGAGCTTCCGCGCGCTCATCGAGCAGGCGCCCGACGTCCTCATCGTCGCCCAGGCGGGCAAGATCGTGTTCGTGAACGCGGCGGCGGTCACCTCGCTCGGCCACGGGCGACGCGACGACATGATGGGGCGCCCCGTGGAAGAAATCTTTCCGCCCGAGGATCGGGTCGACACGCGCCTGTCCATCCTGCGCATGGAGACGCAGGGCATGCCGCTCGCGCCGCGCGAGACGGCGCTCTGTCGCAAGGACGGCGGCTCGATCGACGCCGACGTGGTCGGCGTGTCGGTGACGTTCAACGGCGCGCCGGCGGCGGCGCTCATCGCGCGGGACATCACCGAGCGCCGGCGCCTGCAGTCGCGTCTGGCGATCGCCGACCGTACCCTGGCGCTCGCGACGCTCGTCGCCGGCGTGGCCCACGAGATCAACATCCCGCTGGCCAACGTCCTCCTGAGCGTCGAGGCGCTCGAGGAGTCGCTGCGCCAGCTGGGCCAGCCGTCCGGCGACGCGCTGGCCGATCAGGCGCGCCGCGCGCTGGAGGATGCCGCCCGGGCGCGCAAGATCGTGAAGGACCTGGGCGCGTTCGCCGGACACGAGCCGCCCGCGGCGGCCCAGGCCGTCGACGTGCAGCCCATCCTCGACGCCAGCATCCAGACGGCGGCGGGCCACGCGACGCGCCGGGCCCGCTTCATCCGCAGTTACGGGACCACGCCGCTGGTGCGGTTCGGCGAGGCGCGGCTGGGGCAAGTGTTCCTGACCCTCCTCCTCGACGCCGTCGAGGAGGTGCACGTGGACGAGGGCGAGCACCAGTCGATCTGGGTCCGCACGCGCACCGACGACCACGGCCGGGCGGAGATCGAGATCGCCGACGCCGGCGTGGGGATCGGCGGGCGGAGCGTCGCCGCGGCGCTGGGAAACTCGGGCGTCGGGCCCGGATTCGCCATCGCCCGCAGCATCGTCAGCGCGATGGGCGGCGAGTTGCAGTTGGAAGCGGGCCCGGGGTCGGGCACGCTGGTGCGCATGGTCCTGCCGCCGGCGGCCCCCCGATCGTGATGCGATCCTTCGGGCGAACGAACGGATGCCGCCGGTGGTGGCTCAGGCCTGGATCACGCCCGACCGGATCGCGTACCGGACCAGCCCTGCCGTCTCGTGGATGTCGAGCTTTTGCATCAACCGCGTGCGGTGACTCTCCACGGTCTTGGCGCTGATGCCCAGGATCACCGCGGTCTCCTTGGTCGTCTTGCCCTCGGCGACGAGCTGGAGCACCTGGCGTTCCCGCCGCGTGAGTGGGTCCTCGGGCGTGTCGTTCTTGGACAGGAACGCCTCCACCACCGCGTGCGCGATGCCGGGGCTCAGGTACATGTGCCCGGCGCACACCTCGCGGATCGCCTGCACCAGGTCCGCGGCCGCGCGCGTCTTGAGCACGTAGCCGCGCACGCCGCTGCGCAGCGCCGCCAGGACGTAATGCTCATCGGGATGCATGGTCAAGAGCACGACGCGGCTGCGCGGCGACGCCCGCCGGATCTCGCGCGAGGCGTCGATGCCGTTCAACCCCGGCATGCCGAGATCGAGGATGGCGACGTCGGGGTTGAGCTTCTCCGCCGCCTGGACCGCCTCGAATCCGTCCGCCGCCTCCGCGAGGACCTCGAACTGCTCGCGCTCCAGGAGCGCGCGCAGGCCCTGGCGCACCAACGTGTGGTCGTCGGCAAGCAGGAGTCGCACGCTCATGACGTCTCCTCCGGTGGCAAGGGCACGCTGGCCACTAGCTCGGCCCCACGACCCGGGGCGGAGTCGATGCTCAGCGAGCCGCCCACGCCGGCCAGCCGCTCGCGAATGCCGACCAGGCCGATGCCGGCCCCGTGCGGCGCGTGCGGATCGAAACCGACGCCGTCGTCGCGGATGCTGCAAAAGATCGTCCTCGGCTCCCGCCGGAGACGGATGCTCACGCGTTTCGCATTGGCGTGGCGCACGGCGTTGGTCAGCGCCTCCTGGACCACGCGGTAGAGCACGGTTTCCGCGACGTGGCCCAGGCGCCCGTCGGTGGAGCCCTCGATGGTGGCCGTGAGCCCTGAGCGCGCCGCAACGCCCTCGACCAGGTACTCGAGCCCGGGGACCAGGCCCAGATCGTCGAGGATCGCCGGGCGGAGCTCGCGCGACAGCCGGCGCAGGTTGGCCTCGATCGCGTCGAGCCACCGGCGAACCTCGTCGAGCGCGGCCTGCTGGCGCGGGGACAGGTCGGCGGTCAGCCCGGCGATGGCGAGGTGCGCCGACACGATCAGCTGGCCGGCCTCGTCGTGCAGGGCGTGGGCGATCCGGCGCGCCTCCTCCTCGAGGCGCTCGTTCAGCCGCCGCAGCGCGGCGTTGGCCTCGCCGAACTGGCGTCGCGCCAGCTCGAACGGCGACAGCACCTCCGCGAGCGCCGCCTGCGCTGCCTCCAGCGCGCGCCGCACGTCCGCGCGAAGCCCATCGGCCCCCGCCGCCGCCAGCGCGCGGTGGTGCGCCACCGCGACATCGACCACGCTTGCGCCGCCGCCGAGCGCCCTGCGCCCGAGCTCGTACGCGCGCATGAGCGCGGCCTCGCCGGGATCCGCCATGCAATCGGCCAGCACCTTGGGGTAGTTCTGTTCCAGCTCGCGTCTGCCGCCGTTCATGGTGTTCGTCCTCGGTAGCGCGCCACGAGGACCAGCGCGTCGTCGTCGGCGCGCCTGCACTCGGCCAGGATGCGCTCCGCCGCGTCCTGGGGGTTCGCGCCGGTCGTGAGCTGCGAGAAATCGGTGCGCACGCCGTCGCTGGCCAGCGCCAGCGTGTCGCCGAGCCGGAGCCGCAGGCGCGACGGCGACACCACCATCGGCAGCCCGGCGCCCACCACGCCCGATCGCTGGGCCAGCCAGGTGAGCTTGGGCGCCCCTTCGCCGTCGCGGCGCGCGAGCACGCCCTCGACATCGCCGACGCTCAGCCACTCCATCTCGCCCGCCGCCGGCTTGAACGCGGCGACGCACATGACCACGCCCCGCGTGTCGCGCAGGGCCGCGTGGCAGCGATGGAGCAGCGCCACCAGGTCATCCGCCGCGTGCTCCTCGATCAGCGCGGCGGCCGCCGTCGCGGCCCGGGCCGCCTCGGGGCCATGGCCCAGGCCGTCGACTACGGCCAGCAGCGCGCCGTCGGGGCGGAAGCGAACCACGTACCGGTCGCCCGATTCGCCTTCGCCCGCGTGCGCCGCGGAGGCGGCGCCCCATTCCAGCCAGCGCGGGGTCCCGGCTAGACGTTCCACTTGAGCACCCGCACCTCGGTACCGCGGCCCATCCGCGAGACGATCTGGAACTCGTCCATCAGGCGCCGCACGCCCGGCAGACCCAGGCCGAGGCCGCCCGACGTCGAGTAACCCGGCTGCAGCGCCCGCTCCACGTCCGCGATCCCTGGTCCGTCGTCGCGGGCCACGACCGTGATCCCCTGTCGTCCACCGTCGACGGCGGGGCTCATGATGATCTCCCCGCGGCCGGCGTAGATCGCGATGTTGCGCGCCAGCTCGGAGATCGCGATGGCGATGACCGCAAGATCGCCGGGGGAGAACCCCAGCTTCACCGCGAGCGCGCGGCCGTTCTGGCGCGCCAAGATGATGTCCTGGTCCGAGAGAATCGTGACGGTGATCGGAGCCGCAGTCTCCGTTGTGTCCTCCCGCTCGCGCCGGGCCACGTTCATGACCTGCCTGGGTCGTCGCCTGAAGCCCCGTCCGATCCGCCGCCGCCCTCCATCTTGCGCAGCTGTTGGTTGAGGTGGGCGAGGCCCTCCTCCAGGTCGAGCGCGGTGGCGATGCCTTCGAGCTGCAGGCCCAACCGTATCATCGCGAACGCCACGTCGGGCTGTATGCCGACGATCACAGTCTCGGCCCCGCGCAGCCGGATCATGTGGGCGATGTCGCGCAGCGTCCGGGTGGCGAACGAGTCCATCACATCGAGGGCGGTGACGTCGACGATGACCCCACGCGCCCTCCACTTTCCGACCTGCTCGACGAGCGATTTCCTGAGCCGCGTCAGATCCGCGTCCGACAGCGCCGACTGGATCGTGGCGATCAGGTAGCGCCCCTGTCTCAGGATCGGAACTTCCACGGCTGTCGTCGCTCCCGTCGATCTAGACGTTCTCCCCCGTCAGGACCACCTTGTACCCCAGGAGTCGCTCGGCCTGCTCGATGCCGCCCTGCAGGTCGCCGACCGTGTTCATCTTCGCCAGGTCCACGCCGATCTGAACCAACGTCTGGGCGATCTCCGGCGACAGCCCGGAGACGATCACCGTCGCGCCCAGGAGCCGCGACGCGTCCACCGTCTGCACCAGGTGGTTGGCGACGGTCGAGTCCATCGCCGCGACGCCGGTGACGTCGATCACGACCACCTTCGCGCGGTTGGCGCGGATGGCGCGGAGCAGCTGCTCGGTGAGCTGGCGCGCGCGGGGGCGGTCGATGAGGCCGATGATGGGGAGGATGAGCAGCCGGCCGCGCACCTGCAACACCGGCGTGGACAGCTCGCGGATCGCCTCCTGCTGCTCGCGGATCGTACGCTCGCGCTCCTGGACGAATCCGCTGGCGACCGTGATCGCGATGCGGTTCGCGGCGGGCTCGTAGGCGTCGAGGATGCGGTTGAGCAGCGCGAAATCGGCGTGGTACTTGGTGAACAGGGATCGCGCGAGCACGTCGCGGAGAAGCAACACGATGCCGACGACCTCGTGCGTCTCGACCCCCCGCGGGATGATGCGTTCGGACAGGCTCCGCGCGTAGGTCTGCAGGGCCTCGAACGTGCCGGTCTCGAGCGCCTCGACGTAGTTGTCGTACACGGAGGTCGCCTCGGCGAAAATCTCGTCCCGCGACATGACCGCGAGCAGCTGCGAGGCGGTGATGCGGCGCGCCCACTCCTCGCGCAACTCGGTGCGTGCATCGCGGAGGTGGGTGACGAGCTCGCGCAGGAGCGGTACGGCCGCGTCCAGGTAGGGGTCATTGGCTCGGCGGGGTGCCGGGTCGGAAGGCGTGACGACTTCCATCATGCTGGCAACCTCCTTGGCTTCACCGAAGGGTGCAGCCTTCACACTCGGCCTGCTATCGGGTGTTACCCGGGCGGCACTCGGGAGAACACCCTGGCCACCCGATCTGCCAGCAAGTATGTGCCGTGCGCGGACGGGGGCAAGCGCTCGACCGGGCGGCATGGCCGGCCGATGCGTGACGGAAAAAACCCTAGACTTGGGGCATGGAACCACGCCTCCACCTCACCAAGGCCTCCCCCGACGCCTACCGCGCGATGCTCGCGCTCGAGCGCTACGTCGCGGAATGCGGCCTCGAGCACGCGCTGCTCGACCTGATCAAGCTGCGCGCGTCGCAGCTCAACGGATGCGCGTATTGCATCGACATGCACTGGAAGGACGCGCGCGCGCGCGGCGAGACCGAACAGCGGCTCTACGGCCTCGACGCGTGGCGCGAGGCGCCGTACTACAGCGAGCGGGAACGCGCCGCTCTCGCCTGGACCGAGGCGGTCACCCGCGTCGCGGTCGACCACGTGCCCGACGACGTTTACGCCACCGCGCGCGCGCAGTTCGACGAGAAGCAGCTCATGGACCTCACGGTCGCGATCGGCGCAATCAACGTGTGGAACCGCCTGGCCATCGCGTTCCGCACCCCGGCGGGGACGTATCGGCCGAAGTAGACTAGGGCGCCGTCCCCGCCGTGCACGGCAGAACCGTGAAGAACTGCGTCGCAGTGTGATGCTGGGGGTCGGAGACGGTTACGGTGCCGGGGTAGGGCTGGACGTTCGGGCAGGTGACCTCGGCTGGGTTCTGGACGATCGCGGGGAAACAGCTCGCTACCGAGCCGGAGAAGGTCAGGCTCGCGGCGGGCGTATCCGCGTCGGTCACGGTGACGACGATCGTGAACTTGCCGCTGACGCCGACCCGGCAGCCGGCCGCGGGTGTCCACGTCACGGCCGAGATCACCGGTGCGGCCCCGGGCTCTGTATCGGGCGGTCCGCCCGCATCCGCCGGCCGGACGCCGGCCTCGCCGCCGCACGCCCCTAAGACGAAGGCGACGGCCAAGAAGATCGCCGCGACGGCGAACCGGGGAGGACGCGCGCGCATCGTGCCCACCATGATACCGCGCGGCGCATGGCGATCCCGCGGCGCCCGTCCATGGACGACCGCGGCTTCCCTCGCTACAACCAGGGCATGAAGATCACGCACTCGAACGATCTCCCCTGGACGCCCGCGCTCGAGCGGGGAAAATTCGGTCAACGCCGCAAGGCCCTCGGCGGCGAGAAGATGCCGTGCGGCTTGTGGGAGCTGGCGCCGGGCAAGCGCTCGTTTCCGCTGCACGTGCACCACGTCACCGAGGAGGCGATGTGGGTCGTGTCCGGTCGCGCCAAGGTGCGCACGCCGGACGGCGAGGCCGACGTCGGCCCGGGCGACTTCGTGTCCTTCCCCGCGGGCGGCAAGGCGCACCAGCTCATCAATGACGGCACCGAGCCCTTCGTGTACGTCGGCATGTCCGCGATCGCCGGCTTCGACGTCGTCGAGTACCCCGACTCGAAGAAGGTCGGGGTCGCGATCGGCGGCTTCCCCGCCGCTCGCCGGATGATTTTTCGCGCCGACCAGCAGGCCGACTACTTCGAGGGGGAGGACTGACCGCGGGCCGTCGCGCGGTGGTACCATCCCCTGGTGGACGGGCGCGAGGAGAGCCGGGACGGTGTCGACGCCGGCGTCCTCGACACCGCTCCGGTCCCGCCCGTCGACGAATGGGGTTCCCTTTCCCCGGGCGCCGCGGTGGGGCCGTTCGTCATCGAGCGGGAGCTCGGGCGCGGCGGGGCAGGCGTGGTGCTCGCGGCCTTCGACCCGAAGCTCGAGCGCCGCGTCGCCATCAAGCTGCTCCGTCCCGAGCGCTCCGGGATCAGCCCGGTGCGCCGGGCGCGCTTCCTGCGCGAGGCGCAGGCGCTGGCGAAGCTGAGCCATCCCCACGTCCTCACCGTCTACCAGGTGGGCGCGGTCGGCGACCAGATCTTCATCGCGACCGAGCTCATCGACGGGACGACGCTGCGCGCATGGCTGGCCGCCGAGCGCCCCCCCTGGCGCGACGTCGTCGACGCGTTCGTCCGCGCCGGGCGCGGTCTCGCCGCGGCGCACCGGGCCGGGTTGGTCCACCGCGACTTCAAGCCGGACAATGTGCTGCGGGGGAACGACGGACGCATCCTGGTGACCGACTTCGGGCTGGCGGGGGTGACGGGCGAGCGGCTCGATGGGGACTCCGCCGAATCGCCGGCGACGGCGCGGCTCACCGCCACCGGCGCGGTGCTGGGGACGCCGCGCTACATGGCCCCCGAGCAGCACGCCGGCGACAAGGTCGACGCGCGCGCCGACCAGTTCTCCTTCTGCGTGGCGCTGTTCGAGGCGCTGTTCGGCGCGTACCCGTTCGCCGGCGACTCGCTCGCGGCGCTGCGCGAAAGCGTGCGGAGCGGGAACGTTCGCCCCATCGCCGACAGGCGACGCGTCCCGCGCCGCATCGTCGCCGCCGTGCGCCGGGGCCTGGCGCGCGATCCGGCGGCGCGGTTCGCCGACATGGATGCGCTGCTCGAGCGCCTCGCGCCCCGCCGCGGCGCGCGGCTCGCGCTGGTCGCGACGGGACTTGCGGCAGCTGCGATCGCGGGCGGCGTGTGGGCCACCGCCGGCGGCGCCCCGTGCGGCGGCGCGGCCGGCAAGCTCGCCGGCGTGTGGGACGAGGCCCGCCGCGCGGCGGTCCGCGCGAGCTTTCTCGGCTCGGGGCGACCGTACGCCGAGGACACCTACGGCCGCGTCGCCGCGGCGATCGACGGCTACGCCGGCGCCTGGGCGGCGATGCGCACGCAAACGTGCGAGGCGACGGCGGTGCGGCACGAGCAATCGCCCGCGCTCCTCGACCTGCGCATGGCCTGCCTCGATCGCCGGCTGGGCGCGCTGTCCGCGCTGAACCGCCTGCTCGCCGGACCTCCCGATGCGGAGCTGGTGGACCGCGCGGTCGTCGCGGCCCGCGATCTCGAGCCGCTCGACGGCTGCGCCGACGCCGCGGCGCTAATCGGGGCCCCGCGCCCCCGCCCCGAGGCGGCCGTCCGCGTCGCCGGTCTCGAGGCGCGTCTCGACGACGCGCGGGCGCTCGCCCTGGCCGGCAAGACCCGGGCGGCGGTCGAGCGGCTGGCGCCGCTCCTCGAGGAGGCCCGCGCCGTCGGCCACGCGCCGATCGTGGCGGCGACGGCGCTGCAGCTCGGTCGCGCCCAGGCTCAGAACGGCGACGCCCGGGCGGCCCGCGCCGCCGTCGAGGAGGCGGTGGCGAGCGCGGCGGAGGCGCGGGACGACGCCGCCTCCGCCCGCGCGCTCCTCTTGCTCATGCATGCGATCGGCGTGACGGAGGCCAAGCCCGCCGAGGCACTGGCGCTGCGCGCCGCGGCCGACGGGGCGGTGCGGCGCGCCGGAAGCCCGCCGGTCCTCCGCGCCGGCTTGCACGAGGTCATCGGCCAGATCCTCGCCGTCGGGGGAACGTTCGGCGCCGCCGCCCAGGAAATCGAGGCCGCGCTGGCGCTCCGGCAGCAGGCCCAGGGCGCCGAGGCGCTCGAGACCGCGTCCACGCTGGCGGCGCTCGCGCGCGTGCTCATGCGCGACGGCAAGTACGAGGCCGCGCGCGAACGCCTGCAGATTTCCCTGGCGATCACCGAAAAGGCGCTCGGCCCCGACCATCCCGAGGTCGCCCGGGTCTACTCCACGCTGGGAAACGTCGCCTTCCACCTGCACCGCACCGAGGAGGGGCTCGCCGACGCCCGGCGCGCGCTGGCGATCGTGCGCGAGGCGATGGGCGAAGACGCGCCGCGCACGGCGTCCGCGCTCCACGACCTGGCGAACATGCTCGACGAGTCCGGCCGGACCGAGGAGGCGGTGACGATCTACGAGCACGTCCTCGCCGTGCGCGAGCGGGTGCTCGGCCCCGAGCACCCCGAGGTCGCCATCACCCGCCAGAACCTCGCCATCTGCCTCATCGGTCTGGGCAAGCTGGCCGAGGCCCGCCCCCACCTCGAGGCCGCGGTGGCCATTCGCGAGAAGGCGTTCGGCCCCGACCACCCCGACGTCGCCACGTCGGTGGTGAACCTCGGAAACCTGCTCGCCGACATGGGCGACCGCAACGGGGCCGTCGCCGCGCTCGAGCGGGGCGTGGCGATCCGTAGGAAGGCGCTCCGCCCCGATCATCCTTATCTGGGGCAGGCGATGCTCGATCTCGCGGTCGTGCACATCGAGCGCCGCCGCTACGACGAGGCGATCCCGCTCCTCGAGAGCGCGCTCGCGATCGTCGAGTCTCACGGCGAGTACGAGCTGCAGGCGGCCAAGACGCGCCTGGCCCTGGCGCGGGCGCTCGCCGAATCGGGCCGCGACCGCCGGCGCGCCGTGGAGCTCGCGACGCAGGCGCACGCCGCGTTCGCGGCGCGCGGGCTCACCGCGTGGGTCGAGCGGGCGGATCGGATCTTGAACGGGAAGCGGTAACCGGGGGCTTTACCCCCCGAGGCCGCGCGATTACCCTGGTCGCGGAGGTGTGGCATGGCCGCAGACAGTGTGCTCTTCATCGGATGGAATCGGGCGCTTCCGGGACACGAGGCGAAGGCGATCGAGCTCCTGTTCCAGTCGCTCAACTACTTCGCCGCCCAGGCGAAGGCGGGCAACCTCGACAGTTTCCAGCCGGTCCTGCTCCGCCCGCACGGCGGCGATCTGAACGGCTTCGTCATGATCACCGGCGAGGGAAGCAAGCTCGACGCGCTGGTGCGCAGCGACGAGTTTCAGGACCTGGTGGTCGCCGGCCAGCTCCTCCTCGACGGACTGGGCGTCACCTTCGGCGACACGGGCGAGGCCGTCGCGCGGCTCATCCAGCGCATCCAGAAGCACCTCTGAGTAGCCGCTCCGCGGCGCCGCGGTATTCTCCTCCAGCCATGCGCATCCTTGTCGCCGCGCTCGTCGTCCTCTCCGTTCGTCCCGCGCTCGCCGCCGACACGCACCCCTTCGGGGTCCGCGACATGCAGTCGATGGATCGCGTCGGCGCGCCGATCGTCTCGCCCGACGGGAAGTCGAGCGTCTTCACCGTCACCGCGACCGACCTCGACGCGAACGTGCGCCGGTCGTCGCTGTGGACGGTGAAGGTCGACGGCACCGGGCTCCGCCGCCTCACCAACCCCGACCGGGGGAACGACGACAACCCGGTGTGGTCGCCCGACGGAGCGTCGATCTGGTTCGTGTCGACGCGAGGCGGCTCGAGCCAGGTGTGGCGCATTCCCGCCGACGGCGGCGAAGCGGAGAGAGTGACCGACGAGCCGCTCGACGTGCGCAACCTCAGCGTGTCGCCCGATGGGCGCCTGCTCGCCTACACGATGGGCGTCTTCCCCGACTGCGACACGCCGGCGTGCACGCGCAAGCGCGCCGACGAGCGCGCGGCGCGCAAGGCGACGGGGCGCGTGTACGACTCTCTGATGGTGCGGCACTGGGACGCCTGGGCCGACGGCACGCGCTCGCACCTGTTCGTGCGCGGCACGGCCCGGACGGCGGCCTCCATCGACGTGACGCGCGGGATGAACGCCGACACGCCGTCGCAGCCGTTCGGCGGCCCCGACGAGATCGCGTTCGCGCCCGATTCGCGGTCGCTCGTGTTCTCGGCGAAGCTGCTCGCGCGCGCGAGTGAGGAGGCGTGGTCCACGAACTTCGATCTGTTCCAGGTTCCCGTCGACGGCTCGGCGCGGCCGCGCAGCCTCACCGCGGACAATCCCGCCACCGACACCCGGCCGGCGTTCTCGCCCGACGGCAGGACGCTCGCGTATCTGGCCATGCGGCGCCCCGGCTACGAGGCGGATCGCCTGCACGTCATGGTGATGAGCTGGCCGCCGGCGGGGAAGCCGCGCGAGGTGGCCGCGGCGTGGGACCGCTCGCCCGACCACCTGAGCTTCTCGCGCGACGGGAAGTCGCTGCTCGTCACCGCCGACAGCCTCGGCCACGCCGGTCTGTTCCGCATCGACGTGGCGAGCGGCAAGGTCGTCGAGCTCGTCGGCCGCGGGACCGCGCGCGGCCCCGCCGACGCGGGGAACGCGATCGTTTTCGCGCACGAGTCGCTGCGCGCGCCGGCCGATCTATGGGCGCTGGCGGGCACGACGATGCGCCGGCTGACGTCGTTCAACGCCGATCGCCTCGCCGCGGCGCGCATGGGCGAGACCGAGGAAATGACGTTCCCCGGCGCCGGCGGCGACACGGTCCACGCCTGGATCGTGAAACCGGTCGACTTCGCGCCCGGGCGGACGTATCCGGTGGCGTTCCTGGTCCACGGCGGCCCGCAGGGCTCGTGGCACGACGACTTCCACTATCGCTGGAACCCGCAGGTGTTCGCCGGCGCGGGCTACGCGGTGATCGCGGTCGACTTCCACGGCTCCACGGGATACGGCCAGGCGTTCGTGGACGCGATCAACGACGACTGGGGCGGGAAGCCGCTCATCGATCTGCAGAAAGGGCTCGCCGCCGCGACGACGAAGCACGCGTGGATGGACGCGGATCGCGTCGCGGCGCTCGGCGCGTCGTACGGCGGCTGGATGGTGAACTGGATCGCGGGGAACTGGCCGGACCGGTTCCGCTGCCTGGTCAGCCACGACGGCAACATCGACGAGCGGGCGGCCTACTTCGAGACCGAGGAGCTTTGGTTCCCCGAGTGGGAGCACAAGGGGACGCCGTGGGACAACCCCGCCGGCTACGCCAAGGCGAGCCCGGCCGACCACATCGCCAAGTGGAAGACGCCGATGCTGATCGTCCACGGCGGGCGCGACTACCGCGTCGTCGATGTGCAGGGGCTCGGCGCGTTCAACGCGCTCCAGCGCAAGGGGATCCCGTCCAAGCTCCTCTATTTCCCCGACGAGAACCACTGGGTGCTGAAGCCGCAGAACTCGGTACTCTGGTACGACACGGTCATTGCCTGGCTGGACCAGTGGACGAAGCCGGCGAGGTAGGTCGCGGGCGTCCCACGCCGAGCCGCGCTGGCGCGGCGTCCGCGGTGTCCGAAACTGGCTAGTCGGATCCCCGGCCGCGGCCTATGGTTGACGCATGGACGAGATCCTCGGCCTCGACCGCGCCGCGCTCGATCGGGCGCGCATCAGCCGAGATCCTCGCTTCGACGGCAAGTTCTTCATCGCCGTCACGTCGACCGGCGTGTACTGCCGGCCGGTGTGTCCGTCGCGCAGCTCGAACAGCGCGAACGTCCGGTACTATGCGACCGCGGCGGAGGCGGCCGAGGCGGGGTTTCGGCCGTGCCTGCGCTGCCGGCCGGAGGCCGCCCCGGGCACGCCGGCGTGGCTGGGGACGTCCGCCGTCGTCCGGCGGGCGCTGAAGCTCATCGACGACGGCGCGCTCGACGAGACCTCCGTCGGGGCGCTCGCGGCCGATCTCGGGATCGGTCCGCGCCACCTCCACCGCCTGTTCGTGCAGCACGTGGGCGCGTCGCCGGTGACGGTGGCGCAGACGCGCCGCGTACACTTCGCGAAGCGCCTGCTCGACGACACGACCCTGCCGATCACCCAGATCGCGCTCGCGGCGGGCTTCGGCAGCGTCCGGCGGTTCAACTCCGCGTTCCGCAGCGTGTACGGGCGGGCACCGCGCGAGCTGCGCCGGCAGCGGGGCGGCGGCTCCGCCGACGAGGTGGTCCTGCGGCTCGCGTTCCGGCCG
The DNA here is from genome assembly GCA_035259575.1 of Haliangiales bacterium. Taxonomy (GTDB): domain Bacteria; phylum Myxococcota_A; class Polyangia; order Haliangiales; family SHYZ01; genus DATFWE01. The sequence goes on from DATFWE010000225.1 coordinate 12,787, forward strand.
CCGTACGACTGGAGCCAGGTGCGCGCGTGCCTCGCCGCGCGCGCGTTTCCGGGCGTGGAGCGCGTGGACGACCGCGGGTACGCGCGCACCGTCGCCGGGAACGGCGGCCACGCGATCGTGTGCGTGCGGCCGGTCGAGCCGGACGAGCCGGACGAGCCGGACGAGAAAGAGCACGCGCTCGAGCTGCGCGTGTGCGGCGCCTCGCCGGGCGAGCTGTTCCAGCTGAGCGCGGCCGCGCGGCGCATGTTCGACCTCGCCGCCGACCCGGCGCGGATCGCGCGGGCGTTCGAGCGCGACCCGCTCCTCGGGCCGCTCGTGGCCGAGCGGCCCGGGCTGCGCATCGCCGGCGCGTGGGATCCGTTCGAGCAGGCGGTGCGCGCGGTGCTGGGCGGCCGGTCGCGCGCGGCGGCGGCCGTGGTGGCGCGCGCCGGCCGCGCGGTCGATGGCGCCGCCGACGGTCTCACGCATCTGTTTCCCTCGCCGGAGGCGCTCGCGACCGCCGATCTCGACGGCCTCGGGCTGTCCGCGCCGCGCGCCGCGTCGCTGCGGGCGCTGGCGCGCGCGGTCGCCGGCGGCGGGCTCGATCTCGCCGCGCCGTCGGACAGAGTGCTCGCGGCGCTTGCGGCGCTCCCCGGCTTCGGCGCCGACGCCGCGCAGGACGTCGCGCTCCGCGCGCTCGGCGAGCCCGACGCGTTCCCGGCCGGGGACGTCGCCCTGCGGCGCGCCGCGGCGGCGGGCGCGGCGCCGCTGTCGGCGCGGGCGCTCGCCGCGCGCGCGGAGGCGTGGCGACCGTGGCGCGGGTATGCCGCGTTCCTTTTGCGGCGCTGATCGCGGCGCGTTGACATCGGATAACCGAGTCCGGAACCGGCCGGTTCCGGCGAGCCGATGAAATAGAACGGATTCACCGGCCTCGGGATGACGCGCGGCTGCCCGTCGGATGCCTGCGCCCCCGGCTCGGGGAAAAGGAGAGATCCATGCACAGACTATGGTCAGCATCGGTTGTGGCGGCTCTCGCGTGGGGCGCGGCCGCCTGCGCGGGCTCCAGGGACGGCGCCCCGGCGGCGGCCGCCGGCGCGACGAACGACCAGGGCGAGCCGTCCCGGTACCACGTGATCAAGCTGCCCACACTCGGCGGCGCGAGCGCCGGCAACAGCATCAACAACCTGTTCTGGGTGTCCGGCCAGTCCAATCTGGCGGGGGACCAGATCATGCGCGCGTCGCTCTGGCTGTTCGGGTTTTTCCAGATCGACCTCGGGACGCTCGGCGGCCCGAACAGCGCCGTCCTCTGGCCCGTCAAGAACAACCGCGGCTTGATCTCGGGCGTCGCCGAGACCGCGGACCTGGATCCGCTGGGCGAGGAGTGGAGCTGTTCCGCATTCTTCCCCACCAGCACCGGCCACATCTGTCGCGGGTTCGTATGGGAGCGCGGAAAGATGCGGGGGCTGCCCACGCTCGGGGGAAACAATGGCTTCGCCACCGGCACGAACAACCTCGGCCAAACGGTGGGATGGGCCGAGAACACCGTGCGCGATCCGACGTGCAATCCGCCCCAGGTGCTCCAGTTCCGCGCGGTGATCTGGGGGCCCGAGCGCGACCAGATCCAGGAGCTCCCGCCGCTCCGCGGCGACACGTCCAGCTCGGCCACGGCGATCAACGACCGCGGTCAGGTCGTCGGCATCTCGGGCATCTGCTCGAACGCGGTAGGCGGGTTCACCGCCGCCCACGCGGTCATGTGGCAGAACGGCGTACCGACCGACCTGGGCAGCCTCGGCGGCATCGCGTGGAACACGCCGATGGCGATGAACCAGCGCGGCGACGTGGTGGGGTTCGCGAACGTGGCGAACACCTCTCCCCCCGGTCATTTCAACGCGCACGCGTTCCTGTGGACGCAGGACGACGGCATCCGCGATCTCGGCACGCTTCCCGGCGACCTCAAGAGCCAGGCGCTGGGCATCAACGAGCAGCGGCAGGTCGTCGGCATATCGTGCCTCGGCGCGGCCTGTCGCGCGTTCCTGTGGCAGGACGGCGTCATGACCGACCTGAACGACCGCATCGCGTCCGGCTCGCGCGACCATCTGTTCTTCGCCAACGACATCGACGACTTCGGGGCCATCACCGGCCAGAGCATCTCCGCGACCGGCGACGCCAGAGCGTTCTTGGCGGTGCCGACGGAGGACTGATCATCCTCCCTTTCGGTCCGTGGGAATGCTCGGGGTACCGGGCATTTCCTGAGCGCTAGAAGAGCCTGCGCAGCGCGTCTTCGTCGATGCCGAACGCGCGGCAGACCCCTCGGATGTAAACGTCCGAGAGCTCCGTCTTGGGGGCGTTGTGGCAAGGAATAGGGTAGACCGTGCCTTCTCGCCGGGCGATCCAATGGGAGCCACCGGCTCGAGGCGTCGTGACCACCACGCCAAAGTGGGACAGGGCGGCCGCTAGCTTCTTCGCCCTAACTGGCACGCTGTTCGAGTGCGGGCGCCGTGCTCACGCCGTCGAAGATCGGCAGTGCGTCGGGGTGGCTTTCGTCGAGCCGATAGTGGATCTCGACGTCGACGTGGCCCCACACCGGAGCACGCCAGTAGGCACGCACTTCCGCCGCGGGGACCGATCGAAACTCGAAAGGTGGAAAGCCTCGCTCCTCCGCCACGAGGGCGATCGCCTCGATGAGCATGGCGGATGCCTGCTCGGGCGTATTGCCTTGCGTCACCAGATCCAGTTCGATGCAATGAGCCACCCATTGACCCGGAAGGTCGGGCGCTGGAACGATGAACACGTTGAAGCGGTACTTGAGAGGAGCTATCGCCACGGAAGAGAGCGTAGTATGGCTCGTTCCCACGGTCGAGGGGAGCGCTTGGTCCGTCGTACTCCTCATGACGCGGCCTCGATGCGGCGGACCACCTCGCCGGCGTCGACGCGCCGGCGGTAGCGGATCACGAGCGCGTGCGGGGGCAAATCTCCGTCGTCGCAACAGCGATCGGCGTCGATGCACAGGATGAGGTTGGAGATCGACGCCGCTCGGTATTGGGCCAGCTTGCGAGCGACGTACTCGGGGGTCCAGAAGCCGACGATCTCCAGCAACCAGCGCCGCGAGGCATCGCCGCGTCGCTGAAGGGCGAAGTCGGGGAAGATCAGGCCCCCGCCGGCCTCGACGGGCTCCGGCTCGCGAATGACGTCCCAGTCGGATGCGAGGCGCTTGAAGTCGCGGGCGAAGCGCTCTTCGAGGCGGCTGTCGAAGCGGCGAGGCTCCGACGCGGGGAAGATCGGATCGCCCGATGCGACGCGAAACGCGCGTTGTCGCCCGTGGAGCACGCAGTCCGCGCGCAGTCGGAAACGGCGACACCACGACAGGAGCGGAAGGATGTCCCCCAGCGATCGACCGTAGAGGAGCGTGTGCCGGAACAAGGCGTAGGGTCCCGATATCTCCATCGTCGCGTCGGCGACCTCCGCCAGGCGGGCGACGCGACAGATGAGCCCGCGAAGCTTCGCGTGGCGCACGACCGCCCGGGCGTTGCCCTCCATCTCGATCTTGACTGCGGACGCGCGCGCGAGGAAGCCCTGCGCCAGCGCGAGGTTGGCGCGCAGCGCCAGCTCGAGCGGGGACGGCGGACGTTCGAGCGCGGCGACCAGTCGCTCCCCGGGAAGGTCCGCAAACAGGGACGCCTCGAGCGCGTTCGGGGACACGTCGACACTCGCGGCGGCGCTCGCCAGGATGTTTTCGCGCGGCTCGAGCCGCCGCGCCGCCTCCCCGAAAACGACCGCTCGCGCGCGCACGGGCGGCACGGCCGATTTCGCGCCGGCGCGGGACAATCTTCGCAAGACGAAGGCGGCAAGACGCTGCTTGTCGAACGCCGCGCATCCGTCCAGCGGCTCGCTCACGCGTTCGTCCAGCTCGCGCTGGGGTCGGCCCACGAAGCGGTCGTATTCTTCGAGCAGCAGGCGCAGCCACGGGTGGTCGCCCTCCCCGAGAAAACGGGGGACCAGCTCGTCGCCGCGCACGCTACATAGGAGGAGCGACGCGGGGAGCAAGTCCCTTGCGCCTCCGGCGCGCCTGCTGGATCTCCATGGTCTGAGGGGTGACGAGCTCATAGATCAGCGCGCGCTTCCCCGGCCCAGGTCGGAGCAAACGCCCCACGCGCTGCACGTGCTCGCGCTCGCCGAGCGTCCCACCCACGATGATGGCCACGTCGGCATCCGGAACATCGAGCCCCTCGTTGAGCACGCGCGCGGACACCAGCGAGCGCAGCTCTCCGGCGCGGAACCGCAAGAGGACCTCCTCGCGCTCCTTGCGGCCGATGTCGCAGGTGAGCGGCACGATGAGGTGCTCGCGCGCGATGGCGTATGCGGTTTCGTTGTCCGCGGTGAAGACGAGCGTCCGCGCGTCCCGATGTCGCGCGAGGAGCGTCCGCACCGCCTCGCGCTTGCTCTGGGTGAACGCGAGCAGCCTGCGCGCCTGCCGCCAGGCCGACAGGGCGCGGCGCCCCTCGTCGGTACGCACCGCCGTGCGCACGAATTCCGACCAGCTTCCCTCGGGCGCCAGCCGCCGAAACGCCGAATGCACGGCGCGGAACCGCGCGATCAGCTCGTCGTAGCGGGCGCGTTCCAGCTGCGTCAGTGCGAGGTACATCGCGATCGCGTCGAAGGGTGCGAGGTACCCGCCGACCAGGTCGCCGATCGCGAGCTCGTGCACGGTCGGGCCGATCAGCTCCTCGAGGCGCGCAGCCGCCGCGCCGTGCCTCGGCGGCGTCGCGGTGAGCCCGAGTCGCGCGGCGGCGGTCGACATCTCGAGCGCTTCGTCGCGGAGGCCGTTGCCGAAGTGGTGGACCTCGTCGACGATCAGGAGATCGAAACGGTTTCCCAGAACCGGCATGTAGCGATAGGCGCTCTCGAACGTCGCCACGGTGATGGGCTCGAGGGTATGGGCGCCGTCCCCGAAGCAACCCACGCGACCGGGTCGAAACGTCGCAATCTCGCGTATCCATTGCTCGAGGAGAACGCGCGTGGGAACCAGGCACAGCGTGGCAAGCCTCGTTCCGGCCATAGCGGCAATGGCGAGCCGCGTCTTTCCGCTCCCCGTGGGAAGGACGACCACGCCCCGACGCCGCGACATTTCCCATGCGAGGAGCGCGGCCTGCTGGTACGGGCGCAGCTCCACGTGCCGCCAGTCTCGCGTGGCGACCAGCGGAGCCCGCACGGTGTCGTGGCAAGGAATTCCCAGCCTCCCCAGGGCCGCCGCCACCGCACCGTGGCGCCACGCGGGCGCCCGGTACGCTCGCACCCGCGGATCCCACAGCAGGCCGGGCGCACCCTCGAGCTCGCCCGGCGATCGTACGAGCACCGTGCCGCCGTCGAACGTTAGCTGCACGCCGTCCCTGAACTGCGTCGTCATCATCCCCCCCTCAGCGTTCGCGAGCGATAGCACGCCCCCCTGACATTCGGCCCCGAACCCCGCGACTCGCCGGCCTTCGCCTCGCCCGGGCGAAATGCGTGCGACATCGCCGGCGCCTCCGCTCTTACGGATAACCGCCCAGGAGATCCGTGCATGTCGATGACGCGTCGCATCAGTGCCGCCGCGGCTGTAGCCCTTACCCTCGCCGTCTCCGCCTGCAGCCACGACGGGGGCGGCCCCACCACCACGACGGACGCGCACGCCGTGAGCGGTTCCATCACCCCCGCGGCGACCGGGGCGGGCGCGACGGTCACCCTGGGCGCGAAGACCGCCACCGCCGATGCGAACGGCGCCTTCTCGTTCACGGGCGTCGCCGACGGCGCCTACACCGTCACGCCGACCAAGGCGGGCGTCACCTTCACCCCGGCCACCCAGTCGGTGACCGTGAAGGGAGCCGACGTCACCGGCGTGACCTTCACCGCGAAGGCGTCCACGGGCTCCGCCACCGTCTCCGGCACGGTCCACGCGGCCGGCGGCCAGGTCGTCGACTCTGACACCGCCGACGTCAACGCCCCCTCCACGCCGAACGACTCGCCCGCGACCGCGCAGATGGTTCCGAGCGCCGTCACGGTGGGCGGACACGCCAGCGCCGCCGACGACAAGCTCGACGTTTACCGCGGCAGCTTCGCCGCCGGGGAGGTCGTGACCCTCGCCATCGCCGATCCCCAGAAAGGCGACCTGGACCTCTACCTTTATACCGCCGCGAACGTGGATACCCCGATCGCGACCTCGATGGGCTCGGGCGGCAGCGAGACGGTGACCATCCCCGCCGGCGGCGATTATTTCGTCGTGGTCGCGGCGGCGTCCGGCGCGTCCAACTACGTGATGACCATCGGCGCGAACCCCGTCCCGGGCGACGCGAACGGCCTTCGCCTGGAGAGCGAGTTCGTCCCGGGCGAGGTCGTCGTCCAGTTCGACGAAGCGGCGCTCGCTCCGGCGGGCGGCAGCGGCGACGAGCTCACCCAGCGCGCCGCCGCGCTCGGGCTTGTCCCGCTGGCGGGCGCGGCGCGCGGCCGTCCGGCGCTGCTCGGCCTCGGCGCGACGGCGCGGACGCGCGCCGCCGCCTTCACCGCGCTCGGCATCATGCCCGAGGCGATCGGCCCGTTCGGCGCCCCGCTCGACCCCGTCCTCGCCGCCAAGCGCGAAACGCTCCTCGCGATCAAGGCCCTCCGCGCCCGCGCCGACATCCGCACCGCCGACCCCAACTACATCCACCACGCGTCGGCCGTGCCCAACGACAAGCTCTACCCGTACCAGTGGCACTATCCGCTCATCAACCTGCCGCAGGCGTGGGACGTCACGACCGGCACGCCCGACGCCGGCAGCGTCGTCGTGGCGGTGATCGACACCGGCGTCTTCCTCGCCCACCCCGACCTCGCCGGCCAGCTCATCGCCGGGTACGACTTCATCTCCGACCCGGCGAAGTCCCGCGACGGCGATGGCATCGACGCCGATCCGGACGATCCGGGCGACGCGGCCGCCGCGGGGCAGAGCTCGTGGCACGGCACCCACGTCGCCGGAACCATCGCGGCCCGCTCGAACGACGGCAACGGCGTCGCCGGCGTCTCATGGGGTGCCAAGATCATGCCGGTCCGCGTCCTCGGCGTCGGCGGCGGGACGTCGTACGACATCATCCAGGGGGTGCGCTACGCCGCCGGGCTGAGCAACGACTCGGGCACCGTGCCGTCCAAGCCGGCGGACGTCGCGAACCTGTCCCTCGGCTGCCAGAACTGCTTCTCGCAGGCCGCGCAGGACGCCTACGCGGCGGCGCGCGCCGCCGGGATGATCGTCGTCGCCGCCGCCGGCAACGAGAGCTCGGCCGAGCCCGGATACCCGGCGTCGTACGACGGCGTCATCTCGGTGAGCGCCGTGACGATGTCCGGGGCGAAGGCCCCCTACTCGAACACCGGCCCGCACGTCGCGATCGCGGCGCCCGGCGGCGACACGAGCGTGGACTCCGACGGCAACGGCTACGTCGACGGCGTGCTGTCCACGCTCGTCGACGACTCCAGCGGCACGCGCCAGCCGACGTGGGTGTTCTACCAGGGCACGTCGATGGCCGCGCCGCACGTGGCGGGCGTGATCGCGCTCATGAAGGCGGTGTGCCCGTCGCTGACGCCGGCGCAGGTCGACGCGCTCCTCGCGGGCGGACAGATGACGACCGACCTCGGCCCGCCCGGCCGCGACGACGTGTTCGGCTACGGTCTCGTCGACGCGTTCGCGTCGGTGCGGGCAGCGCAGACGCAGTGCGGCGCCCCGCCGGCGACCGGGCTCGACGTATCTCCGGGGCGGGTCGACTTCGGGGCGACGTCGACGAGCGTCGCGCTGGCCGCGTCCAAGCAGGGGACGGGCAGCCTGCGCGTCACGGGCGTCACGAGCGACGCGCCCTGGCTCACCGTCGTCGCCGGCGCCGTCGACGCGAGCGGGCTCGGCCCGTACACGGCGGCGGTCGACCGCACCGGCCTCGCCGGCGGGCCCTACTCCGCGTCCATCAAGTTCACCCTCGACGGCGGCGGGCAGGTGAAGATCCCGGTGTCGATGCAGGTGGGCGCGACGCAGACGGTGGGGGACATGGGGTACCTCTACGTCCTGCTCCTCGACTCGACCCTGAAGACCGTCGGCCAGGTGCGCGGGCGCAGCGCCGGCGGCGCGTTCTCGTTCCAGTTCACCGATGTGCCGCCCGGCCAGTACGCGATCGTCGCGGGCACCGATTCGGACAACGACAATCTCATCTGCGACGCGGGCGAGGTGTGCGGGGCGTGGCCGACGCTGGGCGCGCCCACGCCGGTGACCGTCGGCAGCGAGGGCAAGTCGGGCCTCGACTTCGTGGCCGGCTTCCCGGTCAAGCTCGGCCCGACGTCGGCGGCGGCGCCGACCGGCGGCTACCGCCGCCTAGACGAGCTGAAGTCGATCCCCCCATTGTAAGATGCGCGCATGGCGGGCTCGCGGCGGACAGGCGCGTCGGCGCTGGCGCGGGCGTTGCGGCGGCTGCGCGACGCGTTCGGGCCGCCCGAGCCGCCG